>CAYVJP010000121.1:0-8396 GCA_964451745.1 uncultured Anaerolineaceae bacterium | reverse complement strand
GGTCGGGCGGGCGTGGCGGCACCAGAGGGGCCGATCGACCGGTGGTCGCTTGGTGTCCCCATCCGCCCGCCGAGCATCCGATGGGCCTGGGGGCTGGGGTCGTTCACGGCCTTCCTCGGTCGATCGGCGCCGTGCAGGGCCCCATTCGACCGGTGACACCCGATCCCTGGGCGGCTCGTCGGCGTCCGCCGGTCGGATGGGGTATCCCAGCGTGCCAGCGGGCACGGCCGTCCTGCCAGCGGGTTCGGCCGTCAAGTCAGCGGGCACGGCCAGCATGCCAGCGGGTTCGGCCGTCGTGCCAGCGAGCTCGGGTGCCCGCTCCGGGGGCCATGGCCCTCGTGCCCGGGCTCCGCCGCGCACTCC
Organism: uncultured Anaerolineaceae bacterium; assembly: GCA_964451745.1. GTDB lineage: Bacteria > Chloroflexota > Limnocylindria > Limnocylindrales > CSP1-4 > SPCO01. The sequence goes on along the minus strand of CAYVJP010000121.1, from coordinate 8,033 downwards.
GGCGGGCCCGGCCCACGATGGCGCGACTCCCCGGCCCAACCCGGCTGGCGACCGAACCGCCACCGAACCACACCGATCGGGTGCATGAGAGCGCTCTCTTGACACATGGTGGTATGTTGCGAAACAACGCGTGAGAGCGCTCTCACGACACCTCGCCCAGAGGGAACGATGTCGCAACTCGAGGCCACCAGCGCCCGACCCACCGCGACCCTCGACGAGGTAGCACGCGTGGCCGGTGTCTCCCGCGCGACGGTGTCCCGGGTGGTCAACGGTTCGCCCAAGGTGAGCCCCGATGTCCGACGTTCCGTCGAGAAGGCGATCGACCGCCTCGGGTACGTCCCCAATCGCGCGGCGCGGAGCCTCGTCACCCGCCGAAGCGAGTCGATCGCCGTGGTCATCACCGAACCGGCCGGCCGCCTGTTCAGCGATCCGTTCTTCCCGCGGGTCATCCGCGGCGTCAGCACCGCGCTCGCGGCCAGGGACCTCCAACTCGTCCTCCTGATGCCCGACGACGTCCAGGAGGAACGGCGCTCCATGCGCTATCTGACCGGCGGTCACGTCGACGGCGTCATCCTCGTCAGCCTGCACGGCGACGACCCCCTGCCCGCCGAGCTGGCCGCCCGACGCATCCCGCTGGTCGTCGTCGGTCGGCCGCCACTCGGCGCGGATGTCGACCACGTCGATGCCGACAATCGGGGCGGTGCGCGTCTCGCGACCCTGCACCTGGCCGACGGCGGACGGCGTCGGATCGCCACCATCGGTGGACCCCAGGACATGGTCGCCGGACAGGACCGGCTCGCGGGCTATCACGACGCCCTCGCCGAACGCGGGATCGCGGCCGAGCCGGACCTCGTGGAGGTCGGCGACTTCACGCATGAGGGTGGCACCACGGCGATGGAGCGGCTCCTCGCCCGGCGCCCGGACCTCGATGCGGTCTTCTGCGCCTCGGACCTCATGGCCGTCGCGGCCCTTGGGGTCATCCAGGGTTCCGGCCGCCGGGTGCCGGACGACATCGCGATCGTCGGGTACGACGACGCACCCATCGCCACCACCACCCGTCCGCCCCTCACCAGCGTCCGGCAGCCGGTCGAGGAGATGGGGCACGAGATGGTCGACCTGCTCGTCGGGTCGATGGGGCGGTCGGATCGCGTGCCACGGCGCGTGATCCTGGCCACCGAGTTGATCAGGCGCGCGTCGAGCGCCGGGAGGCGCAAGCCCTGAGCCGGCCGGCGACCGGCGGACGACGATCCACGGCGGAACGGCGTCCACACCACCCAGGCCTCGTCCAGGTGAGGTAGGAGATCGAACGAAGATCTCGGAAACAGGAGGAGTCGACTGCCATGACCCAGACCAGATCCGGCCCGCGGGCCTTGATCGCGCTCTTCGGCATCGTCGCCATCATCGCGGCTGCCTGCGGGAGTTCGACCACATCCACGGCACCCAGCGCCGCGCCGTCCGAAGCCGCCGTCACGCCGGCCCCGGCCCCGTCCGCCACGCCGCTCCTCACCCCGGAGCCGCTGCCGTCGAACGCGCCCGGCCCCAACGGCGGCGTCGTCATCCGCTGGTTCGTCGGTCTCGGCACCGGCGGGCAGCCGCCGCAGATCGCCAAGCAGCAGGAGGTCGTCGCGGCCTTCAACAACTCGCAGAAGGAGATCTACATCTCCCTCGAGATCGTCGACAACACCCAGGCCGGCACCATCCTGCGCACGCAGATCGCCGCGGGGAACCCGCCGGACATCATCGGGCCGGTCGGCGTCGAAGGGCTCAACCTGTTCATGGACCAGCTGCTCGACCTCGGGCCGCTCATCGAGTCGTCCGGTTTCGACATGTCCAAGTTCGACCCGGCCCTCGTCGACTTCTTCAACATGGGCCCCGGTGGCTCGACGATCGGCGTCCCCTTCGGGACCTATCCGTCCTTCCTGTACTACAACAAGGACCTCTTCGACGAGGCCGACCTGCCGTACCCGCCGAGCAAGGTCGGTGACATGTACGAAGGCAAGCCCTGGGACATGGCCGCCGTTCGCGAGCTGGCGATGAAGCTGACCGTCGACGCCAACGGCAACGACGCGACCAGCGCCGACTTCGATCCCGAGAAGATCGAGCAGTGGGGCTTCGACATGCAGTACGCGGACAACAGTCCGCTCGCCGAGTCGAGCCTGTTCGGGGCCGGTTCGTTCCTTGCCGCCGACGGCAAGACCGCGCAGATCCCGGAGAACGTCAGCGTGGGCCAGAAGTGGTTCCGCGACGGCGTGTGGGTCGATCACTTCATCCCGAACGCCAACCAGATCGCCAGCGACCTGCTGGGGGCCGGGTGGCTGTTCGGTTCGACGAACCTGGCCATGAACGAGAGCCACAGCTGGTTCACCTGCTGCGTCGGGGACGTCAAGAACTTCGGCTGGGCCGTCGCCCCGTCGTACAACGGCACGATCACCGCCAAGCTCCATGCCGACACGTTCAGCATCCTCAAGACCAGCAAGAACCCCGAGCTCGCGTTCAAGGCCCTCGCGGCCCTCGCGGGATCCGGCGACCTGTTGACCGTCTACGGCGCCTTCCCGGCGGATCCTGCCCTCCAGCAGGGGTTCACCGACTCCATCGACGCCAACTTCCCCGATGCCGATCTCGACTGGGATGTCCCCAAGGCGATGCTCGGCTACCCGGACGTGCCCAACCACCAGGCATGGGTCCCGGACTACGCCAAGTCGAAGTCGACGTGGCAGGCGTTCCAGAATGGGTATCGAACATCGCCCGATTTCGATATCGAGTCCGAGCTCGTGACGCTGCAGACGACCCTCCAGGGCGTCTTCGACGCAGCTCAGTAGTAGCTTCTTCTCTCCTCCAGCGGTCCCCTGGTCGGCTCGACCGGCCGGGGGACCGTCTGCACCACCGATCACGGGAGCGGTTCTGAGATGACGGACACCACCGAGCAGCTCCGCCGCTCGCCCGTCGGCCAGCCTCGCTCTGCCCAGCCTCGCTCCGCCTGGTACCAGCGACCGGCCGGTCGGGAGGCCATCTGGGGCTACGTCTTCATCGCGCCGTGGCTGATCGGGTTCGCCCTGTTCACCGTCGGTCCGATGATCGCCTCCCTGTTCCTCTCGCTGACCGACTTCGACATGATCAACCCTGACCGGGCCAGGTTCATCGGCCTGGATAACTACGTCACGATGTTCAACGACGCGACCGTCATGGGCTCGTTCATCGCGACGGCGAAGTTCGCGTTGATCTCGATCCCGGTGACGATGCTGGCGAGCATCGGGTTCGCCCTGCTGCTGAACCACCCGCGTCTCGTCGCACGCGGTCCCCTGCGCACGCTCGCCTACATGCCGGTCATGATCCCGCTGGTCGCGTCCACCCTGGTCTGGCTCGGCTACCTCAACTCCGAGACGGGGTGGCTCAACATCATCCTGGGCGCGATCGGCCTGCCGCAGCCCGATTGGATCAACAGCGAGATCTGGATCTATCCCGCCCTGTCGCTGATCGGGCTGTGGGCGATCGGCAACTTCGTGATCATCAACATCGCCGGCCTCCAATCCATCCCGACCGAGTTGTACGAGGCCGCCAGGATGGACGGAGCCGGGCGCTGGACGTCGTTCCGCCGGATCACGATCCCGCTGCTGTCGCCGGTCCTCTTCTACAACCTCGTCATCGTGCTGATCGGCACGTCGCAGTACTTCACCCAGGCGTACACGATGACCAACGGACGGGGTGACCCGAACAACGCGACGCTGTTCGTGAACCTCGTCCTGTTCCGTGAGGCGTTCGTCTTCAGCCGCATGGGCTACGGGGCGGCGATCGCGTGGCTGCTGTTCGCGGTCGTCCTCGGGCTCACGCTCGTCCTGTTCCGCTTCGCCCGGAACCGGGTGTACTACGCCGGCGGCGATCGATGACCGATATCGCGCGGATGCGCGGACGGGCCTTCACCGCGAGCGGCCCATTCAACCGCGCGTCGCGTCGCTTCCTGGGACGTTCCACGCTGTTCGCGTTCGCCCTGCTCATCCTCGCGGGCTACCTGCTGCCGCTGCTGTTCATGGTCACGACCGCGTTCCAGGCGCCGAGCCAGGCCTCCACGCCCGGATCGCCGTGGTGGCCGGCGGCACCGATGACCGCGGAGTTCGAAGGCGAGACCTACCCGATCTACACGGTGCCCTTCGAGGACGGGGATCGTCAGCTCATCCTCGTCGACCCCGGACGCGAGTCGAGTACGTTCGTGGACCCGGCCGATCCGACAGCGACGCCGATCGAATGGCAGGGCCGCTGGCGAACGCTCGAGCAGGCATGGACGTTCCAGCCGGAGGTCGAGAACTTCACCACCGCGTGGAACCAGCTGGACTTCCCGCGCCTCCTGCGCAACACCGTCGCCATCGCGACCTTGAGCACCATCGGGGCGGTCGTGTCGTCGGTCCTCGTGGCGTACGGATTCGCCAGATTCCGCTTTCCGGGGCGGAACGCCTTCTTCGTGATCCTCCTCGCGACCATCATCCTGCCGTTCCAGGTCACGCTGCTCCCGACCTACGTGATCTTCACGTGGCTCGGCTGGAACGGGACGTGGCTGCCGATCATCATCCCGCACTTCTTCGCCAACGCGTACAACGTCTTCCTGCTGCGCCAGTACTTCATGTCGATCCCGCGCGAGCTCGACGAGGCGGCCATGATCGATGGCGCCGGCCCGTTCCGGATCCTGCGCTCGATCATCGTCCCGCAATCGATCGCGGCCATCACCGCGGTCAGCCTGTTCCACTTCTTCTTCGCCTGGAACGACTTCTTCATCCCGCTGCTGTATCTCGCCAACAACCCCGAACTGCAGCCCCTCTCGATCGGGATCCAGCAATACAACGCCCTGTACGCGCGGGTCCCAACGCTCATCCAGGCATCGGCGCTCATGACCATGGCCGTGCCCATCGTCATCTTCCTGCTGGCCCAGCGGGCATTCATGCGCGGCATCGTCGTCACCGGGGTGGAGAAATGACGACGACGCTGGAGCCGGGACCGGCATCCGGCGACGCGGTGGACTGGCCGGCGATCCCGGCCGTCGCCTGGCGCCGCGGGATCGGCGTCCCGTGCGAACGGGTGGGACACCCGCGGGTCCACACCCCGATGCTGGACGACGGCGAGTGGGCGGGCATCCCGATCGGCGGTCTCGGCACGGGGAGCATCGGGCGGACGTTTCGCGGCGACGCCGCGCGTTGGCACCTGCAGGTGGGCGAGCACCGGTTCGAGCCGGTCGCCGCCGACGGATTCTCGCTGTTCGTCGGGCGCACGGACGGGACCTCGAGCGCGACCGTCCTCAGCGCTCTCCGACCCCCGGCCGACCTGCCCGCCTGGGGCTGGGACCTGCCGGTGGGTGGTGGGACGTACCACGCCCTGTTCCCGCGGGCATGGCAGACCTTCGAACCCGAGGTCGTCGGGCTCCGACTGATCGGCGAACAGCTCTCCCCCGTCATCGGCGGCGACATGGACGCGAGCGCCCTGCCCGTCGGGGTCTTCGAGTGGTGGTGCGAGAACCCGGGGCCTGACCCGCTCACGGTCGGGCTCCTCTTCACCTGGGCCGATCCTCCCGGCGGCCCGACGAGCGGGCCTGCGCCCGGCCGGCCGCACCAGTCGGTCGACGCCGTGGCGGGCGTGACCGGTGTCCGCTTCGGCGACGGCGCCGCTGACGCCCCGACGGCCCTGCGCGGCTCCCTGGCGATCGCCGCCCTCGAGGCGGACGGTTGGGACCTGAGCACCCGCGCGACGTTCGATCCCCACCACGACCACGAACTCTGGGCGGACTTCGCCGCCGATGGTCGCCTCGACCAGGCTCCGCCGGCCCGCGCCGATGCCCCCGCGGCCGGGCCGGCGGGCGCCGCCATCGCGGCGACGACCCTGCTGGAACCGGGGGCGCGACGCTCCATCCGGTTCGCCCTGGCCTGGGACTTCCCGATCGTGGAATTCGGCGGCGGGCGACGATGGTGGAAGCGCTACACGCGAGACTGGGGACATGACGGGACCCGGGCCTGGGATCTCGCCGTCCACGCGCTCCGACAGGCACCCGCGTGGCGGGCCGCGATCGATGCCTGGCAGCGCCCGATCCTCGACGACCCGCTGCGACCCGACTGGTATCGGGGTGCGCTCTTCAACGAGCTCTACTTCCTCGTGGACGGCGGCACGTTCTGGGAGGCTGGTGAGGTGGGCGCGCCCGCGCCCGATCGTGCGGACCCCGGGCGGTTCGCGCTGCTGGAGTGCCTGGACTACCCGTTCTACGACACCGTGGACGTCGACTTCTATGCGTCGTTCGCGATGCTGGAGCTGTACCCGGACCTGGAGTTCCGTGGGATCCTGGACCTGCTGGCCACCATCCCCGTCGACGATCCGCGGGTCGTCGAGATCGAGGCGACCGGGCGCAGCGCCGCGCGCAAAGTGGGCGGTACTGTGCCGCACGACGTCGGAGGGCCCGGCGACGATCCCTTCCACCAGCCCAACTGGTACAGGTTCCAGGATGTCAGCGGGTGGAAGGACCTGGGGCCCAAGTTCGTCCTCCAGGCGTGGCGCGACGCGGTCGCGGCGGGGGACGATGGCGACGCCCTGATCAGCGCCGTCTTCCCGACGGTGGACGACGTCCTGCGCCGCCTCGCCCTGAGCGACCGCGACGGCGACGGGCTGCCCGAGCACGACGGCGAGCCCGACCAGACCTACGACACGTGGCCGATGCACGGGCCCTCCGCCTACGGCGGCTCGCTCTGGCTCGCCGCGACGCTCGCGGCCGAGGCCATGGCCCGGCGTCTCGGCGACCACGAGGCGGCCAGCCGCTGGGCGGGGTGGTTCGAGCGCGCGCAGGTCGCCTTCGATCGTCGGCTGTGGCGGGGGGACCACTACGCCTACGACGATGGCGGCGGCCCCAGTTCGGACAGCGTCATGGCCGACCAGCTGGCGGGCCAGTGGTACGCGGATGCCACGGGGCTCGGCGATCTCGTCCCGCGGGAGCGGGTGGAAGCCGCGCTGCGCACGATCCACGCCCGCAACGTCCGCGCGTTCGGTGGTGGCCGGATGGGCGCGGTCAACGGCACCCGCCCTGACGGCTCGGTCGACGCCTCGAGCGAGCAGTCGGCCGAGGTCTGGGTCGGGACGACGTATGCCCTGGCCGCCTTCATGATCGGGCGCGGTCTCGTCGATGAAGGATGGGACACCGCCCGCGGCGCCGTCGAGGTCACCTACGAACGCGGGCTGTGGTTCCGGACCCCCGAGGCCTATGACGCCGCGGGGGACTTCCGGGCGTCCATCTACCTGCGGCCGCTCGCGATCTGGGCCATCGAGGAGGCCCTGCGCCGAACCCGCGGGGCGGGCCGATCGACGGGGATCGCGGTGGAGGATAATCCGACCGACCGCCACTCGGCGGGGACGGAGGGTTCAGCATGATCCAGCGATTGATCCAGGTCTCGATCGGCGCGCTCGTCACATTCCTCGTCCTGGTGATCGGCAACATCGGCGACCAGCCCGACCCGATCCCGTTCTACGCGGGCGCGGCGATCATCGGTGCCATCGCGAGCTTCTTCTGGCCGGTCGTGGCCGGGATCATGGTCGGCCGACGCGCGAAGCAGCGGCGCGAGGACCAGATCCAGGCGGAAGTCGAACGCCAGATGGCGGCGAAGCAGTAGCCCCACGCCGGACTCAGCTGCCGAGGCGCTCCACGAACCGCGCGATCCGCCGGAGCGCCTCCTCCAGATCGTCGTACGCGGTCGCGTAGCACATCCGGACATGCCCGGCCCCCGAGGGCCCGAACGCGCTGCCCGGGACGACCGCCACGCGCTCCTCCATGAGCAGGCGCTCGGCGAACGCCTCGTCGGTCAAGCCGGTCGACGTGATGCGCGGGAAGGCATAGAACGCGCCGCGCGGCTCGAAGGTCGCCAGACCCAGGCGATTGAGACCCTCCACGACCAGGCGCCGCCGCCGGTCGTACTCCGCGCGCATCCGCTCGACGTCCGTCTCCCCTTCGAGGATGGCCGCCAGCGCCGCGTCCTGGGCCACCGTGGGAGCCGACATGATCCCGTACTGGTGGACCT
>CAYVJP010000120.1:0-8413 GCA_964451745.1 uncultured Anaerolineaceae bacterium | reverse complement strand
TTGGCCATCGCCTGGGCGGCGAAGCTCGCATAGATGACCAGCAGGCGCAGGTCGTCGTCGTGGAATTGATGGAGCCCGAGCTTGGAGAGCACCAGCACGCCGATCGCCTGATCCTCGTAGAGCATGGGAGCCAGGAGCATCGACTCGTCGAGATCGTCCTCGGTGCCCGGGATCGTGTTGGCCCGCGGGTCGGCTGCCGCATCGGGCAGGTTCTGGGCGATCCGGTGCTCGGCCACCCAGCCGGTGATGCCTTCTCCGATGGCCACGCGCAGCTGGTCGGGCGTCTCGTCGATGTACTCGCCGACCTGGCCCTGCATCGCCACCGGGATGAGGTCGGCGCCGACGAGCCGGTAGACGCGGACGTTGTGGAAATCGATGAGCTGTCGGAGCTCGGTCGCGATCGTCATGCCGATGTCGCGGACGCTGGTGAGGTGGTTGAGTCGGGCACCGAGCTGCTGGATCGATTGCAGCTGCGCGGTCCAGGTGGCCATGCGTTGGAAGTTCTGCGCCGTTCGGATCGCCACACTGGCCTGGGTCGCGAGCGCGGCGATGGTCTCCAGCTCGTCCGCGCTCCACGGATGCGGGCGGTCGTGATAGACGTTGAGCAAGCCCAGCAGCTCGGTCCCGTCCATGAGGGGCGCCGTGCACAGTGTGTCGAACCCCTCCTGGACGACGGCGGCTCGCACATCGGCCCCGCGCGGATCGTCGCGGTACCCCACGGAGAACAGCGGACGGCGAGCGGCGATCGCCGCGGACGGCAGCGTCCGTGCTTGCACCGCACGCATGGCATTGATGAACCCGGTCGAGAGACCGCGGCTGACTTCGGCGACGTCCTCGCCGTCCGGACGTCGCAGGAACACGGCGGCGCGATCGGCCTCGAAGAGGACCATCGCGTGGTCCACGAGCCCGGCGAGGATGCGATCGAGATCGAGCCGGCTGCCGATGTCGCCCGCGACCCGGCGCAGGGCCTCGGCGCGGTGCAGGAGGTGGGAGACCTCCTCCTGGTGGCGCGCGACACCGACGATGGTGCCCACGGCATCGGCGAGGACCATCGCGAGATCCTGATCGAACGTGGTCAGGGATTCCGCGCCGTCCTCCACGATGAGGAGGGCGCCCCACGGCCCGTCGGGCCCCGGGATGCTCGCGGCCAGCTCGGATCGCTCGCCTGGGAGGATCGTGATCGTCACGCGCTCGTCGCGACCGGCCAGGACCGGGACGGCGGGTGGGTCATCACCCCGCGACGAGCCCTTGCGCGGCCCGGGTGCGGCATCGAGGGCCCGGCCGAGCACACCGTAGCCCCGCGGCAGGTCCAGCAGCGTCGGCACGGCCTGCCCCGGCTTGGCCGCGATGGCGCGGGCGACGAGCCGGTCGCCGTGCAGCTCCCAGATCACGACCAGGGCGTGATCGGCGGCATCGCGGATCTCGCGCACCAGGCGGTCGAGGTCGTCATCGAGATCGGTACCGGTCAGGGCGGTCCGGGCGATCCGGTCGAGGAGCGCAAGATCGCGCCGGTGGCGGTCGTCGGCCGACAGGCCGGGGCGGTCCGAGCGCGTGGCCGATCCCGTCCCGCGGACGTGGCGGGAGGTGCCGGTACCGAGCGCCGCGGCGACGGCCATGGGATCCAGGGGGCGCCGATGTCCGGTCGCCGACACGCTCGATCCCTCGCCGGTGGGCAGGTGCTCGGCCGCGCTCAGGAAGCGCTGCAGGTCGCCCGGGCGGTACCGCCGGTCGCCGCGCGGATTGATCCGGTAATACCGCAGCCGGCCGGCGTCGCTCCATGCCCGGACCGTGTTCGGGTGGACCCCGAGCATGCGCGCGGCCTTCGTGACCGACAGGGTGGCATCAGTCGGCCTCGGCGGGAGGCTGGTGGTCATGGCCTGGGGGCAATATCTGTGAAGTCCACGGCGCCGAGGCTACCAACTTCACAGTTCTTGCCAATAGGTAGAAGGTCCCAATCGGCGGACGGGGCGTTTTCAGGCTTCCGGGTCGCGGCTGAACCGGACGTAGGCGAGCGTCACGATCGCCGCGAGCAGCCCGAGGCCGAGGACCAGTCCGATCGCCAGGAGCGGCTCGCCGACGAGACCCGGACCCTCTCCGCTGCTTCGTGGATCCCCGCCGACGGCCGAGGTCGGGGATGGGGATGCCGCCGCGGCCGTCCCCGTGACGGCGCCGAGGACGGCCCACGCCAGCCCCAGGGACAGGGCGATGGCCCCCGTCGCGAACGCGATCGCGGCGATCAGCGGTCGGCGATCACCGCCTTCGGCGATGACCCGCATGGCCTCCGCGGGCTCGAGCGTCGTGAGGACGAGCGGGCGACCCAGCCCCGCGGTCATCGTCGCCGCCCCACTGGCAGCGTCCCGCGTCGGAACGCCCAGGACGATCGCGTGTTCGACCGACGAGACCAGATCGACCCGCAATCGGACCGGGGTCGTCGCTGGGGTCCCCGCGGGCACCCGGTCTGCCACGTCGGCTGCCGTCCCGACGGACTCGCGCGGGATGACGACGAGCCCGGCATCGAGCGCGGCATGGTCCACCGCGATCGAATCCAGGCCTTCGCGGACCCCGAACGCGACCGCCTCGACGTGCTCGTCGATCGTCTCCCAGCCCGTCCGCTGACGGCGCTGGATGCGCGAGCGGCGCAGGACGAGTGGCCGGTGGGCGTCATCCTCGAACTCGTCCTCGGCATCGATCCGACCGCGGATGCCGACATAGCGAGGCGTCCCACCGGCGAGATCGATCGCTTCGGCCACCGACACCATGGGTGTCGCGGCGAGCAAGCGGCCGACCCGAAAGCGTGGCCCGAAGGTCCGCAGGACGGCGAAGCCGGCGCCGAGCAGCGCGAACCCGAGGAGGATCAGGAGGAGGGGTGTCACGGCGGCGATGATACGCGCCGGACAGCAAAGGGCCCGAAGGAACCTCCACGACACGTGGGCGTTGATGCGATCGCCGCCGTTAGTATCGTTCGGCCCCTCCGGGCTGATGCGTACGATGGGGCCGGCGCACGATCGCGGTCAACGGGCGTCATCCACCAGATTCGGTGAGATCGGCGAAGTTATCCACCGTCCGTCCACAGCCACGACGACGCCCGTCAGGCGGCGGGGCGGCCGGTCGTCGGATCGACCGCGTTGAGCTGGCCGTCATACCCGGTCAGGACGAGGCGTCCGCCGATCATCTCGGCCGAGGTCACGACGTCGCTGTGGGCGATCCGCCACGCGACGGAACCGTCCGATTCGATCGCGAAGGTCTCGAGTTCGGACTGGACCAGCACATGGCGCAGCCGCGGCGAGCCGAACAGTCCGATCAGCGGCGTGGCCGAGCGATGCTCCCATCGGTCGGCACCCGTGGCCGCGTCGAGGCCGAAGGTGTGGAACCCGTAGGCGACCACGAGCAGACCGGCGGTGTCCCAGTAGGTCGCTCTCGGCTCGTCATGGATCGGGGATGCGAACCGCGCCGTCCACGCGCCGCGGGGACCCTCGAGCCGGAGCTCCGCCCGACAGAGCGCATCCGGGTCACGGTCCACGCGCGGACCGAGGTCGAGGAGCGTCCCGCCCGCCTCGCTGAGGGCGAAGATGGCCGCGGCCTGGCCGCTGCCGCCCCAGCGCCAGCGTGCCCGCAGCCCACCGGGGTAGGTGACCGTGGCGTTGCGCGGCTCCGGGACGGTCGCCCCGACGCTGCCGCTCACCGTCGGGCTCAGGCTCCGCTGCCCTGGGTCGCGACGGGAGCGGAGGTCTCGAGATCCGCGGCGCGGCGCTCCTCGGTGATGGGAGCGACGGTCGCGTTCGACAGGATCCGAAGGGTGGCCGGTGGGACCTCGAAGACCGCGGTCGGCAGCCCGGCGGCCGCCCAGACGGTGGGGTGTCGGCCGAGGTGTGGGTCCATGAAGACCCGGACCGGGCTGCGATGCCCGATGGGCGGGATGCCGCCGATCGTGAACCCGGTCAGCTCATCCGCCTCGCGAGCGGTCGCGCGGCGGATCTCCGGTTCGGCCGCGACGGCGGCCAGTCGCGCGACGTCGACGCGGTCCGGGCCTGACACGAGGCAGACGATCGGTTCCAGGCCCCCATCGTCGCGCGGTGCCACGAAGACCAGGGACTTCACGATCTGGCCGAGCTCGGCACCGACCGCCGCCGCGGCCTCCGCCGCGGTATGGGTCGACTCGTCGAAGGACACGACCTCGATGGTCACGCCCTTGCGCAGCGCGGCCTCCTGGACGCGTCGGACGGCGGGGTGGTCGGTGGGGTGGGGCACCCACGGAGTCTAGCATCGGGGCGGGGTGGGTCCGGGTAGCATCACCGGATGGTCGCGCTCATCCTGGCCGACGGCGACGTCCCCGATCCCCGCTTCCTGGAGCGCCACTGGCCACACTGGTCCGATGCGGTCGACCTCGTCGTCGCGGCCGATGGCGGGGCCCGGCATGCCGGCACGTTCCGCGTTCGGATCGACGTCTGGGTCGGCGACGGCGACTCGATCGCGCCCGCGGCCTTGGCCGCTCTCGCCGACGCTGGCGTCGAGATCGAGCGCTCGGGCACCGACAAGGACGAGACCGACACCGAACTGGCCGTCCGTGCCGCGCTGGTCCGCGATCCGACCGGCGTCGTGATCCTGGGGGCGACGGGTGGTCCGCGCATCGACCACGAGCTCGCGAACATCGCGCTCCTGGCGATGCCCGAGCTCGTCGGCAAGGTCGCCGTCCTGTACGCGCCGCGCTCGATGATCCGCCTCCTGCGCGGGAACGGGGCCGGGCCTGCGGACCCTCCGGCGTCGATGGCGCTGACGGGGGTGCCGGGCGACACGGTCTCGCTCCTCCCGTTCGGCGTCGACGCCGTGGGCGTCAGCACCCACGGCCTGCGCTACCCGCTCGACGAGGCGGTGGTGCCCGTGGGAACGCCGCGCGGCGTCTCCAATGTCCTCGCCGCCGCGCGCGGCCGGGTGGCGCTCCGGGACGGGCTGCTGCTCGTCTTCGAATCCCCCGCTACTATCGGCCGATGAGCATGCCCGTCGCCGGCGACATCGCCCCCGAGGTCGCCCTGCCGGATGCGTCCGGCACGATCCATCGCCTGAGCGACCAGCGCGGCCGCTGGACCGTCCTGTACTTCTATCCCAAGGACGACACGCCCGGCTGCACCGCGGAGGCCTGCTCGTTCCGCGACGCGATGGGCCCGTACGCCGAGCGCTCGACCGACGTGTGGGGGGTCAGCCCGCAGGGCGCCGCGAGCAAGCAGGCATTCCTCGAGAAGTACTCGCTGCCGTTCCCGCTGCTCTCCGATGCGGACCATGCCGTCGCCGAGGCCTACGGGTCGTGGGTGGAGAAGCAGAACTACGGCAAGACGTACTGGGGCACCGCCCGCACGACGTTCCTCATCGATCCCGATGGACGGATCGCCCGGACCTGGCCGAAGGTGAAGGCCGAGGGCCATGCGACCGAAGTCCTGGCCGCGATCGACGAGCTCCAGGCCTCGCGCGGATGACCGCCGGGAATCAGGAGGCTTCGCTCGTGGGGGGAGACGAGCGAAGCCTCGGACGGAAATGTAGCGCCGAGGGTCGGCCCCCGCAAGCCTGTCGTGCATGGCAGACCTGACCGCACCCCACCCGACGGCACCGCATGGCTGGCGCCCGGCCCGCTTCATGGTCATCGCCGCGCACCCGGATGACGCCGAGTTCGGACCGGCCGGGACGGCGGCGCGCTGGATCGACGAGGGTTCGGTGGGCTGGTTGGTGTGCTGCACCAGCGGCGATCAGGGCGGCGAAGACGCCGATGCCGACCCGCTCGTCCTCGCGGCCCTGCGCGAGGCGGAGCAGTCGGCGGCGGCCCGGGTCATCGGCTACGAGGGGGTCACGTACCTCCATCAACCCGACGGCGCCCTGGCCAACGACCTCGCCCTGCGCGAGATGCTGGTCCGCGAGATCCGGACGTTCCGGCCCGACGCCGTCCTCGCCACCGATCCTGAGACGCTGTTCTACCGCGACGGGGGCGTCAACCACACCGACCATCGCGCGGCGGGCATGGCCGCCGTCGACGCCGTCTACCCGGCGGCCCGCAACCCGATGGCGTTCCCGGCGCTCAGCCGTTCGGGCATCGTTGCGCACAACGTTCGCCGGCTCTACTTCTTCTGGTCGAACCACCCGAACGCGTGGGTGGACATCACCTCGACCCTCGATCGCAAGCTGGATGCGCTGCGCGAGCACCGCAGCCAGATCCGCGACGTGGACGGTCTGATCGAGCGGATCCGGTCGTGGGCCGCGGAGGAGGGCGCGGCCATCGGGACGACCGCTGCCGAGGCGCTGCGCGTGGTCGTCATCGACGACGACGAGGACGAGGGTCCCGGCCCCGCCGGCGATGCGAGCCCCGGGGTCGGCGAAGACCGCTAGCGCTCCTCGAGCAGCAGCGGTCGCAGGCGCCCCCATTCGTTCCATACGTCGGCGAGGCCATCCGCACGCCGTCCGAGCATGGTCACGAGTTCGCCCAGGGTGAGGTCGCCGGCGGCGCCCACGAGCCGCTCGTCGGCCGCCACGGTCACGTCGCGGAGCAGGCTCTCCACCTCGGCCTCGTTCGGCCACGGGCGGATCCGGACCGGATCGATCCCGGCGTAGCCGAGGGCGAGGGACAGGTCGCGCTGGGTCGGCGCCCGTCCGTCGACCCAGCCCCCGAGGCCATCGAACCGGTAGCCGAGCGACGAAAGCGCGTGGATGATGTCGCGGCTCTGGGCCGTCGGGAACGGCCCCCAGAAGGGATGATCCCTGGGGAAGTCCAGCGATGCCGCCGCGATGCTGTCCGCCAGGATCGCATCCACGAGATCCGAGAGGACGAGCTGCCAATGCTTGCGGCCCGACGGATCGTCGCCGGCCATCGCGTACACGAGTTCCGCCATCGCACTCCGATCGCCGCGCACGAGTCGGAAGATCCGCGGCGTGCCGCCGGTGCCGAGCGCCGCGGCGACCGGGACCTTCTCCAGGGCGTCATCGTCCTCCGGAGCACCCGACGGGATCGCCGGGAGGTGACCGACCTGGCCCGCGGCCGCTTCCTCGCACGCCGCGACCGCCTCGCGGGCCGCCAGGCAGGCAGCCTCGGCCGTCTCGGCGGCGATCCGCGCCGCTTCCGCCTGCATGGCGATGCGTTCCAACTCCGGCGTCAGGGTCCGGACCGCCTCGCGCTCGCGGGTCAGGATCGCCGCCGCATCCCGGGCATCGCCGTTGATCTGGTTGATCTCCATGAGCCAGGTCCGGGCGGCGGCTTCGACGTCATCGGTGGTCCGGGCGCCATTGCGTGCCGCGCGGAACCTGGCCTGGGCGTCGTCCTTCGCGCGACGGACCGCTCGCGGGTCGGCCGCGGCCGCGGCTTCGTCGGCCCGGGCTTCGTGCTCGTCGTAGGTCCGCTGCGCCGCCCGGTGCGTCTCGTCCGCCGTCCGCGCCACGTCGCGCGCCCGAGTCGCGATCAGGCAGCGCTCGTCCGCCAGCCGGCGTTGCTCGGCGCACGGCCCCGACGGCAGCGGCGACGGTTCGCTGACGGCCGATGGGTCGGCCGCGGCGGCCGCATCGAGCGGCGTCGTCGTCGGTCCCTCCTCCGCTGGTGGGGGTTCGTCCGCCATCGAGACGAGGATCGGGTCCGGGCCGCTCAGGATCGCCGGCCGCTCGGCCGTCGCGGTCGAGCTCCCGGTGCGCATGGCGGCGACGGCGCTGGCGGCGGCACTCGCCCGCAACGCGGCGAGGAGCGGGTCGTCCCCGCCGCTGACGGGAACGCCGACCCGGTCCGGCGCAAGGGGCCGGCCCGCGATCCGACCGGACTTCATCTGCTGACTGGCGGCCGCGGGTGCGAGGCGGAAGGTCAGCGGCGCCGTCCGGGGAACGGATGTTCGACGTTCCGGCGTACCGTCCGGTGGTCCGGCCGGTTCGTCTCGCCGGTCTGCCGGGCCACCGCGGGCCGGCTCGGCGCTGGCGATCGCGAACGCTGCCTCGGCGAGGGTGGCGGCGCGGCGGGGGATCGCGTCCTGGGCGACGGTCACGCGGACTTCACGAGGTGCGGGAGGCCGCGCCCGCACGATCTCCAGGAGGGCCGCGCCCGCCGCGACACCAAGGATCAGGCCCATGACGAGGAAGGCGAACTCGGGGGCGGTCACGGGACTAGCATCGCTTGGGTCGGGGTCCTTTGCGCGACGGCGCCATCGCGGGCAGGGTAGCTGCGAGGGTGCGGGGCGTCAACCTCGCCCGGGCTCGGCCCATACCCACCCGTTTTGCAGCGCCGAAGACGCGGATGGTAGATTCGGAAGCGTCGGCGACCACTGCCGATCCTCTGTCTGCGCCCGAGCCCGACACCCCCTGAAAGGCACGTGCCCCGCTTGGCCATCGATCCCGCCCAGGAATTCCTCGTCCAGCCCGTCGACGCCTCCTGGTTGCAGTGCAACATCGAGTGCCAGGA
>CAYVJP010000119.1:0-8472 GCA_964451745.1 uncultured Anaerolineaceae bacterium | reverse complement strand
GCTGGATGCGACCGGGGTGGCCACGCTGCGCCACGCCGTCGACCGGATCTCGCGGCTGGCACGCGCCGCCGGCGCCGTGGAGTTGGTGGTCCCCGGCGCCCGGTCCGCGCGCTGGGCCGCCCCGTCAGCGGCGGGCGCCGGTGTCGAGGACGCGACGTTCGAGCGGTTCGTCGCAGGACTCGCCTCGTTCGACTTCTCGCCGAACCGGGGGACGGTCCTCTCGGCCCATCAGATGGGCACGGCCCGGATGGGCGCCACTCCACGCGAGCACGCCTGCGATCCCCACGGCCGGGTGCGCGTCTCGGACCGTGGCGACGAGGTCGTCAAGGGACTCTACGTCGGCGACACGTCGCTCTTCCCGTCGGGGATCGGGGTCAACCCGATGCTGACCGTGATGGTGCTGGCTCGACGGGTGGCGCGGACCGTCCTGGCGGAGGGCTGACTTCGACTCGCGAGCGCGGCGCGTGCATGCGTCCGCGGGACGTGACGATCAGCGCGACCGCCGCGACGATGACGGTACCGGCGACGATGGTTCGGGCATCGATGGGTTCGTGCAGCACGATCGCGCCGAGGATCACGGCGACCACCGGGTTGACGTAGGCGTACGTCGCGATGAACGGCAGTGGCGCCACGCGGAGCAGCCAGCCGTACACGGTGAATGCGAGCAGGCTGCCGATGAGCGTCAGGTACACGATGGCCCAGAACGACTCGGCCGATACGGCGGCTGGATCGAACGATCCGAACTCGCCGGTGACCGCCGCCATCCCGGTCAGGACGAGCCCGCCGGTGAGCATCTGGGCGCCCGTCGAGACGAGCGGCTGCCGGGGGAGCATCGCCCGATGCGACGCGAAGAGCGAACCCGTCGACCAGGCGATCGGCGAGATGATGATCGCGAGGAGCCCCACGGGGTCGAGGGCACCGGCCGTCCCGAACGCCGTAGGCCCTACGAGGATGGCCACGCCGGTGAAACCGACGACGATGCCCACGACGGCAAGGCGTGGCAGTCGTTCGCCGAGGAAGACGCGCCCGAAGATCGCTACCCAGACGGGCATCATCGCGATCAGCAGCGCCGCGATGCCCGACGGGATCGTCTGCTCGCCGTAGGCGACCATGCCCATCCCGCCACCGAGCAGGAGGGCGCCCACGATCGCGCTGTCCCGCCATTCGCGCCGGGTCGGAGCGACGAACGCGTGGCCCCCGCGTGCCACCGACCAGGTCAGCAGGACGAGCCCCGCCAGCACGAATCGGATCGCCGCCATGAGGAACGGGGGGATCGTCTCGACGGCGACCGCGATGCCGAGATACGTGGAACCCCAGACGATGTAGAGGACGAAGAGACCCAGCCAGATCGCGCCGCGATCGGGACGGGCACCGGGACGGCTTGGCATAGGCGACTGGTCCAAGCGCCCAGCATAGGGCCGGCCGTCAAGCGGACCCGACCCTGAGCCTCGGGCTCAGGCCGCGACGGCGGCCCCGGAGTCCGGGCGGCAGACACGGCACGGGCGGAACCCCGCCGTCGCTGCGGTCTGGAGCGAGCGGAACGGGACGCGATGCGTGTCGGTGATCCGCTTGGCGTTGTGGCACGTGGGCAGGCAGACCACGCGCGTGGTGTCGGACCCGATGTAGCGGATCCCCGACGCCGCCAGGCGCTCCAGGCCATCGGGATCCAGTCCCTCGCTGCGCAGGATCGTGCGCTTGTTGGCGGGGCCACCCAGCGAGTACTGCCCGATCGTGCCGTCCGTGCGGACCACGCGGTGGCACGGGACGATCAACGGCACGGGGTTATGGCCCAGTGCCGTCCCCACCGCCCGGACCGCGCGCGGCCGCCCGATCTCCGCGGCGATCCAGCCGTACGGCCGGACCTCGCCCCGCGGGATCTCGAGAGCCTTGAGCCAGACGTCGCGTTCGAACTCGGTGTGTCCGCGGAGGTCGAGGTCGATGCGCGCGCGCCGGTCGCCGTCGAGGCGCCGCGCGATCGCGGCCGCGAGGCCTGGCGGGACACCACCCTCCGCGCGATAGGCGGGTCGGCCGGTCGCCGCACGATGACGCGCCTCGAAGGCCTCGTCGTCCGGTTCGGCGTCCACCTGCGAGACACCCCGGCCGTTCCAGGCGATGACGAGCGCGCCGATCGGCGAATCGATCCGCGCATATTCGTCGGCCAGGCCGGTCTCGATGAGGACCGCAGGCCGCAGGGATGGCGGGGCCGGCACCAGCAGGTCGGCGAGTTCGGTCTCGATGGACCGGTGGGTGGTGGTCATGCGGTCATCTCCTCGCGCCCGGACCGGGCTTCGGCCTCGAGCATCGTGCGCAACTGGGCGATCCCCCGATGGACCTGGGCCTTGACGGTGCCCTCGGGTCGCCCGAGGGCCGTCGCCAGTTCCGGGTAGGACAGGCCATCGACATGACGCAGCACCACCGCTGCGCGGTAGGCGGGTGGCAGGTCGAGGAGCCGTGCCGCCCACGCGTCGCGCTCGTCGCGGCGCTGGACGATCGAGTCGGGCGACTGTCCGGCCGGCGCTCCCGGTTCCGCGACCCGGCCGTCGGGATCGTCCAGGGACAGCGGCAGCGCGGCCCGACCGCCATGCCGCGTGAGCCGGTTGCGGCACAGGTTCAGGACGATGGTCGCGAGCCAGCCGCGAAGGCGCAGGTCCGCCAGCCGCGCGGCGTCGTACGTGGCCATCGCTCGATAGGCGCGGACGAGGGCGTCCTGCGCCGCCTCCTCGGCATCGTGCGGGTCACCCAGCATGCGCAGGGCGATGGAATAGAGCCGGTCCTGGTGGTCCGTCACGAGGGTCGGGAAGGCGCCGTCCAGGTCCCGGATGAGCGCCGCGAGGAGCCGCGCGTCGGAATCATGGGCCGCGGTTCGGTCGGTGTCGATCGTGTCCATCACCTCCCGGAACCGCCTCGGTGGGCGAACCGTTGCATCGCCCTACGGTACCCCCGGCGCCTCGGTCCGGCGCCCCGGCGTCGTGCGACAATCGACCCGATGGGCCATGACGACCGCTTCGATGACCTGATCGCCAGTCTGGGTGGCTTCCACCGGACCTGGCTGGTCTATCTGGGGCTCGAACTGGGCCTCTTCGCGGCGATCCGCGCCGCCGGTCGCGCCGGCGTGACGCCCGCCGATCTTGCGAGCGCCACGGGCCTGCACGGTCCCGCGGTCGACACGTGGGCCTGGGCGGCGGATGCGCACGAGCTCGCGCTCCTCGAGGATGGCCGACTCACGATCGACGACGACGTCGCGGCGATCCTGCTCGATGGAGAACGGGCCGAGCACCTCGGTGGCCAGTTCGTCCACGCCGTGACGGCGTCGATGGACTGGGGCGGGATGGCCGACTTCTTCCGGACGGGGCAGCACATCACGGATCGGCCCGACCGGTATCGCGCGGCGATCGAGCGGCTCACCCGCCAGGACATCGCCGTCTTCTTCCAGGAGGTCCTCGCCGCGCTGCCCCAGCTCGTCGCAGACCTGTCCCGCGGCGGCCGCGTGGTCGATGTCCACTGCGGCGGCGGCCGCTGGCTCGTCGCGATGGCGCGCCGCTTCCCGGAGCTCTCCCTCGTCGGGGTGGAGTTCGAGCCCGATTCGGTGGCCCGCGCCCGCGCGACGATCGCGGCCGAGGGACTGGCCGAGCGGATCGAGATCCGTGAAGCCAAGGCGACGCAGCCCGGCGGCCAGGGCTCCTACGATCTGGCCTACTTCCAGTACGCGCTCCACCAGCTGCCCGATGCCGAGGCCGTCCTGCGCGCCGCCTGGGCGGCGATCCGTCCCGGCGGCCGGATCCTCGTCCTCGACTGGCCGTTGCCCGCCGCACCCGAGGAGTTCCGCACGCGCCACGGCGAGCTGATCGCCGGTGTCCAGCTGGACGAGCTCTACCAGGGGACCGCGCTCGCGACGCGCGAACAGTTCCTGGCCTGGTTCGAGGCCGCCGGTCTGCCGGCTCCGAGCGTGATCGATCTCCCGTCCGGGGCGACCGCCTTCCTGGCAGAACGAGACGCCTGAGCGCGCGGGCCTGGCCCCGGGTCAGCTGATCTCGAACGTCCCTGTCATGTCGGGGTGGATCCGGCAGTGGAACGGGTATTCGCCGGGCTCCGTGAAGGTCAGGGCTCCCGTCGCCCCCTGGCCGAGGTTCTCGGTGGTGCAGGGCTCGTCATCGAGGGTCGCGGTGTGGGGCACCGGGTCCTCGTTGGTGAAGGCGATGACATCGCCGACGTTTGCCTGGACCCGGCCCGGGGAGAATGCCCGTCCGCCGATGGCGACCTCGACGGTGGCCGGATCGGTCGTGGGCATGCACACCGTCGACGTCGGTGCCTCCGATGCCGGCGCCTCCGATGCCGGTGCCTCGGACGCTGGGGGCGAGCTCGCACCGGTGGATGCGCCTGCGCCACCGCCGCACGCGGCGAGGACGAGGGCCATGGCTGCTCCGAACCCAAGGATCGATCGACGCGACATAGGGCCTCCTCGCGCGGCGCCGCTTCGTCGGCGCCTCCGCCGTTGGTACGTTCGCACGCCGCGCCCGGTTTCGTAAGGTTCTCCCGACATGCCACCGCCGTTGGACCTCGCCGTCGTTCGCCGCCTCCTGCGCCACGAGGCACAGGTCCACGCCGTCCCGGATCGGGTCCTGCGCGATCTGGGGGACGCGCTCCTGTTGCACGACCCGACCGATGCCGAACCCTTCTGGAACCGACTGGAGGCCGTGCGCTTCCCGTCCGAGGCCGACGCGTTCGATCGACGGCTGGCCGAGATCGGCATCCTGTTCGCGACCGTCGGGCGCCAGCCGCACGTCTGGCTCCTGCCGCCGTACGACGCCCCGTCGGACCTCTTCGAGCGGCTCATCGCCAACGGCTTCGAGGATGCCGGGGCCGGCCATGTCATGGCCACGACCGACGCCGCGCCGGCCCGGGCGGCGATCGCCGAGGCGGATGACCCGGCGGTCCGGATCGAGCGGTTCACGAACCTGCGCGGGCGTGATGCCGAGGCTGTCGCGGCGACGATCGTCAGTGTGCTCCTGGCGGCGTTCGGGGTGGGGGAGGACCGCCGCGCCGGCGTCATCAGCGAGACCCTCGCCACGCTCGCCGACCCGCGGTTCAGCCACTACCTCGTGCGACTCGACGGCGTGCCTGCCGCCGTGGCGCGCCGTGCCACGTTCGAAGGCATCAGCTACCTGTCCTCGATCGGGACCATCGCCTCGGCACGCGGTCGCGGGCTTGGACGCCGGGTGACCGCCGCCGCCACCGTGGATGGGTTCGACGCCGGCAGCGAGTTCGTCCATCTCGGCGTATTCGCCGACAACGTCCCGGGCAAGCGGCTGTACGGGCGACTCGGGTTCGACTTCGTCGGCGAGGCAGGGCCCGACATGCTCCTCGTCGGGACGCCGGACCGCGGGTGATGGATCGACCCGCGACGGCGCCGCTCGCGATGGGCTGGGCGACGGTCGAACTCGATCGCGCAGCGCTCGAGCTGGCGACGCTCCTCGCGCCCGGCGCCCGGTTCGAAGCCGTGCCGGACTGCGCGATCCTTGGGGCGCGCTGCCGGGCCGCGCGGGCTGGCGACCCCGCTGCCGCCGGCGCCCCGCTCGTCATCCTTCTCGAGCCCTCCACGGAAGGCCGGCTCGCGGCGACGCTCGCGCGTCACGGCGAAGGGTGGTGGGCGCGCTGGGAGCCGGACGAGGACGACGAGGCGTCGACCTCGCCGTTCCTGCCCGGACCACTCGGGCCGGAGCGCCTTGTCGCGGGCGACCCGATCTTCGGACCCCATCGCCTGCTGGTGCGGGCGGCTACCATCGGCTCATGACCGAACCCGTCCTGTCCATCCGCCCCGCCAACGCCGCCGATGCGGACGCGATCGCCGCGCTCTTCACCGATGAGGGCTACCCGGCCGGCCCCAGCGACATCGTGGAGCGGCTCGGCCGATTCGCCTCGCCCCACTCCCAGGTCCTGGTCGCCGAACGCGACGGTGCGATGCTCGGCTTCATCGCGTTCCACGCGCTGCCGCGCTTCGAGCATGACGATCGGATCGTGCGCATCCTCGCGCTCGTCGTGGATGCCGGCGCGCGCGAGCGGGGCGTCGGACGCGCCCTGATGACCGAGGCGGAGGGCATCGCGACCGAACTCGGGGCGGCCTTCATCGAGGTGACGGCCGGTCACCACCGACCCGACGCCCGCCGGCTGTACGAATCGTCCGGCTACGATGGGTCCGTCGCCGCGTACTTCAGGAAGAAGCTCTGACCGATCGCCCCGCCCCGCCCGACGCGCTGCTGCGGCCCACGCGGGCCGGGGGCGGGTTTCCGCGTCTGCGCCTGCGCGAGGGCGCCGCGGAACTGCTGGACCTCCCCTGGGAGCAGCCGCTCGAAGCGTGGTCGGGCGGCGACGACGGATCGCTCGGCGGGATGCGCTTCCGCGAACTCCCGGTGGGGCCGTCGCGACATCTCGTGCGGTTCCTCGTCAGCGATCGGCGGACCTATGCGCTCAAGGAGGAGCCACTCGACGTCGCGCGGACCGAGTTCGACGTCCTGCGCCACCTGGTGACGCTGGGTCTCCCGGCGGTGACGGCCGTCGGCCTGGCCGAGGCGCCCGAACGCGACGCGGCCATCCTGGTCACCGAGTACCTCGACTTCTCGATCCAGTACCGCCGGCTGCTGATGCGTTTCCCCCTCGGCCCGGGGCCGTACCGCGACCGGCTCCTGGATGCGATGGCCTGGCTCCTCGTGGACCTGCATCGCGCCGGCGTCTTCTGGGGGGACTGCTCGCTGGCGAACACGCTGTTCCGCCGCGACGGTGACACGATCCAGGCGTTCCTCGTGGACGCCGAGACCAGCGCCATCTACCCATCCCTGTCCGACGGACAGCGCTGGTACGACCTGGACATCCTCGTGGAGAACGTGGCCTTCGGACTGGCCGACCTCGGGGCGATGCAGGGCCGCGCCGACGCCGCCGACGACGCGGTGGATGCCGCCGAGACGGTCCGTGCCCGCTACGCCGCGGTGTGGGATGAGCTCCGACTGGAACCCGAGTTGCAGGCGGACGATCGGCACGCGGTGCGGGCGCGGATCCGCCGGCTCAATGACCTCGGGTTCGCCGTGGACGAGATCTCCCTGGAGCCGACGGGCAGCCAACAGGGTGCCGTCCGCCTCAAGGTCGTGGTGGCCAATCGACGCTTCCACTCGCGCGAGTTCCAGCGGCTGACCGGGATCTCCGCGCTGGAGGGCCAGGCGCGCCTGCTGCTCAACGACCTGCGCGAGTACCAGGCCTGGCTCGAGTTCGACCAGGGCCACCCCATCGACGAGACCGTCGCCGCGGAGCGATGGCTGGAAGACGTCCTCGAGCCGACACTGGCGGCGCTCCTGCCGGTGATCGGCCCGGGACGCGATCCGCTCCAGGCGTACTGCGACGTCCTCGAGGAGAAGTGGATCCTCTCGGAGCTGGCCGGGACGGATGTCGGGCTCCAGGCGGCGATCGATGCCTACATCGGCCTTGGCGCGCCGGCGCCGGAGGGAGATGGCCGCAGCGGGGAGGCGCGGATCGGGCTCGACATCGACTGGTCGGGCGGCTTCGAGGACGAACCGGCCGATGACGCCAGGGCCGACCCCACCGACGACGCGGGCGAGGACGACGCCGACGGGGACGAACTCCCGACATGACCGCGGACCCGGCCGCTCGGTGCGACCGGGTCCGCGGGATCCTGTGCCGATGGGCCGCGCGGCGGCCGAGGCCTAGAAGGTGTCGCGGCCGTCCGGAGTGATCTGGACACCGAAGCCCGGCAGCGTCCCGACCGGGCTCAGGAACCCGACCGCCCAGACCGTGAGCGCGCGGTTGCGGGGCAGCTTGACGTCATCGAGCTTGAGGACCACGGAGTTCGTGCCCGCGGCGACGATCCGGATGTCCCATTTGATCGACTTGCCCGTGTAGGGATTCTTCGCGGGGAGCGGGAGGTAGGACGACGTCTCGCCGAAGGAGAGGTCCTTGACGACGCGGACCCAGCGCTTGCCGATGCGGACCTGGATATCGACCGCAGGCGCATCGGGGCTCGTGTGCGCGACGCGCACGAGGGCGAGGTTGCGCCACGCGCGCTTCTGGTCCTTGAGCACCTTGAGCTGGAGCGCACCACCGTCCCCGGTGAGCGAGCCGATCGCCGCGACCGTGATCGGCGTCCGGCCGACCTTGACGGTCTTCGAAAGCGCGGCGGGGTCCTGCGCGGTGGACGGGGAGACCTTGACTTCGATGAGATAGGAGCCACGCGGGACGGACAGGTACGGGCTGACGGTCCCGAAGGTGACGCCGGTCAGGGTCTTGGCGCCGTTGACATAGATGTCCACGGCCGGGGTGTCCGGGCTGTTGTGGAACGCGCGGATCTTGCCGTTGGATGACGCGGACGCGGCTGCTGGAAGGGCGAAGGCCAGGATGAGGAGCGTGGTCAGGGCGATCAGGGCCGCCCGCGAGCGTCGACGCATGCGATGGTGTCCTCCAGATCTGGTG
>CAYVJP010000118.1:2398-8524 GCA_964451745.1 uncultured Anaerolineaceae bacterium | reverse complement strand
CGACCGTGTTGGCCGCAACGACGATGCCGAGCAGCGCGCCGCCGAGGCCGGTCGCGAGCGCGAGGAACCCGCCGATCCGACCGTCGCCCGACCGGATCTGGAAGACGCCCCGGGACGCCCAGAATCCCGCCATCAGGCCGATGACGGCGGCGACCGGCGCGAAGAACGCCGCCACCGGGCCGGCGCCGCCGGGGATCGGGAGGAAGGACCACAGCAGGTTCGACAGGACACCCGTCAGGGCGCCGGCCCAGGGACCGGCCAGGGCACCGACCAGGATGGTCCCGACCGAATCCAGATAGAGCGGCAGGCGCAGGGCGACCGTGAGCGAGCCCAGGACGACGTTGATCGCGATCGCGACCGCCATCAGCGAGAGGGTCGCTGTCGAGAGGTCGCGCGTCCGCCGGGCCATGACCGCGAGCAGCACGGCCCCGACGACGATCGCGATGAGGTACGGGACCTTGTCGGCGGGGATGCAGCCGTCGACTTGATCCGCCGCGCAGGTCGTCAGCCAGTCCATCGGTGTGTGCGTCCTCCCTCGGCGTCTAGCGTGCCACGACGGCCCGGTCCGCCGCCAGCCCGCCGATGCGTTCGATGAGCCGATCGAGGAAGGTCGCGATGTCGGCGTCGGTGACGACGTCGGCGTTGGGCGCGTTCCCGGTGAGGTGCCGGGTATCGGCGACCGTCATCCCGGTCGTGATCTCGCCGCGGGTCTCGACATCGACGAACAGCGGTTCGCTTCGAGCCAGGGATCGGTCCAGGGCGACCGCGACCGCCAGCGGATCGTGGATGAACGCTCCGTAGAACCCGTCGTAGCGCTCGTGGAACTCGAAGTAGAAGCGGAGCGCGTCCGCGACGGCGCGGATGATGGGATCGCTGGCGACGGAGTTCACCGGGTGCATCGGGTCTTCGCCGCGGGCGAGGGCGATCGAATCGTCCGGCCGACTGCCGGCCCGCCGCGCAAGGCGGACGACGTCATCGGTGGTGATGCGCGCTCGCTCGGTGACGTTGAGGCCGAGGGCGAGCAGGCGTGGCGTGGCGGGGTCCAGCGCGATCGCGGCGCTCCACGCGCGGAAGACCCGCTGGGCCGCTTCGGGATCGCAGTGGACGTTCCATTCGGTCGTGGGAGTCGTGTTCCCCGGCGCCCCGAAGGCGCCACCCATGATGGCCACGCCGCGGAGCAGGGTGGGCAGGCGAGGCTCGCGCTCCAGCGCGACGGCAAGATTCGTCAGCGGGCCAAGGGTCACGAGGGTGATCGCACCCGGGCGCCGTCGGGCTTCGTCAACGATGAGGTCCACGGCGTGGCGATCGCTGAGCGGTCGCACCGGGGGAGGGAGCGTGGCGTAGCCGAGACCGTGCGGGCCGTGTGTCTCCGGGGTCGTCTCGAGCGGGCGTTCGAGGGGGACCTCGCGACCCATCGCGACCTCGACATCGTCGCGGCCGGCCAGCTCGAGGATCGCCCGCGTGTTGATCCCGACCTGTTGCGCATCCACGTTGCCGGAGACACAGGTCACCGCCAGGAGGTCCGCCTCGGGCGATGCGGCGGCGTACAGCAGGGCGAGACTGTCGTCGATCCCGGTGTCGACGTCGAGGATCAGCGGCAGGCGCTCGGGCATGGCGTCGATGCTAGCCGAGCCGGGCGCCCCCGACCCGGCCGGTCAGGGCCTGCGGCGGGTGCCGGCAGCGGGTGCCGGTGGCGCGAGTCGGCGGCGCGGGTCGGCGGCGCGAGTCGGGCGCAACCACCAGTGTCGCGAGCCGAACGACCGTGCGGGCGGCGGCGGGTGCCGGTGGCGCGAGTCGGGCGCAACCACCAGTGTCGCGAGCCGAACGACCGTGCGGGAGCGAACGACCAGGATGTTCGATCCGATGGTCGTCTGTGCGCGTTCGTCGCAGTCGCGACACGCGCAGTTGCGCCACTCGCCCGATCGCCGCCCCCGCGCACCCCGCAGGACGGTCGGGCGGTGACGCGGTGATCCACGCGTAAGTAGCCCGCAACCGCGGGACACGCCTTCCTTGGTTACATCGGCGCATGCGCACGCTCGTCCAGGATCAACGGCCCGCGGTCCGGGTAACGCTCGCCCGGTTGTGCCGAGACACGCGGCGAGCGCTCGGCCGGACGCAACAACAGCTTGCCGACGCGATCGGCGTGACGCGCGCCCACATCTCGGCGATCGAGCGTGGCGTCGCCAACCCGACGATCGACGTCGTCGAACGGCTCTTGCGAGCCCTTGGCCTCGAGGTCGACCTGGCAGTTCGACATCCGGCGATCATCGGCGATCGCCGGACGCGCGATGCCGTCCACGCTCGCTGCTCCGCGTACGTACAGCGTCGACTGGGCACGGCTGGCTGGTCTATCGCACGAGAGGTCGAGATCGTTCACGGCAGCTCGCATGGCTGGATCGATGTGTTGGCATTCGACGCGCGAACGGGAACGCTGCTCGTCATCGAGATCAAGACGCGACTCGACGACCTTGGTGCGATCGAGCGTCAGATCGGTTGGTACTCGCGCAGCGCTCGCGACGTCGCCCAGCGCCTCGGTTGGCGTCCACGACGCGTCGTACCGTGGCTGCTGGTCCTGGCCAGCGAGGAGTGCGAGGCCCGCCTTCGTGGCGACGCGGAGCTGATCAGACAGGCGTTCCCGGTTCGGGCGGCTGAGATGCTCGCACTCGCGACCGATCCGGCCGCGCCGTGGCCCGGTGACCGCGGGATCGCGTTGATCGACCCGCGGAGTCGTCGGCAGGCATGGCTGCAGCGATCGCGGCTCGACGGACGCCGTAGTCCGTTGCCGTACCGAGACTACGCGCAGGCAGCGTCGCGCCTCTGATCCAGATCGCGTCGTCGTCGCCGTGCTGCCCGCGGCTGGGCCGCCGCCGCCCGTCTCTCGGCTCCAGCCGCGCCGCCCGTCTCTCGGCTCCA
Organism: uncultured Anaerolineaceae bacterium; assembly: GCA_964451745.1. GTDB lineage: Bacteria > Chloroflexota > Limnocylindria > Limnocylindrales > CSP1-4 > SPCO01. The sequence goes on along the minus strand of CAYVJP010000118.1, from coordinate 5,611 downwards.
GCCGCGCCGCCCCGTCTCTCGGCTCCAGCCGCGCCGCCCCGTCTCTCGGCTCCGGTCACTGCCGCGTCGCGCCTCTTAGGCCCGATGCGCCTCCCCGGCCGTGCCGCGCCCCAATCACGCAACTGGTGGTGTCGCGAGGAGGATGACTGCACACGGGTGGCAGCCGGAATCGACGCACCGCCAGTTCGGCCAGGCGAGTTCATCGGCTTCGCGACAGTTGCAGTGTCGGGCGGGGATCCGATACGACGCGGGAGCCGGTGAGGTGCCAGACCGGGCGGTCGGCACGGCTGTTGCTGGCCCGGGCCCCCGCCCCGGCCCCGCCCGCCCCGGCCCCGGCCCCGGCCCCGCCCGCCCCGGCCCCCGCGCCGCGGCCCGAACCCGCCCCCGCGCCGCGGCGCCGTGCCCACGATGAATGCGTCGCGGCGATCTCCGCGGGCGTAGCCGGGCACATGGTTTCGAGTCGAAGCCCCGCCGATGCCCAGGCCTCGGCGATCGGTCGCTCGATGGCGGCGTCGAGGGAGTCCAGCCCATCGACGCGGTCGGCGGGGGTCACCGAGACGAGCGCCTCGATCGACCCACCCGGGCGCAGGGCGGCGGCGATACCGGCGAGCGCCGCCGCGTCGAGACCCACGACGCCGCGGAGCAGCGATCCCCAAGGGAAGGTGACGGTGACCACGTCGGCGACACCGGCGAGCGCGGTGCCGGGCAGGGATTCGGCGCCCGCCACCAGAAAGATCAGGTTGGCAAGGCGGGACCGCTCGGCCCGCCGGGACGCCTCGGCCATCGCGGCCGCGGATGCGTCCACACCGAACACGAGCGTCGCCGGCTCCGCGGCGGCTCGAGCGAGGGCGGCCCGGCCGTCGCCGGTGCCAAGATCCACGACCACCCGCTCGGCGCGGGCGATCAGGCTGGTGAGTTAGCCGACGTCGACCTCGAAGGCGCGACGCCCGATGACTTGGCGCATGGGCCGCAGTCTACACTCGGGCGGTGAGCCTGCCACCGATCGGACCCTACGTCCGCCAGCCCGCCGAGGTCGTCGACTGGGATCCGCGGACCGTCGAGGTCGCCGGGACCGTCGCCGGACTGGTCCGCGAGCGGCGCCCGGACATCGATGTCGTGCACATCGGGAGCACCGCCGTGCCCGGGCTGCCCGGCAAGGGCATCGTGGACCTCGCCATCTCCACCGAGCCTGCGGCGGTCCCCGGGATCGTGACGATGCTCACGGACCTCGGTTTCGGCCCGCAACAGGGTCCCGATCCGTGGCCGCCCACCCGGCCGATGCTCGTGGGCACGATGGTCCGCGACGAGACCACGTTCCGAATCCACCTCCACGTCCAGCCCGAGCCCGAGGAGCTGCGTCGCGACGTGGCGTTCCGCGACGCGCTGCGGTCCGACCCCGAGCTCACGCGGGCGTACGCGGCCCTGAAGACGGAGATCGTGGAGGGCGGCGTCACCGAGGGGCATCAGTACACGTATCGCAAGCAGGCCTGGATCGCCGATGTCCAGCATCGGCTCGGCGTGGACCGGCCGCCCATCGCGCCGCCCGCGACGATCGGACTCCTCGGCGGCGGGCAGCTCGGCCGGATGCTGGCGCTCGCGGCTCGCGCGATGGGATACCGCATCGCCGTCCTCGATCCCGACCCGGATTGCCCCACGGCGTCGCTCGCGGACCGGGTGATCATCGCCGGCTACGACGACGTGGGCGCAGCGCTCCGACTCGCCGAGATCAGCGACGTCGTGACGTACGAGCTGGAGCACGTCGCGCTCGACGTCGTGGTCGCCGTGGACGCGATCGTGCCGGTCCGGCCCGGGCGACTGCCGCTCACCGTCACCCAGGATCGGATCGCGGAGCGCCGGTTCGCGGAGTCGACCGGGGTCGAGGTGGCGCCCTGGCGCGAGGTGCGCACGACGGACGAGCTTCGCGCCGCGGTCGACGCCCTCGGGCTGCCGCTCCGGCTGAAGTCGGCGACCGGCGGCTACGACGGGCGCAGCCAGTTGCGACTCGCCACGGCCACCGATGTCGAGACGGCGATCGAGCGCCTGGGGGGCGCGGCCGATGACGCGCGCCTCGCGGAAGCCGAGATGGCGTTCGATCGTGAACTCTCCGTGATCGTCGCCCGCAGCGTGGATGGCCGGATGCGCACGTTCCCGATCGCCCAGAACGTCCACGACGCGGGGATCCTCGCGGAGAGCGTTGCGCCCGCGCCGGTAGAGCCCGACGTTGCCGACCGTGCCGCCGCCATCGGGCAGCGACTGGCGCTGGCCATGGGGCTGACCGGGACGCTGACCGCCGAGCTGTTCCTCATGCCGGACGGGCGCCTCGTCGTCAACGAACTCGCGCCGCGAGTCCACAACAGCGGCCACTGGACCCTCGATGGCGCCGCGACGTCGCAGTTCGAACAGCACGTCCGGGCGATCTGCGGCCTGGATCTGGGCGATCCGCGGGCGCTCGCCCCGACGGCGATGGTCAACCTGTGGGGCACCGGGCGCCTGCGCGACGCCCAGCTCGAGCCGATCTCGATCCGTCGCGCGCTGGCGGACCCGGGCGTCCACCTCCACCTGTACGACAAGCGCCGCGTCTTCGAACGCCGCAAGATGGGCCACGTGACGGCGACCGATTCGAACGTGGACGACGCGCTCGCGACCGCACGGGCGGCTCGCGATTCCCTGCGCTGGCTCGATGACGAGGAGGGCGATCGATGACAGGCGGTGTTGGCGGGTTGACGGCGCCGCCGATCGTCGGGGTCGTCGGCGGGAGTCGATCGGATTTCCCCGTGCTCGAGAAGGCGTGCGCAGTGCTGATGGCGCTCGACATCCCGTCCGAGTTGCGCGTCGTGTCCGCCCATCGCACGCCGGACCACCTGTTCCGCTATGCCGAAGAGGCGCGGGGTCGCGGGATCCGCGTGATCATCGCGGGCGCTGGCGGGGCGGCGCACCTGCCGGGCATGCTCGCGGCGAAGACCACCCTTCCGGTCATCGGCGTGCCGATCCCGACCCAGCACCTTGGCGGCATGGATTCACTCCTCTCGATCGTCCAGATGCCGCGCGGGATCCCGGTCGCGACCGTGGCCATCGGGAATGCGATGAACGCCGGGCTGCTCGCGGCGCAGATCCTGGCGCTGGGCGACCCCGCGCTCGAGGTGCGGCTCGAGTCGTGGCGCGCCGCGCAGACCCAGGGCGTACTGGACGATCCGTCGAACGCCTAGGCGCCGC
>CAYVJP010000118.1:0-2298 GCA_964451745.1 uncultured Anaerolineaceae bacterium | reverse complement strand
GATGGTCGTCCCCACGGGCGCCTCCACCTTGCGGTGCTCGGCGAGGTGGAACCCGACGTCGAGGGCGGTCTTCAGGACGACGAGGATCGCGACGACCGAGGCCGGGGCGCCGGTGATCGCGATCGCCATGCCCCCGATGATGATCGTCACGTGCAGGACGACCAGTCGCCCGTATGGCGCGAACATCTGCCCCGCCGCCGACACGCGTCGATACTCGCCCCCCTTGATGAAGTTGAACCAGTACGAGACGCCGTGGCTGATGGTGAGGGCGAGGACCGCGAACGGGATGGTCAGCGGTTCGAAGCCGGTCGTCATGTCCACCGTCTCCGCCTCCATCGACCCGAACACGGGCAGCATGAACACGAACACGCCGTGGACGAGCCAGAAGATGCCGTAGTGGACGACGAAGAAGGGGATCAGCCCGGCCTTCGCGATGTCGTTGACCGCCCGGCCGTTCATCGTCCAGTTCGCCGACGAACCACCGGGTGCACCCTCGGCCTTGAGCATCTTGAGGATGTTGAACACCCCGACGACGCCGTTCTCCAGCCAGTACACGATCAGGATCATCCAGACGTTCCAGCCGAAGAAGAGCACCCCGACCAACGGGATGAGGTTGGCGACGACCAGCGCCACGACCGCGCCGATCGAGGACGTCACGCGGTACCAGGCGACGATCCGATCCACGCGCGGATGCTACCGCGCGCCGGTCACGCGTCGCCGGGCGTGCGTCCCTTCGGCGCGCCCACGGCCACGGTCCGTTCGTCCGCACCGCGGACCACGCCCAGGTCGAACGGCTGGCTCAGTGTCCCGAGGGCCTCGTGGAGATCGTCCGCGTCCCGGATCTCGCGCCCCCCGGCCGACACGATGAGATCGCCGGCTTCCACGCCCGCGTCGTCCGCGAGCGAGCCGTCCTCGACGCCGCGGACCAGGACGCCGGCACGATCCGGCAGCCCGACCGATCGCCGCAGCCGTCGCGCGACATGGTTCGGCGCGATGGCGATCCCCAGGCGGACCCGGGACGGAGACTCGCCGCGACCCAGGGCCGCGATCCGAGCCTTGAGCTCGTCATCGGCCGGCAGCGCGAGATAGAACCCCTCGCCGATCCGGTTCGTGTTGAGCCCGACGAGGGCCCCGGCCGCGTCCACGAGCGCGCCACCCGATGACCCCGGCGCGAGGGGAGCGGTGTGCTCGACGCTCCCCGAGATGCGCCGGCCACCCGGACCGCGGAACGCTCGCGCGACCGCCGACACGAGCCCGAACGTCACGCGCGGGGCGCCGTTGACGGTCGCGGCCACACCGAACACGGCCGAGCCGACCCCGAGCGTCGCGCCGTCACCCCACGCGATGGGCGTCGCCCCCTCGGTATCGGCCGAGACCACCGCGAGGTCGCCATCGGCATCGACCCCGGTGACCGATCCGACGACAGATCGCTCATCGGCGAAGGTCACCGTGACCTCGCCGCCGCGCAGGTTGTGGGCGTTGGTCAGCACCTGACCGTCGGCGATGACGACGCCGGATCCTCGGGCGTTGCGCCCGATCCCGACGATGGAGGTGGCGGTGGCGGTGGCGACCGTGCTGACGGCGGCGCCGAGTTCGTCGATGACGCTCATGGGGAAGGGGCCTCGCGCTGCTGGTAACTTGTAAGATGCAAGTTACTACTGACCGCGAGCGCTGGCAAGCCCCCGCCCGCGGACCGCTACCATCGACCCGCGATGACCGATCCCGCCGCCGACCGTCCGATCCTCCCCCTCGAAGCCGCCCTCGACCGAGTCGGGGACCGCTGGAGCCTGCTCGTCGTCGAAGCGCTGCTCGACGGGCCGCGGCGCGTCGGCGAGCTCGGCGACGCTCTCCCGGGCATCGCGCCGAACATCCTGACCGACCGGCTCCGCCGACTCGAGCGCAACGGGATCGTTCGCTCGACGCCCTACCAGCGGCGGCCGACCCGCATGGCCTACGACCTCACCGCGGACGGTCGCGACCTGGCATCGGCCCTGCGCCTCCTTGCCGACTGGGGATCGCGTCGCTCCGCCGATGCCGAGCCGATCCGGCACGTGACCTGCGGGACCCCGCTCGAGGTCCGCTGGTTCTGCCCGACCTGCGCGTCCGTCGTGGACGACAGCGATGCTCCCGGGGACCGATTCCTCTAGACGGCCGGCACGGGGCTACACTCGCGGACGTGACCATGGACGACGAACGATGGGAACCGGGGATGCCGGTGCTCGACCGACAGGCCGTGCCGGAGCGTCGTCCGGCCACGAGTCCGAACCTGCCCCTGAGCCTCCAGGGCCTCCCGCCGCG
>CAYVJP010000117.1:0-8559 GCA_964451745.1 uncultured Anaerolineaceae bacterium | reverse complement strand
TGGTGATGGCCTGCGCCGGCGACATTCCCACGCTCGAGACGCTCGCCGCCGTGGATCTCCTGCGCCAGCATCTGCCCGAGCTCAAGGTCCGTGTCATCAACGTCGTGGACCTGATGCGGCTGCAGGACGAGAAGGAGCACCCGCACGGGATGTCGCGCACGGAGTTCGACGGGCTGTTCACGACGGACAAGCCGATCATCTTCGCCTTCCACGGCTATCCGTGGCTGATCCACCGGCTGACCTACCGCCACACCAACCACGACAACATGCACGTGCGGGGCTTCAAGGAGGAGGGCACGACCACGACGCCGTTCGACATGGTCATGCTCAACGACCTCGACCGATTCCACCTGGTGATGGATGTCATCGATCGGGTCCCGGGGCTCGCCGAGCGCGCCGCACACCTCCGCCAGCATATGGTCGACCGACGCCTGGCCGCGCGGGAGTACACGCGCGAGGTCGGCGACGACGAACCGGAGATCCGCGACTGGACCTGGCCCGGGTGAGTCCCGCGACCGGCGGCGAGCGACGGATCGGGCGTCGTCCGGCTCGGCGTCGTCCGGCTCGGCACAGGCGGGACCGGATCCTCGTGCTCAACGCCGGGTCCAGCACGCTCAAGGCCAGTCTCCTGCGGCGCGGCGTGGAACGACCGCTGGCGGAGGTCACGGTCGACTGGGACGGGTCACCCGTGGCGGCCGCCGCGGCGACCCTCGAGCACGTCCTGACGGCGCTGGGCGACCCGGAGGTCGACGACTTGATCGGTGCCGGACACCGGGTCGTCCACGGCGGACCCGATCTCGTCGCTCCGGTCGTGATCGACGCGGGCGCGCTCGACGCCATCGAGGCGGTCGCTGATCTCGCGCCGCTCCACGTACCGCCAGCCGTGGCCGTCATCCGCGCGATGATGACCCGCGCCCCGAACCTGCGGCAGGTCGCCTGCTTCGATACCGCCTTCCACGCCCGGATGCCGGAAGCGGTCCGCCGCTATCCGGTCCCCGCGGCGTGGTTCGCCCACGACGGCATCCGGCGATACGGGTTCCACGGCCTGTCGGTCGAATGGTCCGTGGGGCGAGCCGCGACCCTGCTGGGCAGCCCGTCCGGTGTGCTCCGCCTGGTCGTGGCCCATCTCGGCGCCGGGGCCTCGGTCACGGCCGTCGCGCGCGGCCGATCCGTGCACACCTCGATGGGCTACACCCCCCTCGAAGGCCTGATGATGGGCACGCGGTCCGGGTCCATCGACCCCGGCATCGTCTTCGAGCGACTGCGGCGGGCGCACGACGCGGCATCGGTCGAGGAGGATCTCGTCCATCGGAGCGGGTTGCTGGGGATCGGCGGGAGCGCGGATATGCGGGTCCTGTCGGCGCGATCGGCCGCGGGCGACGAGGCGGCTCGCCTTGCGATCGAGATGTTCGTTGACCGGACCGCCGCCGCCATCGCCGCGGGCGCCAGCCGTCTTTCGAGCCTCGATGCGGTGGTGTTCACCGGCGGGATCGGCGAGCATGCCGGATCCGTCCGGGCGGCCGTCGTCCGGCGGTTGGCCGTGCTGGGCATCGCCCCGATCAGTCGCGCCACGCGCCGCGGCGACGTGCTCCTGAGCCCACCGGGAGCCCGGCCCGCGGTCGTCCGTGTCCGCGCCCGGGAAGACCTGGTGATCGCCGCGGCCGTGGCGAGCGCCCGGCGGGTGCCGGTCAGACCGGGATAGGTTCGCGCAGCACCAGCACCGACGCGTGGGCGTGCAGCAGCACGTTGCGGGCGACGCTCCCGAGCAGGAGTCGCGACATCCCGGTGCGGCCGTGGGTCCCCACGACGAGCAGTTCGGCTCCCGTCTCCCGTCCGACCTCGATCAGGGTCGCGGCGGGATCGCCCTCGTGGATCGACCAGCTCGCATCGAGGCCAGCGGCGCGGAGCCGCTGGGCAGCGGTCGATGCCACGTGTTCGAGCGAGTCGCGGGCAGCGACGACGGCGTCCTCGTACCAGGCGATCGGCGCGCCGTACGCCCCGGACATGATGACCCCGGGTCCGGGCACGGACGAGGGCGCCACGCACACGACCTCGAGGTGGGTATCGTGCAGCAACCCGAGGTCGGCCACGCGGTCCACGATGCGGTCGGCGACCGGCGTGCCATCGAGGGCGATGATCGCGCGCCGGCAGGTCGGGGTGCGCGCGACGAGCACCGGGCACGGGGCATGGTCGGCGACTTCCGCCGACACGGAACCAAGGACCATCGATCCGATCGGTCCGCGCCCGCGACTCCCGACGACGATGAGATCCGTCCGGAACGTGGTCGCGGTCTCGACGATCACCGATGCGGGGCGGCCGACGACGACGTGGGTCTTGATCGTGAGGCCCGGGCGCTCCATGCCGGCCACATCACCGGCGAGGGCCATTCGGACGTCGTCGAGACCCAGGAGCTCGTCCATCGGGCCATCGAACTCCATGGCCGGCAGCGCGAACAGGTCCCAGATGGGTTCGACGACCCGTAGGGCGTCGATCTGCGACGGTTCGGGCCAGGGGAGTGTGCGCACCAGCGCCTGTGCCGACTCGGCGCCCGGAGAACCATCAAGCGCGAGCAGGATCCGCATCGTGACCCTCCGATCCGGCCGGCACGCCTGGCGCGGCACCGGCACCACGACCAGCGTGCCCGTGCCGGCATCGCCGTCCAACGGCCATCCGTCACCAACCGTCGGGCCGATGCGCCCGGCGCGACGCTGCTCAGTCGGTGGATGGCGCCGTCGTGTGCCGGGAACGGAACCAGCCCACGATCGCGGCCGCGAGGACGACGATCACGGCGACGGGCCACCAGCCGGTCACCGTGGCGAGCAGCGCCACCAGGACCACGAGCAACAGGGGCCAGCGCTGCGTCCAGCGCGCCGGGCCGGCGCTGCCGACGGCACGGGCCGTCGCGCGCGTCATATCGAAGGACGCATCGATGGCCTGGCTCCTCGTGATGAGCTCGAACGGGCTGGTCAACAGCTCGAGCACGTGGTCGCTCAGGTAGGGCTCGAGTACGGCGGCGGTCACCGCGTCCTCGGCCGCCATCATCGCTGCGATCCGATCCTCGACCGTGCCCTCGGACAGCCCCCAGTTGAGCCCGACCATCGTGGGCCGGTACAACGCGTCGTCGTACGTCCTGACGATGTGCGCCCGAACGCACGCGCGCGCATCGGTGGCCAACGCGTCGAGCCCGACCTCGCGGGCGATCCGATCCGCGTCGGCGCGGGCGGCGGCCCGCGCATCGGCTAGGGCCGCCCGCGAGAGCGCCGTCTGGGCGAATGCGCTGCCGTCGAGATGGGCGACGTCTTCGAGGAATGCGGCCAGCCGCCGCTCCGCCGCTTCCACGACCTCGGGCGTCGCGATCTCGTGCGACATGGTGATCAGGCCCCGGCGGCGGCCAGCGACTCGTCGAGGATGGAGAGCGCCTGGTCGATTTCCTCCGCCGTGGTGACCAGTGGCGGGATGATCCGGATGACGTTCACGTAGGTGCCGGCCGTCAGGACGATGAGCTTGCGGGCGAGGGCCTCGGCCTGGATCCGCTTGGTCAGATCGGGATCGGGCGTCCGCCCGTCGCCGTCGTCGGGCTTGACGAGCTCGATCGCCACCATCAGGCCGAGCCCACGAGCGTCCCCGATCGCCTGATAGCGGGACTTCAGGGCGCGCAGACCGGCGAGGAACTGGGCGCCGCGATCTCGCGCGTTCGCGACCAGGCCCTCGTCCTCGATGACGTCGAGCGTCGCGTTGGCGGCGGCACATGACACGACGTTCCCGCCATACGTCCCGCCGTGGGTGCCCGGCTTCCAGTGCGCCATCAGCTCCCGCCTGGCCAGGATCCCCGACAGCGGGAGCCCCGACGCGATGCCCTTGGCCATCACCAGGATGTCGGGCTCCACGCCCCAGTGCCGCACCGCGAACATCTCGCCGGTCCGGCCGAACCCGGTCTGGACCTCGTCCGCGATGAGCAGGATCCCGTGTTGGGCGGTCAGCTCGCGGAGGCGCGGCAGGAACCCGGGCGGCGGCACGATGTAGCCGCCCTCACCCAGGATCGGCTCGACGATGATCCCGGCCACCCGGTCCGGGTAGATGAACTGGTGGAAGGTGAGGTCCAGCTGGGCTTCCCAGTCACACGTGCACGCCTGCGGCGGGTGCGACCCACCGGGTGCTCGGTAACAGTACGGGTAGGCCGTGTGGTAGACCGAGCCCGGCAGCGGCTCGAACGCGGCGCGATACACGTCCTTCGCAGCGGTCAGCGCCATCGTCTGGGCGGTCCGCCCGTGGTAGCCATAGCGGAAGGCCATGATCGCCGGTCGTCCCGTGGCGACCCGGGCCAGTTTCACCGCGGCCTCCACCGCTTCGGCGCCCGAGTTGGACAGGAATGCCTGGTACGGCCCCCCGGGCAGCAGCCCCGGCAGCCGATCGTAGAGGCGCAGGCCGGGCTCGTGATACAGGATGTTCTGCTGGCCGTGCAGGAGCCTGGCGGCCTGGGCGGCCACGGCGGCGGCGACCCTGGGGTGGGCATGCCCGGTGTTGGTGACGCCGATCCCCGACGAGTAGTCCAGGTAGCGGTCGCCGTCGCGGGTGATCAACCAGGAGCCCTCGCCACGATCCACGTCCAGGTTCGTGATGCGGCCCCAGACCGGTGGGACGACGCCGTGATCGGGCCAGTCCATGCCGGCGGCGGCCTGGGCGTTGACGGGTGTCTCGCGGTCCATGGTCGTCATCGTGTCCTCATTCCGCGGCGGTGAGGTGCGCAGCCTGTGACCGGGCGATCTCCTCCCGTGCGATCCGTTGATCGCGACGCTCGGAGTAGCGCTCCCAGAGCGTGCTCAGCGCGACCAGGCCGACCGCCCCCACGAACACCATCGTGCCGATGACGTGGACCTGCGGCGGCAGGTTATTGCGGATGCTCGCCCAGACCCAGACCGGGAAGGTCTGCTCCAGCCCCGACGTGAACTGGGTGATGATGAAGTCGTCGATGGAGAGCGAGAACGCGAGCAGCGCCGCGGCCATGATGCCCGGCAGGATGAGCGGGAACGTCACCTTCCAGAAGGTCACCCACTCATTGGCGCCGAGGTCCATCGCCGCCTCTTCCAGGTGGCGCGGGAACCCCTGCATCCGCGCGCGGACCGTCACCACCACGAAGCTGATGTTGAACATGATGTGGGCGATCAGGATGGTCTGGATGCCGAGCGGGAAGAGCAGGCCGCCGGTGAGCGTGTTCCAGGGCTCCTGCGCGGTCCCGACGAACATCGTCAGGAGCGACGCCCCGAGCACGATCTCGGGCGTGGCGAGTGGGATGAACAGGAACAGGTTGGTGCTGCTGCGGCCGCGGAACTGGTAGCGGGTGAGGGCCAGCGCGATGAGCGTCCCGAGGGCGGTCGCGATGATCGTCGACACGAATGCCACGAACAGGCTGGTCATGAGGGCATCGCCGAGCCGGGGGCGCCCGAACGGGTTCCCCCATGCGTCCAGGGAGAACTCCCCCCAGACGAAGTTGAAGCGCCCCGGCGGATCGTTGAACGAGAACGCGATCATCACGACGATGGGGACCATGAGGTAGGCGAGCCCGAGCGCGGTGAAGATCGGGACGACCCAGCGATCGAGCGCCTTGGTCAGCCGACGGCCACCCGCGGCGCGGGTCCCGGAGGACGGGACGGCCAGCCCGCCAGGCTGCGCGAGGCTCATGCCCGACCCCCCGTCAACTCCTCGGTACCGAGCGCCCGGGCGTACAGGAAGATGGCGATGAGGATGCCGGCCATCAGGATGAACGAGAGGGCGGCCGCGGTCGGGTAGTCGTTCTGGGCGAGGAACCGGTTCTGGATCACGTTCCCGATCATCTGGGTCTGGGTGTTGCCGAGCAGTTCTGCGTTCACGTAGTCACCGATCGCGGGGATGAACACGAGGATGGATCCCGCGAACGCGCCGGGCAGGCTGAGCGGCCAGACCACGCGAATGAACGACTGCGAGATGAGAACGGCGCCGACGAGGGCCCCGACCGCTGCGCCCGCCCCGACCGCTACGGCGAACCCGACGACACCACTGCCCTCGAGGTCGACGTAGCCGAGCCCCCACAGCAGCGCCGCGACGAGGAGTCCGCCGCCGATCCCGCCGACGATCGCGCCACCGCGACGCCACGGGCCGGCATAGAGGTCCTTCGCCGCTTCGATCAGGCGGACATCGATCTTCTCGAGGGCCACGTAGAGCGGCAGGACCATGAAGGGGAGGAACTGATACACGATCCCGGACACGACGGCGAGCGGCGTCCCGATCACGCTGAAGTTCTCCGGCACGAGGCCCAGGGTGTCGCGCACGACCGACAGGAAGACGCCCTGGTCACCAAGGATGATCCGCCACGAGATGACCCGGATGAGGAAGCTCGTGAAGAAGGGCGCCACCACGAGGAAGAGGAGGAACGTCTTGTACTTCCCGCCACGGAACGCGATCCCGTAGGCCATCGGGTAGCCGATCAGGAAGCACAGCAACGTGGCGAGGCCGCCGTACACGAGCGAGTTCCTGAAGTTGTCGGGGAAGCGCGTCAGGGCGTCGGTGAAGTTCGAGAACTCCCAGGTGAAGGCAAAGCCCGAGCCGACCGTCCCCGACGAGAGGGACATCACCACCATCTGGATGTTGGGCACCACGAAGAAGAACAGGAGCCACAACAACCCGGGGGCCACCAGGAGGTACGGGACCAGCCAGCGGTGGCGTGTCAGCATCGTCGGATCCCGTGGGTCGGAGCGCCGCCGGTCAGACGCCGGCCAGGTCGGCGTAGAGCTCGTTCACCTTCGCTTCGTCCTCCTCGGAGAAGTTCGGGAGCGGGTGCAGGCGGGCGGCCACGTCCGCCGGTGGGAACAGCAACGGATTGCTGCCCGCCTCCGGGTCGAGTTCCTTGATCGCCTCGTCCACGCCCTTCACCGGGCTGATGTAGTAGATGAAGTTCGCGAGTCGGGCAGCGCGTTCGACGTCATAGACGAAGTCGATCATGAGCTCCGCGGTGTACTTGTTCTTCGCTCCCTTGGGGATGAGCATGTTGTCGGTCCAGATGTTGGCGCCTTCCTCGGGATAGACGAAGACGTCATCCGGGCCGGCCGACGAGGCGAGATCACCCGACCACACGAACGCGGCCCAGGTGTCTCCGCTGCCGAAGTCGAGCAGGTACTCGTTGCCCGTGAAGGCGCGGACGTGTCCGTCATCGATGAACGGCTTGAGGTAGTCGTGCACGACCTGGGCGTCGTCGCCGTTCATCTCCTCCGAGGGTCGGTCGGACGTCGCGCCCTGCGCCACGAGCATCGAATGGACGAGCGCGAAGGTGTCGCGCACCTCGGACAGCATCGTCACCTTGCCGGCGAATGCCGGATCGAAGAGATCGGCGATCTTCGTGAGGTCGCGACCGGTGGAGACGCGATTGAAGCCGACGCCCGTCGCCCCGGACTGCCACGGGTAGTGGAACTTCATGTCCGGGTCCCACGGCAGACCCTTGAGCTCGTCGCGGATGTTCTGGGCGGCCGTCGCGGTGACCGCCGGGTCGATCTCCTCGGCCCAGCCGGCAGCGACCACCTTCGCCGCCATCCAGTCGGTCAGGACGATCAGGTCCCAACCGGTCTCGACACCGGATTCCAACTGCGGCCGGATCGTCGCCATGAACGATTCGTTGTCTTCGATCTGGGCGTTGGCGTACTCGACCTCGACGCCGTACTCGGCCGTGAAGTCATCGAGCGTGGGGGAGGGCAGGTCGTACTCACCGTCGCCCACCTCGGTCAGGTCGATGTAGGCGTCCCAGTTCGCGAATTGGAGCGGACCGGTCGCCTGCTGCGGTCCGCCCGACGGCGCGCCAGATCCGGGAGCGGCGGTCCCCCCGGACGAGCTGCAGGCGGCCAGGAACACGGCTGCCCCGGTCAGGGCTGAGCCCTGCAGGAATCGGCGGCGTGTCAGCTCGGCCGTCATGGGCGTCGACTGGTCGGTCATCGGAACTCCTCGTGATGCCTCGGGTGTGGGGACGTCGCCGCCGTCTCAGGCGGCCGGTGGATCGATGACGACGAAGCTGTGGTCGGGCGACCAGGTCATGATGACCTCCTCGCCGGGGCGCCAGAGCTCCGAACGCGTGGCACGCTCGACATTCTGTTCGAAGATGGTCAGACGCCCCCCGCCACGCGCCTCGACCTGGTATTGCGTGCTCACGCCCAGGTAGGACGCGTCGCGGACGACGCCATCGAGGCGGTTGTGTCCGTCCGGGATCGCGTCGGTCAGTTCGCGCAGGCGGATCTTCTCCGGGCGAACGCCGATGTTCACGTCCGGCTGCGCGCCGTTCTGGACCAATGCCGCCGGGACCCGGACGGTGGAATCGTCCGTGAGCCGGATCGCGCTGTAGCGGCCATCGGTGCCCTGGACGGTGCCGGGCAGCAGGTTGCTGATGCCGAGGAACCCGGCGACGAACCGCGTGCTGGGGCGCTCGTAGAGGCTCTCGGGATCGCCCAGTTGCTCGTAGCGCCCGCGGTTCATGACGGCGATGCGGTCGGACATCGTCATCGCCTCCTCCTGGTCGTGGGTCACGTAGATGAACGTGATCCC
>CAYVJP010000116.1:6359-8626 GCA_964451745.1 uncultured Anaerolineaceae bacterium | reverse complement strand
GATCTCGCGGTACTTGACCTGGAAGTTGCGCCAGAACGCGCCGCGCAGCCAGCGCGCCTCGGGTCGTCCCTCGGCCTGCGCGCGATGCAGGACGTCGGAGAAGACGAGGCTCTCGTCCGGCGGGAGGGCCCACTCGCCCATCTCGGCGTACGAGCCGGTGGGGATGTACACGCGCCCGATCGGCGGATGCTCCGCGAGCCACGCCGATGGCGTCGTCGTGGTGAGCCAGTCGGCGTTGGCCTCGAGGGCCGCGAAGAACCGCTCGACCCAGCGGCGCTCACCCCAGCAGTGCTCCCAGGTCGTGGGCCATGCCCCGAACTTCTCGCCGTCGTCACCCATCATCCCCACCCGGTCGCCGGCCTCGGTCGCGTGCTGCCGCAGGTAGCCGATGACGTCCTCGACGTCGCGGAACGGGATCCGATAGCGGAGCCCTTGCTCGGTCCCGAAGACACGCAACAGGTGACCCTGGTCCTCGGTCGTGTAGGGACCCCAGAGATCTTCCTCCGGGATGGCCGCAGCGCGGAAGTGGGCGTCGTCGAGGATCGTCCACGCGTAGCCCGCCGCCGCGAGCGAGGTGGGCAGATCCGGTTCCCAGACCCGCTCCGCGAGCCAGGCGCCCTGGGGTCGTCGCCCGAACAGGCGCTCGAGCTCGGCGCTCATCCGCGTCAGCTGCCCGATCCGGTCGCGTTCGGGGAGCGACGCGAGGACCGGCTCGTAGAACCCGCCGCCCAGGATCTCCACCTGCCCGCGGTCCACGAGCGCGCGCAAGCGCGCCACGGCCTCCGGCCGCTCGGCGACGAGCCAGTCCAGCAACGGTCCGGTGTAGTGGAGCGACAGCCGGACCCCGGGATGGCGTTCGAGCGCCTCGATCATCGGCAGGTAGGCGCGTTCGTAGACCTCGGCGAAGACCCAGCCGAAGTTCCCGACGGGCTGATGGTTATGGAGGGCGAGCGCGAGCGAGATGCGCGGTGCCACGTTCGTGTCAGCCAGCCTCCGTGATCACGGGTCGCGGCTCGGTCGAGGGGAGCTCCACGCCCGCGGCCGGCAGGTACAGCTGTTCGGTGTACTCCTGCAGCATGCGCGTCGTGGAGAAGCGCCACAACGTCGTGGACATCGACCGCCGCATCGTCTCGACCCAGCGCTTCGGGATGTCCGTCGCATCGCGGTCGTACCAGGCAGGGACGAGTTCGGTCTCGAGGAGTCGATACAGGTCCTGGGCATCCGCCCAGTCCTGGGCCGCCTCGTCCGGATCCGTCTCGCGCGTCCCGATCGCCCAGCCGTTGCCGTCGAGGTAGCCCTCGTCCCACCAGCCGTCGAGGACGCTGATGTTGGGCACACCGTTCTGGGCCGCCTTCATGCCGGACGTCCCCGAGGCCTCCAGCGGTCGGCGCGGATTGTTGAGCCACACGTCCACGCCCTGGACCAGGTAGCGCCCGACCCGGATGTCGTAGTCCTCCAGGATGAAGACGCGACCGCGCAGCTGGGGCGAGCGGGATCGCTGGAAGATCTCCTGGATCACACGCTGGCCTGGTCGATCGGCGGGATGCGCCTTGCCGGCGAAGATGATCTGGACCGGCCGATCGGCATCCCACAGGAGCTTGGCGAGCCGGTCGATGTCGCTGAACAGGAGGCCGGCCCGCTTGTAGGTCGCGAACCGCCGTGCGAACCCGATGGTCATGATCGCCGGGTCCAGCACGGTCTCGACCTCGGCGAGGACGGCCGGGGCCTCCCCGTGGCGCGCGAGCTGGCTGCGCAATCGCCCGCGGGCGAAGAGGGCGAGCTCGCGCTTCTGGCGCAGATGCGCCTCCCATAGATCGTCCGACGGGACGCGTTCCATGCGCTCCCAGAACCGATCCTGGCGGCTGCCCGCGTCGAGGGCGTCCAGTTCGGCGTCGAGGTGGCGCGACAGCAGTCCCAGGACCGGGGACCCGACCCAGGACGGCCCATGGATCCCGTTGGTGATCCCGAGGATCCGGTGATCGGTGATGCCCTCCCACGTCGCGTTCGCGGTCTCGGCGTGGAGCTGGCTCACCGCGTTGGCGCCATTCGTGAGGCGCAGGCTGAACGCGGTCATGTCGAACTGGCCGCGATCCCCGTCCATCCCGAGTCCGAGGTCGAGGACGCGCTCGACCGGAACGCCGCCGCCCTCCAGGAGCGGACCGGCGACGCGACGGACGAGGTCGGCGTCGAAGCGCTCGTTGCCGGCCGAGACCGGCGTGTGGATCGTGAAGACGCTGTCGCGGCGGACCCTCGCCCACGCTTCGTCG
>CAYVJP010000116.1:0-6349 GCA_964451745.1 uncultured Anaerolineaceae bacterium | reverse complement strand
GAGGGGGACACCGTCTGCCACGAACTCGCGTGCCCGTTCGGCGAGCAGGAACGCGGAGTGGCCCTCGTTGAGGTGCCAGACCGCGGGGGCAAGGCCCAGCTCGCGCAGCGCGCGCACTCCGCCCACGCCCAGCACGAGTTCCTGGTGGAGGCGCATCTCGCGACCGCGCACGTACAGGATGTGCGTGATCGGTCGATCCTCGACCGCGTTCTCGGCGACGTCCGTGTCGAGCAGCAGGACCGGGACCCTGCCGACCTGGGCCAACCAGACGGCCACCGACAGGTCGCGTCCGGGGAGCTCCACGGTGACCGTCAGGGGCAGGCCATCGCGATCCTGGACGCGCGAGAGCGGCAAGCGCGTGAGGTCGTAATCGGGGTAGTTGTGCTCCTGATGACCGTCGGCATCGATCTGCTGGCGGAAGTAGCCCTTCCGGTAGAGCAGGCCCACGCCGACGAACGGCAGGGCCATGTCGCTTGCCGACTTCATGTGATCGCCAGCGAGCACGCCCAGGCCGCCGGAGTAGATCCCCAGCGATTCATGGATGCCGTATTCCGCACAGAAGTAGGCGATCGGGCCGTCGAGATGCTCGCCATGCTTGCGCGCGAACCAGTGGTCGGAGCCGTTCGCCATGTACTCGTCGAACGCGGTGAGCGTGTCCTGGTACTCGGCGAGGAACTTCTCGTCGTCAAGGACGCGCGTCCACTCCGTCGGACCGCTGATGACCGGGATCGGATTGCGATAGCGGTTCCACGCCGTCCGGTCGATCAGGCTCCAGAGATTGCGGGTCCGCGGATGCCACGCCCAGTGCAGGTTGTAGGCGAGGCGACGCAGCCCCTCGAGCCGCGGCGGTAGAGGGAAGCTCGCCGCCGGGACCGACGGGACGTGGACGGGTTCCATGGGCGGGCATGATACCGAGTCCATCGGACCATGTGAACCGGTTTAGCCAAGCGGTGAGACCGATCGATGTCGCGCGCGCCGCCGAGTCGCCGGTCCCGGCCTCTACCATGCGCCACATGGGACTTCGCGTCGCCTTCCTCGCGGCCGAGTGCGAGCCATGGGCCAAGACCGGCGGCCTTGCCGATGTCGTGGACGCGCTGGCACGCTCCCTCGGGCGCCTCACCGACGACATCGATGGGCCCGTCGACGTCTTCCTGCCGCGCTACCGCGCCGTACCGGCCCCGGCGCCGGACAGCGTGCTGGGCGAGTCCGTGCTGCGCGTGCCGGACCCGCGCTCCCCGGCGGGCGTCAGCGACATCACCGTCATCGACGTCGCCGCGAACGGGTACCGGTTGCGCCTCGTGGACCACCCGGCCGCCTACGATCGAGCCGCCTTCTACGGCGATGCCGCCGGCGACTACGCGGACAACGCCTGGCGGTTCGGCCTGTACTGCCGCACCGCCCTCGAGGCGCTGCGGGCGGACGGTCGGCCCGTGGACGTCCTCCACCTCCATGACTGGCAGGCCGGGCCGGCCGCGGTGTTCCGCGACCTGCGCTACGGCGACGACCCGGTCATCGGCGCGGCGGCGATCGTCACCACGCTCCACAATCTCGCGTACCACGGCTGGACGCCGAACGCTGCCCTGGGACAGCTCGGCCTGCGCGTCGGCGATGGCGCGCCCGGGCAGAACCCCGACGGGATCGACCTGCTCGCCGCGGGGGTGGAAGCGGCCGAGATCGTGAATACGGTCTCGCCAGGCTATGCGGCCGAGGCCCTGACGCCGGCGTTCGGGATGGGCCTCGACGGGTTGCTGCGCTCGCGCGGCGACCGCTTCATCGGGATCCTCAATGGGCTCGATACGACCGTCTGGGATCCCGCCACCGATGCCGATCTCGCGGCGACGTACTCGCGCGCCGACCGGTCGGGGCAGGCGGTGTGTCGGGCCGATCTGCTGTCACGGAACGGGTTCGATCCGGACGATGACGGGCCGGTCATCGGGATGATCGGGCGCCTGGACCCGCAGAAGGGGTTCGACCTGTTGGCCGCGGCAGCGCCGGACCTGCTCGCCGCTGGTGCTCGCCTCATCGTCCAGGGGTCGGGGCATCCGTCGCTTGCGGACCCGTTCCGGGCGCTCGCCGCGGCCTCGCCCGGCCGGGTCGCGTTCATCGAGGCGTTCGACCGCGCGATGGCGCGGCGCATCTACGCCGGTGCGGACTTCTTCGCGATGCCCTCGCGATTCGAGCCATGCGGGCAGGGCCAGATGCTCGCGCTGCGCTACGGCACGCCACCCATCGTCCATCGCACCGGCGGGTTGGCGGACACGGTCATCGACGAGACGACGTCACCGGGCGCGGGGACCGGGTTCGTGTTCGACGAGCCGACGGCTGCGGCCCTGCTCGAAGCGTGCGACCGGGCATTCGCGTTGCGGGCCGGGAGCGGTGCCGCGTGGGAGGCGCTGCTGGACCGCGGCATGTCGGTCGACTTCGACTGGACGACGGGATCGGCGCCGCGGTACGTGGACGCGTACCGGCGTGCCGTCGCGATCCGCCGCGGCGGGTAGGCCGGCCCGCCTCAGGACTCGAGGGCGTGCAGGATCGCGGCGGTCGTTTCGGCCGGGTGGGCCCGCTGCGGGGAGTGCTCCCCACCGGGGATGGTCAGGATATGGTCGGCGCCGATCAGCGCCTCGAACGGGGGGAGCGCCGCGTCCGGCAGGAGCCCGCCGGCCGCCGGGTCGCCACGGACGATCCAGACCGGGATCCCGGCCGCCGCCGGTTCGGACAGGTCGGCGAGGCCGCCGTCCCAGTCCCCGTTGTCGAGCAGGACCGACCATGCCGCCGCCGCATCCAGCACGGTCAGGGCGCGTGCCTTGGCGAGGATGTCGCCTTCGGGCCACTCCGGGTTCTGGGTCCGGACCGCGGCGAGCGCCGAGTCCAGGTCGTCGTAGGTGCGCGAATCCGCCTGCGAGGCCATCGCCGAGATGATCGCGTGCGGGACGGCGGGGGGATCCATCAACACGATCGTGGCCGGCCGCAGGCCAGCGACCGGGAGCGCCGCCGCGGTCATCGCGCCCCAGCTGTGACCCACGACCTGGAGGTCGTCGCGGACCAGGCCAGCGGCGGCCGCGAAGGCGGCGACATCAGCTGCGTTGTCGCGGAACCGGTGGTGGCCGGTCCAGTGCCCCGTCCCGCCGTGCCCGGGGAGATCGACGGCCACGACGCGCCGTCCGGTGGCCGCGAACGCGGGGCCCAACCGCCACCAGTTCTCCGCGGACCCGGTCACGCCGTGGATCAACAGGAGTGGCCGCGCCGACGGCTCCCCCCAGGCCAGCGCCGCGAACGGGATCCCGGCGGCGGGGATCGTCAGCGGCTCGCCGGCGGCCGGGGTCGCCAGGGCGGCGCTGACGGCGGGCGGCAGGTAGGTCGCGTCCATGGCCCGACCGTAGCAGACCGCGTGGGTCGCGTGCCGCGGCCGGGTAGAATCGCGGCTCGAAGCGCATCGACCGCCGGAGGACCCAGACCGCCATGGCCAACCAGTTCGTGGTCCAGTTGAAGAACGAGCCCGGCGCCATGGCGACCCTCGCGGAGGCGCTTGCAGCGGGTGGCGTGGACCTGCGGGCGATCGGTGGCGGGAGCATCGGCGACTCCGGGCACGTGATCATGACGACCGCCGATGACGACGCCACCAAGTCCATCCTCGATGCCAACGGCTACGTCTACATCGAGGGCGAATCGCTCGTGACCGAGGTCGATGATCGCCCGGGCGGCATGGCGCGGCTGTCGCGCGCGCTCGCCGATGCCGGGGTGAACATCTACGGCCACCTGTTCCTGGGCCGCTGGGGCGATCGCGCGATGTTCGCGTTCGTGGTGGACAAGCCCGACATCGCGCGCCCGATCCTCGAACGCAAGGGCTGAGTCCGCGGCGCACCACGGGTGGTGCAGGCACCGGTACCACCACCGCCCGACCCGTGGTACTCGCCACCCCTGTGCCCCCTGCTGGGGCTCTGCTAGGTTCAACCTCGTGCCGAACCCGCGCGCGCGCCGATCGTCGGTCGTCCTCCTGATCCTGGTGTGGCTGTTCACCGTCGTACCGGCGGCCAGTGCCGCCCCGCCGCCCGGCGGGACGTTCATCGACGACAACGGCTCCACGTTCGAACCGTCGATCGAAGCGGTCGCGGCGGCCGGCATCACCCGGGGCTGCAATCCACCGCTCAATGACATGTTCTGCCCGAGGGACGTGGTCACCCGTGGGCAGATGGCGGCATTCCTGGTGCGCGCCCTGGGCCTGACGGCGACGGGCGGCTCGGACTTCGTGGACGTGTCGGGGACGTTCGCCGTCGATATCGACAAGCTCGCGACCGCCGGCATCACCAAGGGCTGCAACGCCCCCGCCAACGACCGGTTCTGTCCCAAGAGCCCCGTGACCCGCGGGCAGATGGCTGCCTTCCTCGTCCGCGGGTTCCATCTGACGGCCACGAGCGGCGTCTCATTCACCGATGTCCCGCCGGGACACACGTTCCGCGGTGACATCAACCGCCTCGCGACCGCGGGCATCACGACCGGCTGCGGCAACGGCCGGTTCTGCCCGAACGACGTCGTGACCCGCGGCCAGATGGCGGCGTTCCTGCAGCGGGCGCTGGGTCTCGAGCCGATCACCCCGCCACCGCCGGCGGCGGGCAACCCGACGGGCAATGCGCCGATCCCGCCGGAGGCGAGGGCCGTGGACACCTCGGACCCCGACCGCGTGGTCGGGACCGGCACGCCGGGCAGCTGTACCTCGGCGGCGGTCGTGAACGCGGTCGCGCAGGGCGGGATCATCACGTTCGACTGCGGCCCGGACCCGGTGACGATCACGATGAGTGCCACGGCCCGGGTCTTCAACAACAAGCCCAACGTCGTGCTCGACGGCGGCGGCCTCGTCACGCTCGATGGCGGCGGTGCGCGGCGCATCCTCTACATGAACACGTGCGATCCCGCGCTCGTCTGGACCACATCGCACTGCCAGAACCAGGACCACCCCACGCTCGTCGTGCAGAACCTCACGTTCCGCAACGGCCGCTCGACCGGCAACGAGACCCAGGACGGTGGTGGCGCGATCTTCGTCCGAGGCGGCCGGTTCCGGGTGGTGAGCTCGCAGTTCTATGGCAACCGTTGCGCGCCCACCGGGCCCGACGTGGGTGGCGCCGCGCTCCAGGTGTTCTCGCAGTACCAGGGCCGGCCGGTGTACCTGGTGAACAGCACGTTCGGGGGGCCGGGGGCACTGCGCAACGAGTGCTCGAACGGTGGTGGGATCTCCAGCATCGGGACGTCGTGGACGATCCTCAACACGTGGTTCCGCGACAACCGGGCCATCGGGACGGGAGCGAATCCGCCCAAGAACGGCCTGCCGGGCGGCGGCAACGGGGGCGCGATCTACAACGACGGCAACGAGATGACGCTCCGCCTGGAGGGCACGCGGATCGAGGGCAACACGTCCAACGGCGAAGGCGGCAGCGCGATCTTCTTCGTGAGCAACAACCGCACGGGTGAGGTGGAGATCGTCGACTCGGTCATCCGCAACAACACCGGCGACGGCTTCTCGACCCATCCCAGCATCTTCTTCCTGGGCCGGCGCATCACCTTCACGAACTCCACGGTCGAGTAGCCGAGTCAGATCGCGCGCTCAGGCGTGGCCCCGCTCCTCCAGACGGCGCCGGTCGGCGGTCTCGAGCTGGAATGTGGAGTGTTCGATGTCGAAGTCGCCGGCCAGGCATCGACACAGCTCGTCGAGAACGGCTGGTGGATCGGCGTCCTCGGTCAGCACGACATGCGCGGAGACGACGTTCATGCCCGAGGTGATGGTCCAGGCGTGGAGGTCGTGGACATCGGCCACGCCCGGCGCCTCCAGGATGTGTGAGCGGACCTCATCGAGATCGACGCCCTTGGGGGTCGCCTCCAGCAGGACATCGATGGCTTCGCGCAGCAGGCGCCACGTCCGCGGCAGGATGAGCAGCCCGATCACGGCGGAGGCCAGGGCATCGGCCTGCTGCCAGCCGGTCACCGTGATCACGACGGCGGCGACGATGACGGCGACCGACCCCGCAAGGTCGCCCATCACTTCGAGATAGGCGCCGCGCATGTTGAGGCTGGAACGCTGCGCCCCGTGGAGCAGGTAGAGGGCCAGCGCATTGACCCCGAGCCCGACGAGCGCGATCGCGAGCATCAGCCCCGACGCGACCTCCGGCGGATCGGACCAGCGCCGCCAGGCCTCGAAGATGACGTAGGCGGCGACCCCGAACAGCAGGACGGCGTTCACGACGGCGGCGAGGATCTCGAGGCGGAGGTAGCCGAACGTGCGGCCGTCGCTGGCGGGTCGGGCGGCGATGGCGATCGCGAGCAAGGCGAGACCGATGCCCACGACGTCGGTGAAGTTGTG
>CAYVJP010000115.1:0-8652 GCA_964451745.1 uncultured Anaerolineaceae bacterium | reverse complement strand
GGTCGTGACCCCGCAGACGATGAGCCAGCGGATGCCGCGGTTCTTGAGGATCCCGTCGAGGTCCGTGGCGTAGAACGCCCCCTTGCCGGGTTTGTCGACGATGGGCTCGCCGTCGATCGGGGCGACCTCCTCGACGATGTCGTGGCCGTGCTCCCCGCGGACGAGGAGCCGTCCCATCGGTCCCGGGTCGCCGATATGCAGCGAGGGATTGCCGCGCTCGTACTTGGTCACCGGCAGATCACTCAGATCCGCCCGATGGCCCTCGCGGGTGTGGATGACGAAGATGCCGGCCGCCCGACACGCCTTGAGCACCCGCTCGGCGGGCGGCAGCGCCTTGAGCAGGAACGAGGTGTCGTTGCCGAGCGATTCACCGAACCCGCCCGGGTACACGAAGTCGCGCTGGAAATCGATCATGACCAGCGCCGTTCGCGCGGGATCGAACTCGAACGCGTAGGGCTCCGCTCTCACCGAGATCATCCGTTGGCCTCCTTCATGTCTGGAACGATGCGTGTGCCCGTCTCGCCGGCGATCGCGCGCTCGAGCGATGCGGGCGTGGTGATGAGGACCTCCTTGCCGCCGCCCCGGAGGAAGCGGATCGCCGCCTCCACCTTGGGACCCATCGAACCCTTGGGGAACTCGCCCTCGGCCAGGTAGCCGGCCGCCTCGGTGGCATCGATCCGGTCGAGCCAGCGCTCGTCCGGCTGCCGGAAGTGGACGGCCACCCGTTCCACGCCCGTCGAGAGGACGAGCAGCGGGATGTCCAGGCTGGCCGCGAGCAGGGCCGAGGCCCGATCCTTGTCGATGACGGCCTCCACGCCCGTGTACTGACCCGGTGCCGTCTCCGCGACGGCGACCCCACCGCCGCCGACGGCGATCACGACATAGCCCGCGTCCACGAGCGTGCGGATCTGGTCGCTCTCCACGATCCGCACGGGTTCGGGCGAGGCGACGACCCGGCGGTACCCGCGCCCCGCGTCCTCGATCATGGTCCAGCCGTCGCGCTTGGCCCGATCCTCGGCCTGGGCCGCGGTGTAGAACGGGCCGATCGGCTTGGTCGGGGCCGCGAACGCCGGGTCGTCCCGATCCACGACGACGTGGGTCAACACGCAGACCACGCGATCCGGCAGGCCCCGGGCGGCCAGTTCGTTGAGCAGCGCCTGTCCCAGGATGTGCCCGATCCCGCCCTGCGAATCGGCGACCGACATCTCGAGGCTGAGCTTGGGAATCGGCGCGTCCGGCGGCACGAGCTCCGAGCGCAGCAGGATGAATCCCACCTGCGGCCCGTTGCCGTGGGTCACGACGACGCCCCAACCCGCGGCCACCATCGCAGCGATGTGGTGGGCCGTCTCGCGAGCGTTCTCGTACTGCTCGGCGATCGTGCCCTGCTGCCCGTCGAGGATGAGGGCGTTGCCACCGATGGCGACGACCGCGCGGCGGTCCGTGCCGGTACCCCGTTCCGTGGCGCCGGTCCCGGCCGTCACGACGGCACCCCGAGGCGCTGCCCGAGCGCGACGAGCGCCTGCGCGAAGCAGGCCAGCGGCGCTCGCGCGATCCCGGCACCGATCTGGCCGACGCCCGCCTGCCGGTGCGCGATGCCCGTGTTGATGACCGGGGCGATGCCCGAATCCACGACCCGCCGGGCATCGATCCCGGTCGGCGTCCCGATGAACCCGAGCGGCGGGAGCTGGTACGACGGGTTCCGCGCGAGCGTGATGCGCCCCATGCTCCGCGTGAACTCGAGGGCATCACCCGGGCTGCCGCCCACGAACCGGACGATGGCGGGCGCCGCGGCCATCGCGAACCCGCCGATCCCGAAAGTCTCGGTGATGGCGCTGTCCCCCAGGTCCGGATTGGCGTCCTCGGGGCCATAGCCCGGGAAGAACAGTCCATCGGGCACGCCGACCGGCGTCGTGAACCACTCGTCGCCGGTCCCCGAGAGCCGGATCCCAAAATCGACGCCGTTGCGGCTCATCGCTGTCACGACCGTGGAGCCCTCGATCCCGCTCGCGCCATCGAGCGCGGCCTTGCACGCCGCCATCGAGAGGTTGAGGAAGAAGTGGTCGTTGCCACGCAGGAAGTCGAGCACGGCGCCCGCGGTCGCGACATCGACTGACCGCACCAGCGACGGCGCCAGGGTCCGCGTCAGCAACGAGGTCGCCGCGATGTTGCGGTTGTGGCCTTCGTCGCCCATCTGGAGCGCCTGTCCGGTGAGGCTGCGCAGGTCGACGGGGCCGCCCTCGCGCAGCGCCGCGGACAGGGATGGTCCCAGCGTCGTCGCCATCCAGCGCAGCCGCGTCAGCACGGTCTCGTCGTACGCCCCGAAGCGCAGGACCTTGCCGAGCCCTTCGTTGAGCGTCGCGTGGCCGCGCGTGCCGCGCGCGGTGTCCTCCACGACCACGACCGGCATCGACGGACTGACGACGCCCGCCATCGGACCCACGGCGCCGTGGTGGTGGCACGGGGCCAGCTGCACGACGCCGCGCTCGACGAGGTCGGCGGCCTCGTCCGGCGTCTCGGCCCAACCCTCGAACCGGATGGCCCCGATGACCGCGCCCTCGACGGGCCCGGGCATCCGGTCCCAGGGGATCGGCGGACCCGAATGGAGCAGTCGATGGTGGTCCAGGCCAAGCGCCTCCGCCGCGGGGCGGACATCGATGAGCATCGGCTGCGCGGCGATCAGCCGCTCCACGACCGTGGCGTTCGCCTCGCCGATCCGCCGCCCGATCGCGTCGTCGGGGTCGTCCTCGAGGCGGGCCAGGAGCAGGCCGATGTCGCGATCGCCCTCCGCCGGCGGTCGCCAATCGAGTGCCGTCACGGGCACGCCGGCCGCGACGAGGGGTGTCGCGAACATCTCGGGCCCCACGGTCACGGCCCGGATCCCGTCGGGGAACAGCGTGGACGTGCTCACCGGTGGCCCCCGGCTTCCGCGGCCGCCACCGGGGCAAGCCGCCGCGCGATCGCGGCGGCGATGCGCGCCGCCCGGGCGTTGCTGGGCGCCAGGATCACGCCGGCCGAGGCCAGCGTGCGTTCCTGCGCGGCGAGTCCCTGGGGATCGGCGTCGGTGCCACAGACCGAGGCCACGACCGCCAGACCGCGGCCGGCGGCCGCAGCCGTCGCCAAGGCGGCCTCGATGGCCGGCACGAGCGCGCCGGCTGGATCGGCGTGCGCCCCCGAACCGATGACGACGTCGAGCAGGATGACCGCCGTGGCTGGATCCGCGGCGACCGATTCGATCGTTTCGTTGCGCAGCCGCGGGTCGATCATCGGGTGCGGCCGGCCCACGGTGTACTCGTCGTCGCCGAGATCGACGATCTCGTGGGTCTTCGCCTCGGTCGCCCCGAGCTCCGCCTTGAGCACGAGCTTGGCCTCACCGGCCAGCGAGCCCCCGCTGAACAGGCCGCGGATCCGGTGCTGGCCGCTCGCGAAGTCGATCGCCGACACGGCGGCGGCGGTCTCCGCATCGGTGCCGTCCGTGCCGTCCGCGTCAGCGGGCGTGGTCGCCGCGTCGCCGCCGGCCATCGATGCCGCCAGGGTCGCCGCCTCCTCGAACGTGGCGGCCGGGGTCGCGCCCGCCGCACGGATGGCGTCCGGATCGCCGCCGAGGAAGTTGGCGATGACCGGCTTGCCGGTCGCGACGGCCGCGGCGAGGACCCGCTCCGCGACGCTCGCGGCCGGGGGCTTGGAGATCAGCACGATGACGGTCGTCCCGGGATCCGCGCCGAGCCGCCCGATGCCCTCGATCATCATCACGCCGCCCACGCGCTCGTCGAGATCGCGGCCGCCGACGCCGATGGCCTGCGAGACCCCGGCCCCCGCCCGGTCGACGAGACACGTCACCTGCTGGAGCCCTGTCCCCGACGCCCCGACCAGCCCGACCGAACCGCGCCGGACCGTGTTCGCGAACCCGAGCGGCACGCCATCGAGGATGGCGGTCCCGCAGTCCGGGCCCATCACGAGGAGTCCCTTGGCGCGGGCGATGGCCTTGAGCTCGATCTCGTCCTCCACGGGGACGTTGTCGCTGAACAGGAAGACGTTGCAGCCGCGCTTGAGGGCCTTCATCGCCTCGGCGGTGGCGTACGGCCCGGGCGTCGCGATGAGGACGAGGTTGGTGGTCGCGTCCTCGGCCACGGCCTCGGCGACGGTCGTGGCGGTCGCCCGGGTCGCGGCCGAACCGTCGTCGGTGGAACCGGCCGTGCCAGCGAGCCGGGCCGCGGCATCGTCCAGGGCCGCCGTCGCGGTGGCGTCATCCGCGGCGAAGACGGCGATGACGAGGTCGTTCGGGCCGGCCGTGGCCACCGCGTCGAACAGCAGGCCGGCGGCGGCGAGGACCTCGCGGTTCGCGGGGGTGGCCAT
Organism: uncultured Anaerolineaceae bacterium; assembly: GCA_964451745.1. Taxonomy (GTDB): domain Bacteria; phylum Chloroflexota; class Limnocylindria; order Limnocylindrales; family CSP1-4; genus SPCO01. Next base: position 4,299 of record CAYVJP010000115.1, on the reverse strand, counting down.
GACCAGGCCCGCGCGCTCGATCCCGTCGCGGCCCTCGACCGCCGCGGCGATCTGCATCAATTCGACTGAATCTCGATAGCTGTTCGCGAAGACGCGACCGGCGACGACGCCCATCAGGCGGCTGCCGGGTCGGCGGCATCGGCCGTGGCCAACGTCGCCGCGTCCAGGGCCAGCAGCACGCCCGCGAGCAGGTCCGACCCGGATGTGGCTCCCCACGCGACGGTCTGCGCGACGGCTGCCTCGAGCCGACCGCGGACCTCGGCCGGTGCCAGCAAGGCGGCCAGTAGCTCGTGGATCCGCTCGGCGACCTCGCCCTTGGCGGCGTGGCGGAGCATCGCCGCCGCGACGACGGTCGTCCGCGAATCGACGTCCCCCAGCGCGGCGGCAAGCGACGCGGCGCAGGGATGCCCGATCGCGTGGAGGGTGGCCCACGCCCCGGTGAGGACGTCGTCCCCGGACGGGGTCAGGCCCGGGCCCAGGCCGATGAGCGGTCGGACGGCGGTCGTCGTTCGGACCGGGTCGCGCGCTTGGATCGCGCGTGCGAGGGCACGCATCGCCGGCGGTCCGGCGGCGACCGAGGTGATCCCGCCGGGGACGGTCGCGGCTCGAACCAGGTCGCCCGCCCGGGAACGACGGGCACGCCATGGCGCGGGGTCCATCGCGGCGATCCGTGACGACCAGGTCGGGACGCCGACAAGCGACACATCGAGTCCCGCGCCGACCGACCCGATCACGCACCGCGTCTCGGTGAGCGCTGCCCGCATGCCGGCGTGGATGTCGAACGACAGGAAGTCGACCGTCTCGGCTCGGTGGTCACGGACGAGGATCCCGGATGGGAGGCCACCCACGCCCGCGTGTGCCAGCGTGACGAGCGCCCCATCTCGCGCGACGAGGTTGATGGCGGAGTGGTACACGCCATGCACGACGAGGTCGTCGGGCACGCGGAGCCCGTCACTGATGCAGATCGCGTCGAGTGTGGTCGTCTCGGGGACGGGCGTCATCGGAGCAAGCCTACGAGCCGTCCCCGCGAGGGTCACTAGGAAGACTCCACATTGACAGGCCCGCTGACTGTGGAGTATCCCTAACGTCGTGCGCGGCCCCGTCTCGATCGACGACATCCTGTCGCTCCCCTCCCTGCGCGATGCGCGGGTCGTCGGAGGCCGTGGTGGACTGGCGCGGGCGGTCCGGGCGGTCAACGTGATGGAGGTCCCGGACATCGTCGCGTGGGTCCAGCCCGACGAACTGCTGCTGACCACCGCCTATCCCCTACGCGGCGATCCGGCCGCCCTCGATGCGCTCGTCCCACGGCTCGCGGAGCGCGGCCTCGCGGGCATCGCCGTGAAGCCGGCGCGGTACATCCCGAAGATCCCGACCGCGATGATCGAGGCGGCTGATCGACTGGACTTCCCGGTCATCGAGCTGCCGGCCGATGCAGCCTTCAACGAGATCATCCAGGCGGTGCTGACCGTGATCCTCGATGCCCAGGCGGCACGCCTGGAGCGGTCGGCCGCCATCCACGACCGGTTCACCCGGATCGTCCTCTCCGGCGGCGGCCTCCGACAGATCGCCGAGGCACTCGCCGAGTTCGTGGACCGGCCGGTGTCGATCGCGGACCCCGGGGGTGCCGTGCTGTGGCAGACCGCCGAGGCCATCGAGCTGGCCGGTGCGGTCGAACAGCCGATCCAGGTCGGCGGGGAACGGTACGGGACGATCTTCGTGGCGGGGGTCGGACCCGCGCTCGAGCCCGACCGACTCGAGGCGGTCGAGTACGCGGCCACGGTCGCCGCGCTGCGCCAGGTCCAGGCGCGGGCCGTGGCCGAGGCGGACCGGCGGTTCCAGGCGGTGTGCCTGGAGGAACTGGTCACGGGCCACGTCACCGACCGCGGCATCCTGATGGAGCGGGCCAATGCGTTCGGGTGGGAGCTCGCGATGCCGCGGGCGGTGCTCCTGGCCGATGCGCCCTCGGATCGGCCACGGCTCGTCGAGGCGGCACGGGCCGCGCTTGGCCCAGGGGCCATCGTGTGGGAGCGGAGTGACCAGGTCGCGGCGCTCGTGGCGGCATCGGATGGCCCCGGGCTGCGGGACGCGGGGGCGTCGTTGCAGGCCGAGGCGGCGCGTCGACTCCCCGACGTTGCGGTCGATATCGGGGTGGGGCGGGCACGGCGGGATCCGCTCGACCTCCACGGCTCGTTCACCGAGGCGCGCCGCGCGGTGACGGCTGGTCGCCGCGGGCAGGGTCGCGGGAACGTCACGCTGTTCGATGATCTCGGGGTGGACCGGCTCCTGGTGAACGTGCCCGACGCGGAGATCGATGCGTACTGCGAGGCGGTCCTGGGGCGGCTCGAAGCGCACGATGCCGAGCGCGGCACGAACCTGGTGGCGACGCTCGAGACGTACCTGGCGTCACGCAACGCCGCGCAGGCCGCCCGGACGCTCTTCGTCCACTACAACACCCTGTCCGATCGACTCGCGCGGATCGAGGCGCTCATCGGGCCGTATCTCGACGACCCGGATCGATGCCTCAGCCTGTCGCTGGCGCTTCGCCTTCGGCGATGGCCGACGTCGGGGGTTCGCTCGGCCGGCCCAGCGTGACACGGTCGGCGCCGTCGATCTCGACGACGTGGACATTCACCCGCTCGTCGCGCGACGTGGGCAGGTTGCGACCGACATAGTCCGCCCGGATCGGCAGCTCGCGATGGCCGCGATCCGCCAGCACGGCGAGGCGGACCGCCCGTGGGCGGCCGTGATCGACCAACGCATCGAGGGCGGCGCGCACCGTGCGACCGGTGAAGAGGACGTCGTCCACGAGGACGAGCGTCCGACCCGTGATGTCGAACGGGAGGTCCGTCGGGCGCACGATCGGATACGTCGCGAGTTCCGTCAGGTCGTCGCGGTACAGCGAGATGTCCAGCGTCCCGACCGGCACCCGCGTGCCCTCATGGTCGGCGATCGCATCGGCCAGGCGATGGGCGAGGATCGCGCCTCGCCGCTGGATCCCGATGATGGCGAGGTCGTCCGTGCCTCCGTGACGCTCGACGATCTCGTGCGCCAGCCGCACGACGGCACGCCGCATGTCCTCGGCCGTCATCACCTCGCGCTCGTCCACGTTGGGGGCCGCCTCCGCTCGAGACCTGGTTCGAAGGCGCCGAAGCATAGCGGGTCGCATGCGCCGCACCCGCCTCCGCGCCGGACCTACCCTCCCACCGTGATGACAATCGGACGCATATTCCGCCGCGACGAAGGCGATCGACGCACGCCGACCGCGCAAACCTGCCCGCCCGCCGCCAGGCCCGTCGGGGCCTCCGTCAGCGCACCCGCCGTCGACCGCGCCGCCTGACCCAGCGCACCCGCCGCGGCGCGGCGATTGCATCCCACGGCGCAACCAACGAACGAAGCGCCGGGACGACGGCTCTGATCGCCGGACGTGCCGCCCGATGGCAACGGCGACGGTCGGCGCGGTCGGTGCGGGGGCGCGGTTGTCCGTTGTGCCGTCCGATGCAACACGACGGGGATCCCGTGCCGCAGGTGCGAGGCCGGCCCGGATATGCGCCTGATTGTCATCACGCATGGGACCTGACCTCCGCTGGCGAGCTCGCGGGGGCGGCGGCGCGACCGACCTAGTCGACCCAGCCCAGGGTGCGCTCGACGCCCTTGTGCCACCGGGCGATGCCCGCAGCACGCTCCGCATCCCCCATGCACGGCTCCCAGCGGTGCTCCGCGCGATCCATCGATCGCAGCTCATCGAGCCCGGACCAGAACCCGACGGCCAGCCCGGCCGCGTAGGCCGCTCCCAGCGCCGAGGTCTCCGCGATCGGCGGCGCCACGACCGGCCGCCCCAACACATCCGCCTGGAACTGCATCAGCAACTCGTTCCGCACCATCCCGCCGTCCACGCGCAGTTCACCGGGCAGCTCGGCCCCGAGATCGGCCACCATCGCCGCCCCCAGGTCGACGACCTGGTACGCGGTCGCCTCCAGCGCCGCCCGAGCGATGTGCGCCTTGGTCGCGTACCGCGTCAGCCCGGCGATCACCCCGCGCGCATCGGGCCGCCAGTGCGGCGCGAACAGCCCCGAGAACGCGGGCACGAACACGACATCCCCCGAATCGGGCACGGAACGGGCGAGCGCCTCGACCTCGGCGGCGTCGGAGATGATCCCCAGTTGATCGCGCAGCCACTGGATCAGCGACCCGGCGACCGCCACGGACCCCTCCAGCGCGTACGTCGCGGGCGCCTCGGACCCGGGCCCGCCCAGCCGTGCCGCCACGGTCGTGATGAGCCCGTGCGTGGAATGCACGGGC
>CAYVJP010000114.1:7532-8744 GCA_964451745.1 uncultured Anaerolineaceae bacterium | reverse complement strand
GGTCGGTTCGATCGTGGGGTGATCGCGCGGCCGGCGCGGCCGCGGGCACGGCGCGGGCCGGACCTGATCAACCCGGCGGTCAGCCGACGGCCGCCGGTCGTTCCCCTCGGCGGCCCTCGGGGCTCGTCGCCCGCTCCACCGACGTCGCCCAGGCGGCGATCTCGGCCCGTCGCGCAACGCCGAGCTTGGCCAGGATGTGCTCCACGTGCGCGCTGGCCGTCTTCGGGGCGATCCCGAGCTCGACCGCGATCTCGGCGTTCGTCCGGCCATCCGCGATGAGCCTGGCGACCCCGAACTCGCGCGCCGTCAGCGGCCGCCACGGTTCGTCGGTCAGAACGTGCCCGCGCGCCATCCGGACCAGATCGTCCGCCCGGTCCGCGAGTGCCCGACAAGCGAGCCGTGCCGCCGTCTCGCGCACGTCCGCGGCAAGCGACAACGCGTCGCCGAAGCGGTTGGAACGGACGAGGCAGGTCGCCATGTCAAGGCGAGCCCATGCGGCTTCCCATGTCCGTCCGTGGGCGTCCCACCGGCCGATGGCCGCCGCGAGCGCGGTCTTCGCCACGCCGGTCGCGCCGTCGGCGAGGGCCACGAGTCCGCGGCCATGCTCCAGCGCCGCGTCGGCGACGGATGGCACGGCCGCCAGGATCTCGACACATGCCGCATGCCAGGCCGCTGCCTCCACCGGCCGGCGGGCCGCCAACGCGGACCGGACCCCGGTGACGACGAAGGGAGCGAGGTGGACGCGTTCGCCGCTGGCCCGCGCCCGCTCGAGCGCGTCGGTACACCGCGCGAACGCCACATCGGGATCGCCAGCGAGGAGCGCGACCTCCGCCAGGCCCCAGAGTGGGACGAGGATGAGGTCGATCTCCTGGCTGGCCTCGCCGAAGCGCAATGCTCGTTCCAGTTCGAGCGTCGCTCCGGACAGGTCGCCATGCCCCATCGCCACGTAACCGACGACCCAGCGCGCCATCGCGATCGACCGATCGGAGCCCTCGTCGCGGATCTTCTGTCGTGCGAGCTGATCCGCCTCGATCCAGTCGCCGCCCGCCCAAGCGACCATCGCCGATGTCGCGCCCATGATGTTCGCGCAGTACGACTGCTGGATCGAGTCGGCGTAGCGGAGCCCGGCATCCGCCCACCGCTGCGAGGCCGGGTAGTCCATCGCCTCCATCGCGAATGCCGCAGCGTCGCGATACGCCGAGATCCCGAGGC
>CAYVJP010000114.1:0-7522 GCA_964451745.1 uncultured Anaerolineaceae bacterium | reverse complement strand
GCCGCGGATCATCTCGGCGACCCCGAGCTTCCAGGCGACGGTCATCTTGAGCTCCTCGTCACCCGCGCGGTCGGCACACGCTTGCAGCTCGGCCAGGAGCGGCTCGGCCTCGTCGGCTCGGCGAGCGTCCGTGAGGTACTTGGCCAGGTCGAGGATCGCCTCGATCCGGACCTCCGCGACGTCGCCGTCGGATCCGAGCGCATCGATCTCCTCGATCAGCCGCCGCTTCGCCGCGATGCGCTCATCGAGCGGGGAACCTTGGCGCCGAGCCACCACCTGGACGAGCGAGGTCGCACGCAGGGACGAGACCCGGTCACCAACGGCCTCGTACGCCGCGGCCGCGGACGTGGCGGCCCCTTCGGCGATGTCCAGCCGCTCGATGGCGAGCGCTTCCTCGGCGTACGCCTCGAGGATCGCGGCACGTTCCGCGTCCCCCAGGTCGCCGGGCATATTCGCCACGGCCCGCTGATAGAGATCGAACCCTTCGCGATGCAGGGACATCCGGGTGGCTTCGCGAGCGCCGATCAGGGCCGACTCGTACGCCTCGCGGGCCATGCCGGCACGCTCGAAGTGCGTCGACGCATGGATCTCCGACTGGCCGACGAGTCGCGCCCCGAATCGTCCGGCACGGCCGTGGTAGCGCCGCCGATCCCCGACCTTGACGCTGCGATAGATCGACTCGCGCAGCAGCTGGTGTGGGAAGTCGAAGTAGACCTCGTCGAACGGTGGCGTGACCAGGAACTGGTCCACGAGTTCCTGCAGCGGCGCGTCGAGATCGTCCTGGGCTCGATCCATGACGCCAGCCAGGACTTCGGCGGTGAAACAGCGTCCGATCACCGCACCGGCCTGGGCGACGGCCTGGGCCTCCGGTGAGCAGCGCGCGAGACGCCGAAGCACGGCATCCTCGATGGTGTCCGGCACGATGGCGTCACGGATGGCCTTGCCGCTCGAGCGCGCCTCGGGACCGACGGCCCCGAGCAACTCCTCGATGTACAGCGGCACCCCGTCCGTCCGCGCGTAGACGACCGCCGCGACGTCCTTGGGCGCCGGCAGACCTGCATCGAGGACGAGCGTGGTCACGAGGGCCGTTTCATCACGCGAGAGCGGGCCGAGACGCAGCTCCTCCGCGATGCGCTGGGTGACGAGGCGGGAGCGCCATTCGCGCAGGCTGGGCGTGGATCCCGACTCGTCGGTCCGGTACGTGGCGGCCATCAGGAGATGCCGGTCCCGCGACCGTCGGGCGAGCTCGGCGATGACGTCGAGGCTCAGGTCGTCCGCCCATTGGACATCCTCGAACCCGTAGAGCGTCGGCTCGTCGGGGGCAGCCAGGAAGGCATCCACGATATCGAGCGCCAGGCGGCGCCGGCCGGTCCGGTTCACCGATGGCGCCGAGGCGAGCAGCTCGAGGATGGCGCCACCGACCGCCGCCAGGCGCGGGACGGATCGCATGGTGCGGGCCTGATCCAGGATCGCGCCGCCGGGCAGATCGACGTCCTGCTGCGCGAGGTGGCCGAACGAAGCGTCGAACCCGCGCTCGCGCGCCTTGTGGGCGATGGCGTTGAGCAACCGCGTCTTGCCGATCCCGGCGACCCCGGCCAGCAGGAGGAACTGCCCCCGTCCGATCTCGACGTCCCCGAGGCGCCGGTCGGCCAGGTCGAGCAGGTCGTCGCGACCGACGACGATCGGGCAGCGGACGGAGCCGCGGACCGCATCCATGGCAGGCAGTGTAGGTCGCCGACGTCGGCGTGCATCGGTCATCCGACCGATGACGGGTCGTCAGCGGGCGCCGAATCTGCGGCCTTCGAGGTCCGGATCTGTTTCCGGGCCGGTGCTAACGGAGGCCGATCGATGGCGACATTCATGGACGTGCACAGCGGGTTCTTCGGGGTGACCGGCGACCAACTGCGCGAGGCGCACGACCGCGACCTGGCGATCGAACAGGACGAGGGCGTCCACTTCGAGCGCGCGTGGATGGATTCCGAGAGCGGCAAGGTCTTCTGCCTCGCCAGCGGCCCGACGAAGGAGGCCGTGATGCGGATCCACGAGCGTGCGGGCCACCCCACGCCCGAGGTCTACGAGATCAACGTGGAGGTGTGAGATGCAACGGATCAAGGGCCAGCCTGACGTTCCGGCCCCGAAGCGACCCAGCGGCCTGCTCCGGACGATGGTGGTGGTCGCGATCGCGGCCGTCGCCCTCGCGGGATCGGCGGTGGCGGTCGTCGGCGGCTCGTCGTCGAGCACGACCAACCAGCTCCAGGAGGTCCGCCAGGCCACGGACGCATTCCACAACCTCGACCTCGCGCTGGCAGCCGGGTACGAGGTGTTCTACCAGTGCACGGACGCCGATGGGATCGGGGGGATGGGCCAGCACTACGTCAAGGGTGCCCTCGTCGCGGATCCGACCCTCGATCGACTGCGGCCGGAGGTGCTCGTCTTCGAGCCGCGCAAGGACGGCGGCTTCAAGCTCGTTGCCGTGGAGTACGTCGTGCTCAAGGACGCATGGCACGCGGCCAACGGTGCGAAGGCGCCGCGGTTGTTCGGCAAGCGACTGACCCTCGTCCCGGCCGGCAATCGGTACGGGCTGCCGGACTTCTACGAGCTCCACGCGTGGATCTGGAAGGGCAACCCGCGCGGGATGTTCGATGACTGGAACCCCAAGGTCAGCTGCCGAGGCACGGGCGACCCGGCCTGAGTCCCACGGCTCCTTCGGGGAGCCCGCACGAACCTGGACCCCGTCGCCATCCGGCGACGGGGTCGCTGCGGGTCCGCATCGTCCGGACCGGCCCCATCGGCCGAGCCGCCACATCCCGCCAGCCCAGCGGCCGCGCCGCCACATCCCGCCCATCGGCCGATCACCGGGTGAACGAACGGACCGCTGGACCGCCGGCGAGCACGAGAAGACTCCCGTTCCCCGGTCCGCTCGGTCACCGGGTGACCGAATCGGCCGGGGATGCGGTCCATGACCCCGTTCGCGGCCGGTCCGTCGGTCGGTTCGATCGTGGGGTGATCGCGCGACCAGGCCGGCGCCGCGACCGGACCGGCGCCGCGCGCGGACCACGGCGCCCGGACCCCGGTAGGCCCCGCACCGTCGCCCCGAGCTCAGTCGCAGGCGGGCGCGACATGGGCCGGGTCCGCGGCGAGCGCGGCCCAGGCGAACCGGTCCGGGACGACCTGCGCGGCGGGATCCCACGGATCGGTCCCCAGCCCCTGTTCGCAGACCACCACGCGATCGAGGCCCGGCCCGCCGCCATCGATGACCTCGATCAGGGCGTAGCCGGTGTTGTTGGCCTCATCGGACTCCACGATGTGGTCGTCGGGGTCCACCCCGAAGCGCAGCACGTAGCGCCCGGCGCGCATCGACCCATCGGGTTCGGCGACCGGCGCATAGTCGACGTACTGCCCCGGCCGCTGCCATCGATAGATGTCACCCCAGCCGCGTTCGAGGGTCATCGCGACATCGCAGAACGGCCCGTCCGGGAAGGACGCGTACTGCGGGTCCTGGGCCATCGAGTCCCAATCGGCGATCTGCTGCGAGAACGTGCAGTACCCGTGCTTGTTCCCGGTGCTGATCGCGCTGAGCGTCCCGGCGTCGTCGGCCACGGCGAACAGCTCATAGAGCACGAACGCCGAGAGGTGGCGATGCTCGTGGAAGGGGTGCCATTCGCCGGTGCCGGCCTCCGACTCGGTGAATCGACCGTCGCGCTCGTTGTCGCGATGGTCCAGGGGAGTGTCGTCACCCGCGTACGTGTGCTGATAGGCGATGTCGTCGCGGAACGCGATGTACATCGGCCCGGCGCCGATGTTGTGGATGCCGGCCGAGAAGCGCAGGCACTGCGTCGCCTCGGGCTCCTCTTCCGGATGGCACGAGATGGTGGGGTCGCCGGGCTGGTTGTCGCGGTCGTACGCCGTGCCCGGGTTGTCGCTGGCCGGCGCGGCGAACCCGAACTCCCAGGGCAACCACGGGATGAGATCCGGGAGGAGCGGGGCGTCGTGGGCGGCTGTCGGGGCCGCTTCGAGCGTCGCGCGGATGCGCACCGCCAGCGCGCGGACGTCGGCGGCGTCCACTGTGACCTGCCACTGCCCGACGGCCGCATCGGCGACCGCATGCTCGATGTCGAAGGTCTGCCCCGACCGACCCGATGAGGGACACACGAACGGGTAGTCGAGGTCGGGCGGCGCCGCGGCGGCGCCATCCGGGCGGACCAGCGCGAGCGACACGCAGTCGTCCCGGTTCGACAGGTCCAGCGAGACCCGCAGGCGACCGTCCGGCTCGGCGACGTCGATCGTGGAGGCGAACGTCCCGGCCGGGCCGGCCAGGAATGTCGCGGGGCCGTCAACGCGCTCGCCGATCCGCAGGGTCCCGAGGTGCTCATTCGGCCGGTTCGAGCTGGTCGGCGAGCTCGTCGCTCCGCCCGGCGCGGCGCTCCCGGGCGCCGACGTCGGGGCCGATGGCGCGGAGGTCAACGGCGTCGACCCGCACCCGACCACGAACGTCGCCACGATGGCGACCACCCACCCACGGCGCCGAGCGATGGCCATCGGCTGAGGATACCCGGCGACGCCCCACCGTCACCTTCTCGTGACCGATCGGCGACGACCGTCGCCACTCGAGGGACTACCATCGGACCGCAACATCCAGAATCCTGAGGCCACGGACCGACGATGACCGAGCTCCTGAAGGCGCCGATCGACGACGATCGCTCCATCGAATCCGAGGACGAGCGCTACGACGCCGAGATCGTCAAGCGCATCGACTACACGCACGATCTCGCACGGATCTGGGTCAAGTACCGCCGCGAGCCCGTCCATTTCGAGCCGGGCCAGTACATGACCATCGGGGTCTTCGCCGACGGCAAGCTCTGGCAGCGTCCCTATTCGATCGCGTCCTCACCGCGGGAGGCCGGGACCGTCGGTTACGAGATGTACGTCCGCCTTGTCCCGATCATCCGCTTCACGTCGTTGCTGTGGCGCCTCCCCGTGGGCCACGGGCTGCGCATGATCGGCCCGAAGGGCAAGTTCATGCTGGAGCCCGACGACGATCGGACGCACCTGTTCGTCTCGACCGGGACCGGCATCGCCCCGTTCATCTCGATGATCCGGGACACGCAACTCGCCGGTGCGCCGCGCAAGACGGTCGTCCTGCACGGCGTGTCGTACGCCCACGAGCTCGGCTATCGCGAGGAGCTCGAGGAGCTCGAGTCGACGGGCGCCTATCCCGTCCGCTACGTCCCGACGGTCAGCCGCCCTGCCGACCCGAGCAACGCCGGCTGGACCGGCCGTACGGGTCGGGCCGAGGCGGTCGTGGCGGACGTCTGCCGGGACCTCCACCTGCGGCCGGAGCAGACCGTCGTCTACATCTGCGGGAATCCGGACATGATCCTCAACGTGGAAGGCGTCCTGATGGACCTGGGCTTCCCCGAATTCCACGTCAAGAAGGAGCTCTACTGGCCCAAGGGCAAGAGCGCGACGCCGGAGGCGGGCTGAGCGAGCGACCGGCCCCCGGCCCCGACTCAGCTCCCGCGGTAGTTCGAGTACTCCTTGCGGCCACCGAAGAACCCGAGGCCCCACGTCCCCAGGTCCAGCAGGACCGCCATCGCGATGAACACGATGTTGAGCAGGGTCAGCCCGTTCGGGGCGGCGAACCCGTAGATCAGCGTGGTCCACGGCAGGAAGACGAAGCCGAGACCGAGCCACAGCTGCGACCCGAACAAGGCGTTCCAGTAGGTCGGATCGTTGGACCAGCCGGCGAGCAACGCCAGGCGCGGCATGATCGCCCCGAAGATGATCGTGATGCAGCCCATGTTCCACCCTTCGATTCGGCGTGGTCTGCCCGGCACGCGCCGCGCGTGCGAGCGAGTGTACGCCGCAGCGACCGCGTGCCGAGGGCGATTCGAGCGGGCACGCACGTGACATTCGGCCCCCTCGAACGGGCCCCCTGACGGGTGGGGCGCCGTGTGCGCGCCCCTACGATCGAGGCACGGTCAACCTCGACCGCCCGAACAGCGTGGGCCGTGCATGTACCCGATCGTCGCCACCGAACAGCTCTCCCCCAACGTCACCCGGTTGGTCGTGGAGGCCCCGCGGATCGCCGAGATCCGTCGGCCCGGGCAGTTCGTCATCGTGCGCCTGGGTCCGGGGGCGGAGCGGATCCCGCTCACGATCGCCGATTCCGATGCCGGCGCGGGCACGATCACGCTGATCATCCAGTCGGTGGGCAAGAGCACGATGGACCTTGTCGCGCTCCAGCCCGGGGAGGCCATCACCGACGTCGCCGGTCCTCTCGGCAGCCCGACCGAGCTGATCGAGACCGGCCACGCGGTATGCGTGGGCGGCGGGGTCGGCACGGCCGTCATCCTCCCGATCGCCCAGGAGCTGGCGCGACGCGGCGTCAAGGTCACGAGCATCATCGGCGGACGATCGCGGGAGTGGGTGATCCTCGAACCGGAGCTCGCGGCATGCAGCGAGGTCATCGCCTGCACCGACGACGGCAGCTACGGCCGACCCGGGTTCGTCACCCAGGCGCTCCAGGACGTGCTCGATGGTGGCGGCGTGACCGAGGTCTACGCGGTCGGCCCCGTCCCGATGATGAAGGCCGTCAGCGAGTTGACGCGCGGCGTTGGCGTCCCGACGACCGTCTCGCTCAACGCGATCATGGTGGACGGAACGGGGATGTGCGGCGGCTGCCGGGTCTCGATCGATGGCGAGACGCGCTACGCGTGCGTGGATGGCCCCGAGTTCGACGGCCACCAGGTCGATTTCGCGGAGCTCGCGGATCGATTGACGACCTATCGGTCCTTCGAGCAGGCCGCGCTCGCTCGTCGTGAGGCATGCAAGATCCCGGCGATGGCGGTCAGCGCGGATCGTGCCGCAGCGGAGGCCGGGCGATGAGCGACGACGCCCCCGAAGGCCCCAAGCCAGTGCCCGCGGCAGCGGCTGCCACGCCGCCCACGCCGCAGGACCTTGTCCGACGCATCCTCGCCGGAGAGCACGTGGAGCTCGACCCCCGCCAGCGGATGTCGCTCGACCGGGTCGCGATGCCCGAGGAGGACGCCGAGCGACGCTCGCACTCGTTCGACGAAGTCAACCTGGGCCTGACGGAGCATCTGGCGGTCCTCGAGGCCGAGCGGTGCCTCCAGTGCAAGAACCCCAAGTGCATCGATGGCTGCCCGGTGCGGGTCAACATCCCGCGTTTCATCGACCATCTGCGCCGCGGCGACATGGCCGGTGCGGCCGATTCGCTCCTCGGCGACAACGCCCTCCCCTGCGTCACCGGCCGGGTCTGCCCGCAGGAGACGCAGTGCGAAGGACTCTGCCTGCGTGCCAAGAAGGGCACGAGCGTGGGCATCGGTTCGCTGGAACGCTACGTCGCAGACTGGGCCCAGGCGCACCCGGAGGCACTCACCCGCGCGCTCCCGGTCGCCCGCAACCGGACCGTCGCGGTGGTGGGCTCCGGACCCGCGGGGCTGACGGCCGCCGGCGAGCTCGCCAAGAAGGGCTACACGGTCACGATCTTCGAGGCCTT
>CAYVJP010000113.1:0-8769 GCA_964451745.1 uncultured Anaerolineaceae bacterium | reverse complement strand
GGCGCGCATGAGCGTTCGGGCAGCCACGGCCGACGCCCGGCCCCTGCTCACGGACTCCTGACCCGCCCGGGACCCCGAACGGTGCGGTGCGCGTCGTGCGGGTCCCCGGTGGCCGACACGGCGCGCTTCTGCGACCAGTGCGGCTCGCTCCTCCCAGCTGACCCACCGAGCCGACCGACCGGAGGCGCGCCCGCCGCTGGATCGCCGGCATGGGTCGACGGCGACCGACGCGTCGTCACCGCCCTGTTCGCGGATCTCGTCGACTACGTCCGGATGCTCGCCGAGCATGACCCCGAGGAGGTCCGCGCTCGCGTGACCGCCGCGCTCGCGACGATGGCGGATGCCGTGGCCCGCTTCGGCGGGACCCGCGAAAAGTTCATCGGCGACGCCGTGTTCGCGGTGTTCGGCTGGCCGCGCGCGCACGACGACGACGCCGTTCGGGCTGCGCTCGCCGCCCTCGCCATCCGGGGTGGCCTCGGTGAGGTCGGCGATGGCCTCGAGCCCATGGAGGTCCGGATCGGGATCGCGACGGGCGAGGTCGTCGCGAGCTCCAGCGGGCCGACGCGCGACGGTGACCTCGGCCTGACGGGCGAAGCGATCACCACGGCCGCCCGGATCCAATCGCTCGCCCGACCCGGCGAGATCCTCCTCGACGGGACCACCCGGGCGTCTGCCCGGGGGCGCCTGGCGACGGCCGATCGTGGATCGGTCGTCCTGCGTGGGCAATCCACCGCCGTCGAGATCCACGCGCTCCTCGGCGAGGCGGGGATGGGTGCCTGGACGCCGCACCAGGCGGCCGCCTGGGGACCGATCGTCGGTCGCGAGGTCGAGATCGGTCGAACGCAGGCGCTGCTGGCGCAGCTTCGCGCCGAGGAGCCCCGGGGCGGCATCGCGGTGATCGTCGGCGACGCGGGGATGGGCAAGACGCGACTCCTGGCCGCCATGGAAGCCGACGCCCGTGGCCTCGGCCTGGCCTGGACATGGACCGAGAACGTCTCGTACGGGCGCGGCGACCCGTACCGGTTCGCCCGGCTGTTCGCGCAGACCGTGGCCGACGAGCACGGCACCGATTCGGGAGCCTTCGCTCGGCACCTCCTCTTCACCGACGACCTGTCGGCCGAGGACGCGCGCCGATTCGGTGGCTCGATCGCCGCGATCGCGCGCGATGCGGCGTTCTCGGGCTGGGAGGCCGAGGCGACCCACATGCCGGCCGATCCAGCCGAGGTGACCGCGACCCTGATGGAGGTGGCATGGCGGTACATCGAGCGACTGATGGCCCTCGATGGACCGCGGGTGGTCGTCATCGATGACCTGCACTGGCTCGATCCCTCGAGCGTCGGGATGGTCGAACTGCTGGCGGACGTGACCCGGCGTCACCCCCTCGCGCTGCTCGTCGGGACGCGGCCCGGTCCGCTTCCGTCATGGGCCGAGGCCGATGATGTGGTCCGCATCGATCTCGGCGGACTCAGCGAGCCGGAGACGGCGCATCTCGCCACACTGGTCGCACGGGCGGCCGTCGATGCGGACGGTGCCCGACGGATCCACGAGCGGACCGACGGCAATCCGCTCTTCGTGGGCGAGACCGTCCGGGCCTATCTCGAGGACGGCACCCTGGCGCTGCGCGACGGCCGGGTCGCCATCACCGATCCGGAGGCCGCGACGGTCCCGGTCACGCTCCGGGCGGTCCTTGGCGCGCGCATCGATGCGCTCGACCGCGAGGCCCGCGATGTCCTCGGCGTCGCCTCCGTGATCGGCATCCGGTTCGATGTCCAAGGGGTCGCGGCACTGTTGGGCGTGCCCCCGCCGGCGCCGGCGGTGATGGAGCGCCTGGCCGACGCCGCCCTGATCGTGCGCGGCGAGGACGACGACTGGCGATTCGCCCACGCGTTGATCCACGACGCCGCCTACGAGGGACTCCTCGCCAGCCGGCGCCGCGCGCTCCACGCGCGGATGGCCGACGACCTGGAGCGAAGTCCGGCGGCCGTCACGCTCGGCGCGGTCGCTCGGCATCGCGCTGCGGCTGGGGACGTGGCCAAGGCCCTGCCGCTCCTGCGCGAAGCCGCGGCCATGGCGACGGCGCTCGGGGCCGCGGCCGAGGCTGCCGCGTTCGAGCGACAGGCCGCCGACCTCGAGGCCAGGTCGTCGGATCCGGTCAGCCCGTCGCCTCGCCACCCGCGCTGACCGCGGTCGCGGTGGAGGCCGGCGCCGGGTCCACGGTGACTGTCATGCCGTCGACCGCGGCGCGCGCCCACGATCCTGCGGCGCGACACATCGCCTCCAGTTCGGGACGGCGCGCAGGAGCGTAGTGGACGAGGATCGCCGACCGCGCCCGCGCGGCGCGCGCGAACTCCAACGCCTCCTCGGGTGTCAGATGGCCGCGCTCCAGATCGTCGAACCGCGAGTCCGTGAGCGCCGCTTCCACGAGGAGCAGGTCAGCGTCCGCGTGCCCGGTCGCGACCGAATCGGACGGACCGGTATCGCCGGTGTACGCGAGCCGGGCGCCATCGGGCGCCTCGATCACCACGCCCCACGCCGGTACGTAGTGGCGACCGCGGACGAACCGGACCCGGAGGTCCCCGATCTCGAGCTCCGCATCCGGGTCGTACTCCACGGCGTCGACCGCCGCATCGAAGAACCCGACGCGCTCGCTGATGGCGGTCGCCAGCGCGTCGAGGCGCGCCCGGCCGCCGGGTGGCAGGTACATCGGCAGGGGTAGCTCGGCGGCCTCACCCCACGGGTAGAGGTAGCGCAGGCCGACGACGTCGAGATAGTGGTCGGCGTGCATATGGCCGATGACGACGCCGGTCAGATCGTGGGGATCCAGGACGCGCTGCAGGTTGCGGATGACGCCCTGGCCGACGTCGAGCAACAGCGCGGTGGAGCCCCACTCGACGAGGAACCCCGCGGTCGGGCTCGCCGGGTGAGGGGCGGCCGTGCTGCAGCCGAGCACGGTCAGGCGAAGACGGTCGCCGAGGGGTGCGCGCATGGCGCAATGCTAGGGCGCGCGCGAGAGCGCGGTGCGTCCGGCACGACGCCCGGGGTGTCGTCTGGCGGACAGGTACGATGGCCGACGATGCTCGTCAACCGCCCGCTCCTCGACTCTCTCGCGACGATCCCGTTCTTCTCGGGATTGGATCCGGCCGCGCTCGATCGCGTGGCCGCCGGCATGCGCTCCCGGAGGTTCCGGCGTGGCGAGGTGATCTTCCACCTTGGCGATCCGGGCGATGCGCTGTTCGTCCTGCTGACGGGTGACGTGAAGATCTCGCTTCCCTCGGACACCGGTGACGAGGCGATCCTCGCCACGCTCGGCCCCGGCGCGGTCTTCGGTGAGTTGGCCCTCCTCGATGGTGCACCGCGCTCGGCCACGGCGACCGCGATGTCACCGATCGAGGCCGTCGTGCTGCCGCGCGACCGCTTCCGCGAGCTGATCGCGACCGAGGCGGCGGTGCGCGATGCCCTGCTCGCGTCGATCGCCGGCGAGCTCCGCCGGCTCACGACCCACGTGGAGGAGCTGCACTTCCTGGACATGACCGGCCGGCTCGCGGCGCGCCTCGTGCGCCTCGCCGGCGAGGGCGGCACGGAAACCGCGGACGGTGCGATCCGCCTGCGAGCCAACCTCACCCAGGGCGACCTGGCGGCGATGGTGGGATGCACACGGCAGAGCGTGAACAAGCTGCTCGGGCAATTCACCGACGACGGCCTCATCCGTCAGGATCGCGACGGTATCGTCGTCACCGACCTCCAGGGCCTCGTCGCCGCCTCCCGACGCTAGCCGGCGTCAGCGCGCGCCGCGTCGCGCAGCGCGACATGGAGGATGGCGGCCGCCGCAAGCGCCGCCCGGGTGCGACCGATCGGACCGCCGATGAATGCCGTTCGGTGTTCGACCTGCGATCCGTGGGGCGTGACCAGGGCGATCGCGACATCCGTGTCGGTGCCGGCGTCGCGAACCGCGACGGCAAGGCCGACCGATGTCGACGCGGCACGGCGGACCGCCTCGGCACGCTCGAGCAGGGCCCGGTCACGCTCATCGTCGTCGGCGCCGAGGTCCGCCACGAGCAGGGACTCGCAACGCACGAGCCGATCGATGTCGCCCATGAGGACGCCGAACTGCCCACGGGTCCCGATCTCGGTCACGGCGAGGTCCCAGTCCAGCGCCGCGAGCCGGTCGCCGATCGCCCCGGACCAGGTCGTGTCGCCGGTGGCCCAGATGTGCGTGCCGAGCCGCTCCTCGACGGTCGTGGCGACGGCCGCAACGGCATCCTCCGCCGATCGACCCGTTCGTCCGACGGCCGAGATCCGAACGTCGACCGCTTCGGCCCGGGCGTAGGTCGCGACCTCGGGGTCGCCCCCGCGGAGGAGGTCCTCGCCGAGGATCTCCGCGACCTGCGATTCGCCGATCCCGGTCAGGCGATAGGTCCGGGTCGCCACATCGGCCCCGAATCGGCCGATACGGGCACGCAGGCGCGGGACCGCCTCGTCGTGCCACATCGGGCGCATCTCCCGTGGCGGACCGGGCAGGGCGACGACGACCCGCCCATCCGGACGGGTCACGAGCCAGCCGGGCGCGGTCCCATTGGGGTTCGGGAGGGCCGCCGCCGACGGGATCAGCCACGCCTGCTTCCGATTGGTCTCGGGGAACGGCAGCTTCCGACGAGCCCACAATCCGCGGAGCCAGCGCTCCAGGACGGGGTCCACCGACGGTGTCTCGTCGCACACGCGGGCGATCGCCTCCCGGGTGAGGTCGTCGGGGGTCGGTCCAAGGCCGCCGGTGGACACCACGAGGTCGGCGCGCGTCAGCGCTGCCGCGAACGCCTCGCTGACCACGTCGAGTCGGTCGGGGAGTCCCGTCAGCCGACCGACCGCCACTCCGTGGCCGGTGAGCCAGCGAGCAAGCTCGCCGGCATTCGTGTCGCGCGTGTCGCCGACCGTGAGCTCCGAGCCGATGCTCAGCAGCTCCGCGGTCAGCAGGGGTCGGTCGGTCGGGAACGGGCCTTCGGGCACCGCGCCAGCGTACCGGGCCTGAGGCCGCCGCGACGGCCGGAGCGGTCGGCTGCGGATCTCGCGCTGTATCATCGATGGCGCCGCACGAGAACGGGAGACCATCCTGGATCAGCCCAGCCCAGCCCCCGCGCCCACGCCCGGGCCGCCACCCAAGGCCCCGCCCCCGGGTGTTCGTGCGCAGTTCGCCGCAACGCGAGATGCCGCCTGGCGGCTCGCGATGGCACACGTGGACCTCGCCAAGGCGGAGCTCGAGGCGATCGGTGGCGAGATCGCCCGTGTCGCGGCGCTGGCCGGGATCGCCTTCGTCGTCGTCCTGTTCGCTGGCATCCTGCTCGTCGTCGGCACGGCCCTCTTCACGGCCGAATGGCTCCTCGGGTCGATGGGCTGGGGGATCCTGCACGGGGTCCTGGTCTTCGCGGGCATCGCCACCGCGGCCGTCCTGTCGGCCGTCGGGATGTCCGGCCGACGCATCGGTGGCGCATTCGCCGTCGCCCTCATCGTGGGGATCCTCACCTCGATCGTGTTCGCGCTCGATCTGCCCAACCAGCTGTACACCGCCATCGGCGATGCAGCGCTCCCGAATGTCGAAGCCGGCGTCCGCCCGCTCGTGGTCGGGTCGTTGGTCGGTGCCGGGCTCGGGCTCCTGGTCGGGATCGCCCTCGCGATCCGACTCAAGACGGCCGGGTCCAGGTTCGGCGCCCTCATCGGCATGGCCATCGTCGGCGCGGCGATCGGCGCATTCACGGCCATCACCTTCGGGACACAGGTCGGTATCGGGATCGGCGCGGCGGTCGGCTGGGCGGCGTGGATCGCCCTCATGGCCATCGATATCTCGCGGACCGGCGTCGACGTCGAAGCCCTGAAGGCCCGGTTCTACCCGCAGCGCACGATCGAGACCAGCAAGGAGACGCTCGAGTGGCTACAGAGCAAGATGCCGCCCGGGATCGGGTCCTAGCGGCGCGCGAGGACCTCGCGGAGCAACTTCGGGTGCTCGAGGCCTCCGGACGCGCCGCGGTCGACATCCCGGCCAAGATCAAGCGCAGCCCGGCCAAGGCGGCTGCGGTCGCCGGCGGTCTGGGATTCCTCGTGCTCAAAGGCCCACAACGGGTGCTCCGGCTCGGACGCCGGGCGGTGACGGGCAGTCCTGCCCCGATGCCCAAGTCGGTCCTCCCCGACGAGGTCGACAAGCACCTCCGGTCGTTGGGCGACGACGGGGAAAAGGTGCGTCGCGTGCTGGAGAAGGACTTCCTCGCCTACAGCAAGACGGCCAAGGCCGAACGGACCCGGGTCCGGACGCTGCTGGCCGTGGCGGTCGCCCGACCGCTGCTGCTCGGCGCATCGAAGGCCGCCGCGCGCCGCCTCTTCTCCCCGGCCGAGGAGGACTTCGCGGCTCGCCTGGGTCAGATCCGCGAGCGTGTCGAGCGCGGACCGGACCCCGAGCGCGCGGACACCACCGCACCCGACGAGCGTCTGTCGACCGAGACCTGAGCTCGCACCGGCGGCCGGTGCCGCTAGACTCGTGGACGGGCGAGTGGCGGAATGGCAGACGCGCCGGCCTTAGGAGCCGGTGCCGCGTGAGCGGCGTGGAGGTTCGACCCCTCTCTCGCCTACCAGATGCGCAGCCGAGCGCCGTGGACGGTCGGCTGGCCCGCGGACCGGTCCGCCCATTGCCGATGCCCACGGCCGTTGCCCCGTGGAACGCCCTGCGTCCCCGTCGGACCGGCGGACCGTCCCTGGTCGCGCGACGAGGCCCGCACACCTGCTCCGGCCGGTCGGATGGCCCGCCGCGACAGCCCGATCGACCGGCGGACACGGTCCGAGCGGTCTCCGCCGTCGCGACAGCGGTCCAGTGGGGACGGCTGGCGGTCCACGGCCCGGACGCCGCCCCCGCGCCCCCGCGCCTCCACGCCCCCGGCTCGGTCCAGCGAGCCGCCCTATACTTCCCCGGCGATGCAGATCACCCGTACCCCCGCCCCCAAGTCCTCCATCCTGCTCGAGATCGAGCTGCCCCCCGAACGCCTGGACAAGGCCGTCGAGGCCGCCGTCCGCGCCTTGTCGCGCCGCACGCGCGTGCCTGGCTTCCGCCCCGGGAAGGCGACGCGGCCGGTGCTGGAGCGCACGCTCGGTCCCGGTGCTGTCCTCGATGAGGCCGTGGATCACCTGATCCAGGACGCGTACCGCGAGGCGCTCATCGCCGAGGACATCCTGCCCCTGAGCAACGCCGACGTGGAGGTCGTGCAGGCTGAGGAGGGCAAGCCGCTCGTCTTCAAGGCCACCGTCCCGGTCCGCCCCGACGTGACCCTCGGCGACTATCGCAACTTCAATTTCGCTCCCGAGGTCGATGTCATCGACGACGCCCGGGTGGACCAGGTGGTCTCCGAGCTGCGCGACCAGAACGCGACGCTGGCCCCGGTCGAGGACCGTGGAGCGAAGGACGGGGACTACGCCGTGATCTCGTTCGTCGGAACGCGGGACGGCGAGCCGTTCGAGGGCGGCACCTCGGACCGGATGCCGCTGATCCTGGGCCAGGAGCGCCTCATCCCCGGGTTCGAATCCAACCTGATGGGGCTCAAGGTCGGCGAATCCACGGCCTTCGACATCACGTTCCCCGAGGACTACGGTGAGCCCAGCCTCGCGGGCCAGGTCGCCCATTTCGCGGTGGACATCAAGGAGCTGCGCGAGAAGATCCTCCCCGAGATCGACGACGACTTCCTGGCGGGCCTCGGCGAATTCGCCTCACTGGAGGAGTTGCGCGCGGACGTCCGCCAGCGGCTCGAGGGCAACGCCCTGGATCGGGCGCGCCACGGTTTCGCCGACCGGATCATCGAGTATGCGGTCGCCAACGCGACGGTGGATCTTCCCGACGTGCTGATCGACCAGGAGGTCGAGGTGATGCACGACGAGTTCCGTGCGTCGCTCGCCCGCCAAGGGATCACCGAGGAGGCCTACCTCAAGGCCGTGGAGAAGACCGGCGACGACCTGCACGCCGATCTGCGCCCCGGCGCCGAGAAGCGGGTCAAGACGCTGCTCGTGCTCTCGAAGGTCGCGGACAGCGAGGGGGTGGAGATCCCGGACGCCGACGTCGATGCCGAGGTCGCCCAGGGCCGCGAGCGCTATGCGGGCGACCAGCGCCTGACCGAGTACTTCGACTCCGAGCGCGGGCGCGCCTTCATCCGCAGCACGCTGCGGCGCAGTCGCGTGGTGGAGTCCATCATCGACGCGTGGCTCGTCGCCCACCCCGAGTTCGGGCCGTTGCCCCACCTCGAGGACGGCCCGGCATCGGCGGTCGCCAACGACCAGGCCCAGGCGAACGCCAGCATCGGCGCCACCGATCCCGGGAGCGTCATCGCCGACGACCCGATCGAGGTGGCGGCCGACGAGCCGGCGCCCGCCGGATGACCCTTCGACCCGACCACGACACCCCGCACGATCAACCAGGGAGACCCCAGATGCTCGTCCCGATGGTCATCGAATCCTCCAGCCGGGGGGAGCGTGCCTATGACATCTACTCGCGCCTGCTGCGCGAGCGGATCATCTTCCTCGGCGACGCGATCGAGGACCACCTCGCCAACCTGGTCATCGCCCAGCTCCTGTTCCTCGATTCCGAGGACCCCGAGAAGGACATCAGCCTGTACATCAACTCGCCCGGTGGGCAGGTGACGAGCGGGCTCGCCATCTACGACACCATGCAGTACGTGCGTGCCCCCGTCAGCACGATCTGCATCGGCATGGCCGCGTCGATGGCCGCCGTCCTCCTGGCCGCCGGTC
>CAYVJP010000112.1:0-8816 GCA_964451745.1 uncultured Anaerolineaceae bacterium | reverse complement strand
AGCAGCTGTTTCGTAAACAGCAGGTCCTCGGTTCAAATCCGAGTGTCGGCTCCACCCCTCGACTCGACGCCCGGCCTGGGCGCCCCGAACCGCCAGATCGACCGGGTCAGCTCGGGCGCCGCCACGAACGTGATGGCGAGGGCGACGATGACGACGAGCAGGGCGAGCGGGACACCGGTCACGACCACCATGTTCTTGGCTCCGGTCGTCAACGCGCCATACAGCAGCGCCACGACCACCACGCCACTGGGCCGTCGGCCGGCGAGCAGGGCCAGGGCGATGGCGACGTATCCGAAATCGTTCGTCGGCCCACCCGAAAAGCCCATGGCCGGCCCAAGGCCGAAGAAGGCGCTGCCCATGCCGACGAGCCCGCCGGAGAGCGACATCGCCAGCATCGTGGTCCGGTCGGGTCGGATGCCCGCTCCGCGGGCGGCCGTGCGGCTGAAGCCGGTCACGCGGAGCTCGAAGCCGCGGGTGGTGCGGAACAGCAGGAACGACACGACGAAGGCGACCGCGAGCGCAGCGATGAAGCCGTAGTCGACGCGGATCATCGGCAGGTCCAGGATCCGCGGCACGGATGGGATCTCGGTCGGCCGTCCCGGCAGCGCGATCATCCCGACGACGAGGAACGCCAGGTTCGGGGCGATGCCGTTGAGCATCAGGGTGGTGATCACCTCGTGGGCACCCGTCCGTGCCTTGAGGTAGCCCGCGATGAACGCGTACGCGCCGCCCGCGATGGTCCCGCCGAGCACCGCCACCACCAGGGCGAGCAGCGGTGGCAGGGACCCCGCCACGAGCGACGCGGTGATGAACGCGCCCAGCCCGCCGATGAGGAACTGCCCATCCACGCCGAGGTTGAACAGGCCGGCCTGGAACGAGATCGCGAGGCCCAGTCCGGCGAAGATGAACGGCGTGGCGCTGATCAGGGTCTCGGAGATGGGCCGAATGGCCGCCGCGATGTCATCGGGGTCGCCGCTCTGGATCGCGGCGACGATGCGACCCGGATCGCCGACCGCCCCGGAGAGCATCGCCGGATAGCCGTCCACGACGCCCGCGAGCGCGCCGCCGATGGCAGTGAGCGGATCCGTGCCGATCCCTCGCAGGTGCTCGACGTCGGTCAGCACGATCAGGATCGCGCCGAGGAGGAAGGCGGTGAACAGGGCGAGCGCCGGGTGACGAGCGCGATGGAACGCATCGCGGATCTGGTGCATGGCGCCCAGTGTCGCCGCGGCGCGGCCCCGCTGTCCGCCTACCGTCGACGCCCCGGCGGGCCTGCCGCTCGAGGATGGTTCGTCCCGATCACCCTCGGTCGGCGTCGACCGCGGCGCGGAGCGCCGCGATCTCGGCGCGCTGATCGGCGATCTCCGCGCAGAGCCCGGCCAGCGCCTCCGCGACCGATGCATCCACCGTCGTGGCCGCCATCGGAGGTGCCGCCGTCGCGTCGGCCTCGGGCGTCGGCTCCGCCGGCGACGACGGGGAGACCAGCAAGCTGGCAAGGATGCTCGCGAGGGCGCCGATGATCCCGATGCCCGCGAACATCACGAACAGGCCCGTCACCCGACCGAGGAAGGTCGTCGGGAAGAAGTCGCCGTAGCCGACCGTCGTGATCGTCACGAGCCCCCACCACACCGCATCGCCACCGGTCTGGATGTTGCCATCGGGGGCCGTGCTCTCGAATTGCAGGACCAGCAGGCTGGCGATGGTGAGCGTCATCCCGGCAAGGAGGATGGTGATGAATGTCGCGTACTGGCCGCGGTTGGCGAGGACGTCCAGGACGAGGTCCTTACCGGCCTGGCCGCGGAGCAGTCGCGTGATCCGGGCCAATCGGCTCAGGCGAGCGAGACGGAACAGGGCCGTGAACGGGATGAACCCGAAGCTCGGGACGGACCCCAGGAGATCGAGCCAGCCTCGCGCGCTGATGAAGTACGCACGCTTGGGCTTCGAGCCCGCGAGGTTGTACGCGAAATCCATCAGGAAGATGATGCAGATCGCGTTGTCGTACAGGGTCAGGAGGTCCCGACTGGCCGGACTGATCGGCAGGAGCAGCAGGACCATGATGGCCAGCGAGAAGACCGTCAGGACCAGGATGAAGATGTTGTAGGCGTTGCCGTGCTGACGCAGCACTGGTGCCGGTGCCGTCATGCTGCTGACCTCCCTCGCCGAACCGTGCGGTCCACCCCTCCTTGCCATCGTAGGGGCCCCGGACTCCCCCGTCTCGATGGCGGCGCAGCCACCGTCGCGGGACCTCTATCATCCCTCGGTCATGCCCGCCGCCATCGGCTTCCTCATCGTCGCGACCGCGGCGGTCGCGGCTGCCCTGTACCTGGCCGGTCCGCATCACACGGGCGTGCGGGACCCATCGTTCGAGCTCGAGGATGTGTCAGCTCGTCAGGTCCCGATCCTGGGTGCCCTCGCGGGCTTCGCGGTGACCGGTGTCGTCTTCCTCGTGACCCAGGCGCAGAACGTGCCGGACCCGACGAGCACCTCCTTCACGACGGTCGTCACGATGTTCGTGGTCGCGTACATGGGGTACTTCTCGTCGAGCGTGCTCTTTGCCAATGTCTCGCACAAGACCCAGGATTCCCCGTTCGATCTCGCCGCCGCCCAGTACGCGGGCGCCTCGGTCAGCCTCTTCTCGGTCTTCATCGGGTGGTTTGCGCTCAAGCCGCTGTTCGAGACGTTCGACCTCACCGAGGTCGCGAGGCTGACCGGCTGGCTGCTGATCGGGGCCATGGCCGTCGGGTATGGCGTCCTCGCCAGCGCGCTGTTCCGAAGCGGCTACGCTACGGCACGGATGGCCGTCGTCCTCGCCCTGGTCGGGGCGATCGGAACGGTGTCGTATGCGCTCGTGGTGAACGTCCTGGCGCCGGATCTTCGTTCCCCGGACGCGACCCTCCACCTCACGGTCCTGGCCTTCCTCATCGGCGTCCCGGCGTACGGCGCGATGACCGTCCTCCCGATCGCGGCGCATCGACCCCGCTGGGCTCCGGTCCTCGCCGACCGATGGCATCTCGCGATCATCGGGTACGCGCAGGCGGTCACGGTCATGATCGGGTTCATGTTGCTCGCCGTGCTGGGCCTGGCCTGAGATGTCGATCGAGTTCGCGACCGCCATCCTGCTGATCGTCGTCCCGATCGCCTTCAACCTCGCGTTCTTCGAGCTCGGCCGGTCGTTCGAGTACCCGGACATCCTGCGCAAGGAACCCGACGAGATCCTGCGCCGCTTCGCCGCCGGGGGAACCGGTCTGATCCTGCGGTGGCAGGCCCTGCTGATGAGTGCCTTGCTGATGGTGCCCCTCACGGTGCTGTTGTCCGTCACGCTCGGGGCATCGCCAGCCTTGACCGTCCTCGCGATCGTGACCGGCGCCATCGCGTCGCTGGTCCAGGCACTCGGACTCGCGCGCTGGCCCTTCGCCGTGCCCGAGCTGGCACGCCGCTACCTCGCCGCCCCCGACGGTGCCGAGGGCGACGCCACCCGGCAGACGGTCGAGGTCGTCTTCGCAACGCTCCATCGCTACCTGGGCGTCGGCGTCGGCGAGCACCTCGGCTACCTGTTCACCGGCGCGTGGACGCTCCTGATCGCAGCGTCGATCCTGACCACCGACCTCCTCCCGGTCTGGCTCGGGTTCCTCGGCGTTCCGATCGGTGTCGCGCTCCTGGTGGGCACCCTCGAGTTCGTCGGACCCAACGAGCGGGACGGCTGGACGCTGGCCGGGACGATCGTGCCGATCGCCTACGTCGCCTGGTCCGTGTGGCTCATCGCCCTCGGGATCTTCCTGCTCATCTGACCTCGCCAGATCCGCGGCGCCTCCTCCCGACGTATCCCCGGGTGATGGCGCCGGTCGCGGGTGCGACCTCTGTCCCTCGTGCGTCCCGGTGCCCGAAGCGGAAGGAGGACAGGGATGCGGAGACTCCTGGTCATCGCCATCGCCGCTGCAGGTCTGGTCGCGGTGGTGACGGCACCGATCGTGGCCAGCGACGGTGCCAAGCGCTTCAAGGCCTCACTCGATGGCTTCTCGGAGACGCCATCGGCGATCTCGACCACCGGACGGGGCAGCTTCTCGGCTCGCATCAGCGGCCAGACCCTGACCTTCAAGCTCAGCTATCGGAACCTGTCCGGGCCGCCGACCCAGGCGCACATCCACTTCGGGGCCCCCGGGACGTCCGGCGGGATCTCGATCTGGCTGTGCGGCAGCGCGACCAACAACGACCCGAGCCAGCCCGCGACCTGCCCGACGACCGTGACCGGCGAGGTGCGGGCCAGCGTGAGTGCGGCGAACGTCGTGGGGCCCGCCGGCCAGGGCATCGCCCCCGGTGAATGGGAGGAGATCGTCCGGGCGATCCGCTCGGGCGTGACGTACGCGAACATCCACACCGCCAAGCATCCCCCGGGAGAGATCCGCGGTCGGATCGTCCGCGCCGACGACTGACGCACCGATGGCGGGCCATCTGTCGGATACTCCGGCGATGGCCCGCTTCCAGTACGCGCCCGAGATCGTCGAGCGCTACCCGCAGATCGTCGGTGGAGTCATCCACGCGACCGGTGTCGCGAACGGACCGACGAGTCCGGCGCTGGCCGCGACGTTCCGGCTCGCGCAGCAGGAGGCGATCGACCGGATCGGGGCCACGCCGTTGAGCGAGATCCCGTCGCTCGCTGCCTGGCGACGGGCCTTCCGGGCGTTCGGCGTCGATCCCACGCAGTACCGGTCGGCGGCGGAGGGGCTCCTGCGCCGACTGACCAAACAGGGCGACGTGCCGTCCCTGGGCACGCTCGTCGATGTGGCCAACATGACGTCGATCCGACACGCGCTCCCGGTCGCGGTCTTCGACGTGCGCCGATTGGCGGATGGGATCACCGTGCGGTCCGCCCGCGGCGACGAACCCTGGGCCGATCTGGGGGCGTCCGTGACCGACCACCCGGAGTCCGGCGAGGTCATCTTCGTGGACGAGGCCGACGTCGTCGCGGCCCGGCGCTGGTGCTGGCGCCAGAGCGTCGCGAGCGCCGCGCACGACGACACGAGCGAGATCCTGGTCACGGTCGAGGGTCATCACGACGAGGCCAGGCGCGACGTCACCGAGGCGCTCGACGAACTCGAGGTGCTGCTCATCAGACACGCCTCGGCCGCGACGATCCGGCGGGCGGTGCTGACGGCCCGCGAGCCGGTCTTCGACTGACGCCGCAGCGCTCCACTGGCGGCCGCATCCCTGCGCTCGGCGACTGGATCCGTCCGTCGCCTGGCCGCTGGACCTGTTCCGCAGGGTATCGTCCGGGCAGAATCGCCCGATGGACGACGTGACCGGCCCTGACTGGGCCGACTTCGAGGCTGCCGATCCGTCACTGGCCGCGTTCGGTCGGCGGCTGTTCTTCCGCTCCGGCGAGGGGCTGGGCCTGCTGGTGACGGTCCGGGGCGCGGGCTTGCCGCGGATCCACCCCATCAACCTGGACATCGTGGACGGGCGGCTCCTCGCCTTCCTCCATCACTCGCCCAAGGCCACCGACCTCGCCGCCGACGGCCGCTACGCGATCCAGGCACACCAGGATCCGCTGGCCCCCCATGAGTTCGGCGTTCGTGGTCGCGCCCGCGCCATCGACGATGCCGCGATCCGCGAAGCCGCGGTGGCGGCGTGGGCCTTCACGGTCGACGACAGCTATCTCCTCTACGCCTTCTCGATCCAGCACGCCATCGCCGGCCGGCGCGACACCGCCGATTCGTGGCCGCCGATCATCACGTCCTGGCGGCCATCCGCCTGATCATCGTTTCGGCATACTCGCGGGCATGCCCGCGACCGCCGATCCGATCCTCCATACGGCGCGGCTCATCCTGGCGCCGCTGCGGGCGGAGGATGCCGACGCGATGTTCGACCTCTACGCGGATCCGCGGATGTACGCCTTCACGGGCGACCCGACGCCGACCATCCATGACCTCCGGACACGGTACGAGCGACTGGCGGTCGGACGATCCGCCGACGGACGCCAGGAGTGGCGCAACTGGATCGTCCGGCGCCGCGACGACGGCGTGCCGGTAGGAGCCCTGCAGGCCACGATCGACCACGATGGGCGGCGCGCCCTGATCGCCTGGGACATCGGCGTCGCGGCGCAGGGCCGCGGGTACGCGACCGAGGCCGCCAAAGCCGTCCTGCGATGGCTCGATGAACGTGGCGTCGTGACGGTCGAAGCCTGCGTGCACCCGGACCACGCGGCATCGGCCCGGGTGGCGGCGAAGATCGGCCTCGAGGTCACCGACGAGGTCGCCGACGGCGAACGGGTGTGGCGCCGGATCCGTAGCGCCGCGAGATGACGATCGGTCGATCCGGGGTGCTGTCCGTCCTCCTGGTCGCCCTGGCCGTGGCGGCGATCACGATCGTCGTCATCGCTTCGGGTGCGGGCGGGGTGATCCGGTCCGTCGTCGATGGCCGTCTTGCCGATCGGCTCCCGTGGGGCGCATTCGTGGCCATCCTCATCCTCCCCGTGCTCGCGTTCGCCCTCGCAGCGCTGGGGGCCCACCGGGCGGCCGGCGGCACGTTCGCGGCGCAGGCGACGGCGAATCGGCGGAACAGCCTGCTGCTGCTCGTGACCCTCGTCGGGGTGGTCGCCGCAACGGCCGAGGTCATCGCCGTGACGGTGACCTTCCAGCCGGTCCCGGCCCTGTGGGCGGCCGGCGTGGCGGCGATCGTCGGGCTCGGAGCTGCGTTCTGCGCGGACCGATTCGGCGGGGACATCGTGCTCCGCACGGCGGATGCCCGTCCGGCGGACCCGACGCGCGACCAGGTCCTGGTCAACGTGGTCCAGGAACTCTCGCTGGCAGCGGCCATCCCGACCCCGACGGTGTACGTCATCGAGGACGGGAGCCAGAACGCGTTCGCGACCGGTCGCGACCCGGCCCATGCCTCGGTCGCCGTGACGCGCGGGCTGCTCGACCGGCTCGACCGCGAGCAGCTCCAGGGCGTCATCGGCCACGAGCTGGGCCATATCCGCAATCTCGATACCCGCTACTCGATCTACGTCGCGGTCCTCGTGGGTCTCGTGGCCCTGGTCACCGACGGCTTCCTGCGAACGGTCCTGGAGGGTTGGCGACAGGGTGCCTTCCTGTGGGGCGGCGACGCCGACGACATCAAGGGCGCGGCGGCTGCATTCGTCAGCGGTCTGGTCGTCGGCCTGGTCCTGCTCGCGGTCGCCGTCCTGCTCCGGGTCGTCGCGCCGCTGTTCGCGGCCATGGTCCAGGCCGCCACGAGCCGCGAGCGCGAGTTCCTGGCCGACACGTCGTCCGTCGAGATCACCCGCAATCCACGCGGCCTCGAGCGGGCCCTCGCGGCGATCGCGACCGACGCGGACCCACTCGAGGCGGGGAATCGCGGTACCCAGCACCTGTGGTTCCGCAACCCGGTGAAGCCCGGCAACGACGGCATCAACGGGATCTTTGCGACGCATCCATCGCTGGGAGCGAGGATCGCGCGTCTGCGGCACCTCCAGGGCCTTGGCCCGCTGGACCCGGGGACGGCGCCGTCCGACGCCCGCTGACCGGTCGCGCACGGACCTGCCGTTCGTGCCAGAGTCTACTGACCGCAGCGGCGAGATCCGGATGCGGCACCGCGCCGGTCCGCTCTTCCCTTCGCGTGTGCGAGCGGCCCTGTCGGAAGCGTTGACGTTCTGCGAGCGTTTACCAGAATGCAACGCAAGGGAAATCCGATCGTCCACATCCTCCGAAGTCCCGAGCGTCCGCCAAGCACCGAGCGATCCGAGCCACCAGAGGATTCGCACTGAAGGGGTCTGCCATGGGGTTCAACCTTCGCAACCGCAGCTTCACCACGCTCCTCGACTTCACGCCGCGGGAGATCAGGTTCCTCCTGGATCTTGCGGCGGACCTGAAGGCGGCCAAATACGGCGGGTACGAGCAGCAGCGGATGAAGGGCAAGAACATCGCGGTCATCTTCGAGAAGACCTCGACACGCACGCGTGTCGCCTTCGAGGTCGCGGCGTATGACCAAGGTGCCCACGTCACCTATCTCGGCCCTAGCGGCACCCAGATCGGCCACAAGGAATCGATGAAGGACACGGCTCGGGTCCTCGGCCGGATCTATGACGGGATCGAATACCGCGGTTTTGGCCAGGAGATCGTCGAAGAACTGGCGCAGTTCGCGGGCGTTCCTGTTTGGAACGGCCTGACCGATGAGTTCCACCCAACGCAGATCCTCGCCGACGTCATGACGATGACCGAGTTCAGCGACAAGCCGCTCTCCCAGATCTCCTACTGCTACCTCGGCGATGCGCGGAACAACATGGGCGACTCGCTGCTAGTCGGCGGGAGCAAGCTCGGGATGGACGTCCGGCTGTGTGCACCGACGTCGCTCTGGCCGAACGAGGACCTCGTCGCGCGCTGTCGCGAGGTCGCGGAGCACACGGGTGCACGCATCACCCTGACCGACGACCCGTCCGAGGGCGTCGCCGGCGTCGACTACCTGTACACCGATGTCTGGGTCTCGATGGGTGAGGACACCGCGGTATGGGACGAGCGCGTGAAGCTGCTGCGCCCCTACCAGGTGAACAAGGAACTGGTCGAGCTGACCGGCAACCGGGCCGTAAAGTTCATGCACTGCCTGCCGGCATTCCACGATCGCCACACGAAGGTCGGCGAGGAGATGTTCCAGCGCTTCGGCCTCGACGGCATGGAGGTCACGGACGACGTCTTCGAGTCCGAACGCTCGATCGTCTGGGACCAGGCGGAGAACCGCATGCACACGATCAAGGCGGTGATGGTCGCCACGATCGGCGACTGAGGGACGAGTCATGCGCGTCGTCATCGCGCTGGGCGGGAACG
>CAYVJP010000111.1:0-8825 GCA_964451745.1 uncultured Anaerolineaceae bacterium | reverse complement strand
GGATCTCGCCGATGTAGTCGGGCGGGATGTCGATCGTGACGCGCTCGTACGGCTCGTGGACCTCGCCGTCGACGGTCCGCAGCAGCACTTCCGGTCGCGACGCCGTGAGCTCGAACCCCTCGCGGCGCATCTGCTCGATGAGGACGGCCAGCTGGAGCTCGCCGCGACCACGCACCTCGAACGCCTCGGAACTCTCCGATGGTCGGACCTCGATCGAGACGTTGCCCAGGACCTCCTTCTCGAGGCGGGCCTTGATCTGGCGGCTGGTGACGTACTTCCCTTCCCGGCCGGCCAGCGGCGAGGTGTTGACGCCGAACGTCATGCGCAGCGTGGGTGCATCCACGTCCAGGCGTGGCAGCGGCCGTGGATCCGCGGGATCGGTCAAGGTGTCGCCGATGGTCACCTCGGGCAGGCCGGCGACGCTCACGATGTCGCCGGGACCGGCGTCGGTGATGTCGATGCGCTCGATGCCGTGGGCGGTTTGCAGGCTGGTCACGGTCCCGCTCATCGTCACCGTCCGGCCAGGCTCGACGGCGCCGGCCGTGTCATCCGCCTCCTCGCGGACCACGGTGATGCGCTGACCGACGCGGATCGTGCCGTTCCAGATGCGCCCCACGGCCATGCGGCCCACGTAGTCGTTCGCCGAGAGGTTCGTCACGAGCAGCTGCAGCGGGTGATCCGGCTGGAACGTGGGCGCCGGGGTCACGTCCACCAGCAGGTCGAGCAGCGGGTGGAGGTTCTCGCCCGGGTCGTCGAGGCTCGTCGTCGCCGTCCCGAGCTTGGCGTTCGTGTACACGACGGGGAAATCGATCTGCTGGGCGTCCGCCCCGAGATCCATGAACAGCTCGTAGACGTCATCGAGGACTTCGGCCGGGCGGGCGTCGGAACGATCGATCTTGTTGAGGGCGACCACGACCGGGAGCCGGCGCGCCATCGCTTTCTGGAGGACGTAGCGCGTCTGCGGGAGCGGGCCCTCGGCAGCGTCCACGAGCAGGAGCACCGAATCGACCATGAGCAGGCTCCGCTCGACCTCGCCGCCGAAGTCCGCGTGTCCCGGGGTATCGACGATGTTGAGGCGGATGTCCCCGTAGTCGATCGTGGTCTGCTTGGCGAGGATCGTGATGCCCTTCTCGCGCTCGAGGTCACCCGAGTCCATGACGCGGTCCACGACGGCCTGGTTGGTGCGGAAGGCACCCGTCTGGCGCAGCATGGCGTCCACGAGCGTGGTCTTGCCGTGATCGACGTGCGCGACGATGGCGACGTTGCGCAGGTCGTCGCGGGTGCGACTGCCGGCGGGCATGGTGGGGCTGGAGACGGTGGATCCGGTCATGGGGCGTGCGCAGTGTCGCATATCGGGCCGTTTCGGGCGGTCGCCCCTGCTAGCATCGGAGGAACGATGACCGTCGCCGCCGTGATCCTGTCCGCGACCCCAGCCGGCGCCCTGGCCGACACGCTGGGACAGCCCCGTGTCCGCCGGCTCGTCGATATCGCCTGGTCCGGTGGCGCGCTCCCGGTCGTCGTGGTCTCGGCCGACCCGGACGGCGACGTGGCGAAGGCCCTGGTCGGGAGCGAGGCCGTCCACGAGGGACCAGCCGATGCGGCCGGGGGGCCGGCCGGACAGATGGCGCATGGTGCCGATCGCGCGCGCGCCGAGGTCCTCGGCACGACCGCGGTCCTGCTGTGGCCGGCGCGCATGACGTGGGTCGGCCCCGAGACGGTGACCTCGCTCATCGAGGCCCACGGCACCGACCCCGAGACGATCATGCGACCGGCGTGGCACGGCGAGGCCGGCTGGCCGGTCCTCCTGCCCACGGCGCATCTCGGCATGTTGCGCGGGCTCGATCCCGCGCTCCTGCCCCCCGACATCATCGACACCCTCGCCAGCCACCTCCCGAGCCGGCTGGTTGAGTCCGGCGACCCCGGCGTGATCCATGACGTGGACACGCCCCTCGCCGAGCTGCCGGCCTACGAGGGGCCTCCGGATCCGCCGGCCGGTCACACCCACGAATGGGGTGCCGACGTCGTGAGCGAGGCGGGTCTGCCAGGACCGGACGACCCGGCCGCCTGGTGACGTCACCGCTCGTCGAGGCCGCCGACGAGACGCGGAAGCCGCGCACGTCGGTCCGCCGCCGGTTCACGGTCGGCTGCCTGATCGTCGTCGGCGTCCTCGTCGCCATCCTGCTCGGCTGGCTGGCCTGGTACCTCCAGCCGCAGCCCCTGCTCCCGGAGGCCACGGCGGCGCTCGCTTCCACACCTGGGGCGACCTTCACCCAGGGGGAGGACGGCCGCCTGACGTACACCCCAACGGCGGGACAGCCCACGACGGGCTTGATCCTCTACCCGGGTGGCAAGGTCCCCCCGGCGGCGTACGCCCCCGCCGCCCGCGCGATCGCCGAGGCCGGACATCTCGCGGTCGTCGTCCCGGTGCCGTTCAACCTGGCGGTGTTCGGCATCGATGCCGCCGCCGGCGTCATCGAGGACCATCCGGAGATCGCGTCGTGGAGCGTGGGTGGTCATTCGCTCGGCGGTTCCATGGCGGCGCAGTTCATCGATTCGCACGAGGGGCAGATCGATGGGCTCGTGCTCTGGGCCTCCTACTCGGCTGCCGACCTGGCCGACGACGGCATCCTCGTCAGCAGCAGCTACGGGACCCTGGACGCGGGCGTGCCCTCGTTCACGAGCGACGAGAACGTGGCGCGACTCGGTCCCGCCGTGGTGTTCACGACCATCGAGGGCGGGAATCACGAGCAGATGGGCTGGTACACGGGCCAGCCCGACGATCCACCGGCGACGATCAGCCGGGAGGAGCAGCAGGCACGCATCGTCGCGGCCACGCTGGAGATGCTCGATGCGCTCGTCGTCGAAGGACCGTAGGGGACGTCATCTGGTGGCCCGTCGCAGCCCGTCCCGCAGCCGCGCCACCGGGACGGTCGCGACGGCGATCCCGCCGATGACCAGCGCCACGCCCAGAAGCTGCGCGGGTGAGGGGCGCTCGCCGAGCAGCACCATGCTCAGCCCGACGGTCATGACCGGCTGCACCAGCAGGATGATGGAGGTGATGACGGCCGGAAGCCGCGGCAGCGAGATCGAGATGCACAGGTAGCCGATCGATTGCGAGGTCAGCCCCAACAGCGCGAGCCAGGCGAGGCTGGCGGGGCCGGGCGTGAGGTCCAGGTCGCCGGTGATCGTCCCGCTCAGGGCCGCCACGAGCGCCGTGCTCGCCGTCGCGATGGCCACGGGACCGGCCGGGCGCCGCGGGTCGCGTCCACCAAGGCGGATCAGGAGGAGATAACCGGCGTAACAGAGGGCGGTCAGCAGCCCGAGCACGACACCCAGCGCCGGGTCCGCCCCATACGCTCCCTCGCCGATGACGCCGCTGATGAGGACGACCCCGGCGAGGACGACGGGGAGTGCCAGCAGGGTCGCACGGGATGGACGCTCCCCGAAGACCACGAACGCGACGGCCCCGACGATGAGGACCTGCAGGTTGCCGAGCACCGTCGCCAGGCCCGCGCCCACCGCCTCGATGGCGTGGTGCCAGAACAGGAGATCGCCGGCAAAGAAGATCCCGGCCACCGCCGCCAGCCGCCGCGCGCGACCGGGGAGCGGCCCGAACCGTCGCCGCTCGGCGAGCGCGACGACGACGAGCAAGGGAAGCCCGAACAGGGCCCGGTACACCGTCCCGGTCGAGGGTGACACCTCGGCGTTCAGGTAGAGGATCCCGGAGAACGCGATCATGACCGCGCCGATGAGCGCGGCCATCCGGGGCCGGCGCGCGATGGCGTCGAGGATCGGGACCCCGAGACCCGGCTCGCCGCTCAGGCGTCGACCACGCCGCTCAGGCGTAGACCTCACCGCGCAGGTACTTGAGCCCGGAGTCGACCTGGATGGTCACGACCCGCCCGCCCGGCCCTAGTCGACGGGCCATCCGCAGGGCAGCGACGAGGTTGGCGCCGGTGGACGGTCCAGCCCAGACGCCCTCCGTCCTGGCCGCACGCCGTGCCATCTCCACCGCCTCGGAGGTGGTGACGGCCATGATCTCGTCGACCTCAGCCATGGACAGCTGTGGCGGGACGAATCCGACGCCTCCCCCCTCGATCCGATGGGTTCCCGCCGTGCCGCCGGCCAGGACCGGCGACTCGGCCGGTTCCACCGCGACCCGGTGGAGGGCGGGGAGTCGCTCCCGGATGGCCCGCGTCGTCCCGAGGTAGCAGCCGGCGGTGCCGACGTAGGTGCAGAGCGCATCGATCCTGCCGTCGAGTTGGTCAACGAGCTCGCGGCCGAGGGCCATGTAGCCCTCGATCATGTCGGTATTCCGGAACTGGTCCGTGGGGTATCCCCCGGTCTCCTCGACGATCTCGTGAGCGCGAGCCATCATCCGCGGGATCGTGGTCGGGGTGATCCCCTCCGGGCTGTCGATGAGTTCGACCTCAGCCCCGAACGCGCGCATGGTCTGGATCTTCTCGATCGAGAAACAGG
This sequence comes from uncultured Anaerolineaceae bacterium, assembly GCA_964451745.1. Classification (GTDB taxonomy): domain Bacteria; phylum Chloroflexota; class Limnocylindria; order Limnocylindrales; family CSP1-4; genus SPCO01. Next base: position 4,346 of record CAYVJP010000111.1, on the reverse strand, counting down.
TCGCGCTGACGATGCGAAGCGGGTAGCCCTTCACGGCACACACCATGGCCAGGGAGGATCCCGTGCTCCCGCCGGTGTACTCAACGACGGTCTGGCCGGGCGACAGGCGCCCATCGCGCTCGGCCCCCTCGATCATCGCGAGGGCCATCCGATCCTTGTACGACCCGGTGGGATTCGCCGATTCGATCTTGACCCAGACCTCGGCCATGCCCGTCTCGACGATCCGCGACAGACGGACGACCGGGGTATCCCCGATCGCGGACAAGACGCCAGGACGATCGCGGTCCTCCATCGAGGATCAGCCGGCGGGTGGCTTGGCCGGGACGCCCACGAAGCGCAGGCCGAGCTCCTCGTACTGCGCCGGGTCCGGCTCGGACGGGGCCTCGAGCATGGGGTCGCTGCCGGATTGGGTCTTGGGGAAGGCCATCACCTCGCGGATGTTGGTCTGTCGCGCGAGCAGGGCGGCCCAGCGGTCGATCCCGAGGGCGATTCCGCCGTGGGGCGGGGCGCCGAACTCGAACGCGTCCAGCATCGCCCCGAACTTCTCCTGCATCCCCTCGAGGGAGTGGCCCTGGAGCAGCAGGCTGCGCTCGAGCAGATCGCGGCGGTGGATGCGCACGGAACCCCCGCCCAGCTCCCAGCCGTTGAGGGCGAGGTCGTACTGGACGGCGCGCGCGCGCCCGGCCGGATCGTCGGGCGAGGGCCGCGCCGGGTCGCCCGACGCCGTGACGAGGAGGGCCTCGTCCTCGGGGACGACGCCGCTGAACGGGTTGTGCGTCGCGTCCCAGCGACCGTTCTCGTCGTCCCACTGGTACATCGGGAACCGGTTGACCCAGACGTAGGCCAGCACGCTGGGGTCCGCCAGGCCCAGTCGGTCGCCGAGCTCCACGCGGAGGCGGCCGAGCACGTCCGCCGTGACGGCCGCGCCGTCCGCGACGACGAGGATCAGGTCGCCCTCCGCCGCGGCGGTCCGTTCGAGGATGGCACGCTGGGTCTCGTCGGAGAGGAACTTGACGATGGGTCCGTGCAGGCCGTCGGGGGTCGCGGCGAGATGGACGAGCCCCTTCGCCCCGAAGCGCTTGGCGCGCTCGGTCAGGTCGTCGATCTCGCGGCGGGTGGCGCCGCCCATTCCCGGGGCGACGATCGCCTTCACGCGCCCACCCGACGCGAGGGCCCCATCGAAGACGCCGAAGCCCGATGCCGGCGCGCCGGTGCCGTCGACGAGCGCGGGGGCGAGGTCGATGAGTTCCATGCCGAACCGCACATCGGGCTTGTCCGAGCCGTAGCGCTCCAGTGCCTCCTCGTACGTGAACCGCGGGAACGGCACCTGCTGGATCGGCCGGTCGGGGGTCGTCGCGCTCGAGACGTCGATCGCCATGGCCTCGACGAAGGCCATGACCGTCGCCTCGTCCACGAAGCTCATCTCGAGGTCGAGCTGCGTGAACTCCGGTTGCCGGTCGCCACGGAGGTCCTCGTCGCGATAGCAGCGGGCGATCTGGAAGTAACGATCGATGCCCGCCACCATCAGCAGCTGCTTGAGCTGCTGCGGGCTCTGCGGGAGCGCATACACGCTGCCCGGCTGGAGCCGGCTCGGGACGATGAAGTCGCGGGCCCCCTCGGGCGTGCTCTTGATCAGGGTCGGCGTCTCCACCTCGACGAACCCGGCCCGATGGTGGGCCTCGCGGATGGCCTGGACCATCCGGCTGCGCAGGAGCAGGCGCTCGGCCATCGGCTGGCGCCGGATGTCGAGATAGCGGTACTTGAGGCGGAGGATCTCGTCGACCGGCGCGTCCGGCTCGTTGATGTAGAACGGTGGCGTCTTCGCCTCGGTGAGGATGCGCAGCGCCGTCGCGCGGAGCTCGATGGCGCCCGTGGGGAGCTTCGGGTTCTCGGTCCCGGCGAGCCGCGGGGCGACCTCGCCCTCCACCTCCACCACGAACTCGTTGCGGACGCGGCTCGCGGTCTCGTGCGCGTCGGGCGTGTCGGCGGCATCGATGACGACCTGGGTGATCCCGTGACGGTCGCGCAGGTCCAGGAAGATCAGCTGGCCGTGGTCACGGCGGCGATGGACCCAGCCGGCGAGTCGGGCGGTCGTGCCGGCATCGGTGGCCCGCAACGCCCCGCACGTATGGGTCCGATAGGGCGTGGCGAGACTGGCGAGGGGGTCTGACATGGCGTGCGTATGGTAGCCGCTGGGTCGGTCGCTCCGAGGGGGTTCAGTCGCGACCGCGCAGCAACGAGACGCGGAAGGGGCGCAGTTCGCCGGTCGCGAACCCGCCGGCGATCACCGGGTCCTCCTCCATGAAGCGCCGCGCCGCCGCCTCGTCGGGCGCCTCGAAGATCGCGATCCCGGTGTTCTTCGACCCGAGGGTCGGACCGACGAGGACGAGCCTGCCGTCAGCCAGGGCCCGTTCGAACCGCTCGAAATGGACGCCCCAGACGGCCTGCTCCTCCTCCGTCATCGTCTCCGCGAAATCGTCGCGCGGCGGATGGATGAAGTAGATCCACTCGGCCATCAGGCCGACACATCAAGGCGCGCCGGCACGCTCCAGCCGATCAGCTCGCACCCCAGGTAGTGCGGTGCGCCCTCACCGGGCGTGCAGTCGCGACAGCCCCACGGGCTCAGGCCGCCTTCATCGGGCAGGAACGTCAGATCGCAGGCGTTCTCGGTGGGGTCGCAATCGCGGTGATGACACGCGTGGTCGCAGTAGGACCAGTGCCCGCACGTGCAGACCGCTTCGTCCGACGGGGCTCGCAGGGTGCTGGCTGGGAACGGTTCGATCTGCATCACGTCGCGCACCTCGTATGGCGAGTTCGCCGCCCATCACCGATTGTCCGCCGCCCGTCAAACGCCAGCCGACCCGATGACGTCATACGCCCGCCACCGGAGCCTTCGGCGGCGTATGGGTCGCAAGCCGGCCGAACGCGCAGGTCTGCGACGCTCGAAGTCGCTCCGTGCCTGCACGAATCGGGATGCGATCGGAGCAACATCGATCCGACCTGACCGAACGGCACGGGTCTCGCCCGCCGAATGCTCCACAGGCGGGCATGTGGCGCGCCCGACGTCACCCGGCGACGCCCTCCGCGGCCGTCTCAGGTCCGACGCAGGCGCCAGATCTCCTCCCCGGGCCAGCGCCGCGCCCATGCCCGATGCCCGGCATCGCGGTACGTACTCGTCGCATCCTCGGGGGGTCGCAGTTCGATCAGGTCCTCGATGACGAAGCCGCTCGACCGGAACACGCGGATCCAGTCGCCGTACCCCAGGTTGAAGACCAGCTCGCCGTCGTCCTCGAGGACGTCCATCCCGAAGTAGTCGTGGACGAGGCGCTCGCCGGGCCCGTCCTCCCCGTCGGGCCAGCAAAGGGTCTCGATCGGCGAGCCGTGGCTGAACGCGAAGATCCCGCCCGGTCGGAGCAGCCGAGCCGCCTCCGGCACCGAGCGGTGCGGGTCGCTGAAGGTCATCGCCCCGTGGTCGCAGAACACGATGTCGAAGCTGGCATCGGGCAGCGGCACCGACTCCGCGCTGGCGTGGATGAGCGGGAAGTCGACCCCGGCCTCGGCCATCAGCCGGCGGGCGTGCGCCAGCTGGCGCTCCGAGAGATCGAGCCCGACCGGTCGTGCGCCGAGGAGGGCCAGCGAGATGGACCACTGCGCCGCGCCGCAGCCGAACTCCAGGATGTCCTTGCCGGTGACATCGCCGAGGACCTGCAGGTCCGCCTCCGGGATGTCCCAGGTCCCCCAGGTGAGCGTCGTCGTGGGTGCCAGTTGGGCCTCGTGCAGGGCCTGGTACTCGTCGCTGTACTCGTTCCAGGAGCGACGGTTCTGCGCTTCGTGCGGTCGGAGGTCGTGCAGCCCGTGGCCGGTCATGGCTCGGGAGGACCGTGGCGATGCGCGGCGTGGGCCCGGGCCACTTCGCGCGGCAGGTCGGCCACGGGGACGACCTTCTGGGTGCCGGCGGGCAGGTCGCGCAGCTGGACGTCGCCCGCCGCGAGTTCGTCGCCCACGATGACGGCGAAGTGCGCGTGTTCCTTGGCCGCCGCCTCCAACTGCTTGCCGAGCTTGCGGTGGCCCAGTTCCGCCCGCGCGACGATCCCCTCCGATCGCAGCGCCGTGGCGACCCGCAGCCGGGAGACGGTGTCGGCGGGATCCGCACCGACCACCACCGCGGTCGGCCCGACCGGCCCGGGGGCGGCGGTGTCCGCCCCTCCCCCAGCCTGCTGCTCCGCGAGCGCGAGCAGCAACCGATCCAGGCCCACCCCGAACCCGATGCCCGGGGTCGGGCGACCGCCGAGCAGCTCCACGAGTCCGTCGTACCGGCCGCCGCCGCCGAGGGCCTGCTGCTGGCC
>CAYVJP010000110.1:4109-9016 GCA_964451745.1 uncultured Anaerolineaceae bacterium | reverse complement strand
GGAGCGCCGACGTCATCTCCTGGGCGGTCGGCTCGATTCGCGGAGCACCAGTCGAAGGCGTCGTAGGATCGATTTGGAGCCCCGCATCACAGGCGATGAGGCTGATTGCCAGAAGGACATACAGCGTGAGGACGGGCGGCGACGCTGTCGCGGCCTTCATGCGTCAGTCCCCGTCGGTCGGGGGCAGCAGGTCCGGCCGCCGCTCCCGGGTCCGCTCGACCGATCGCTCGTGGCGCCAACGGGCGACGGCCCCGTGATCGCCCGAGGTCAGGATCTCCGGCACATCCAAGCCGCGGAAGGACGGCGGTCGCGTGTAATGCGGGTACTCCAGCAGCCCCGCGCTGAATGACTCCTCGGCCGTGGAGAGGTCGTCGATGGCCCCGGGCAGCAGCCGGATGACCGCATCGATGACGACCAGCGCCGGCAGCTCTCCCCCGGTGACCACGTAGTCGCCGATGGAGAGCTCCAGGTCCACGAAGGCGCGGATCCGCTCATCGACACCCTCGTAGCGGGGACACACGAGCACCAGATGGGACCGCGCGGCGAGGTCCATGGCGCGGGCGTGCGAGAACACCTCGCCCCCCGGGTCGAGCAGGATGACGGTCGAATCGGACCGGCGGACCGCCTCGATCGCGGCGACCACGGGTTCCACCCGCATCACCATCCCGGCGCCACCGCCGTACGGCGTGTCGTCCACGGACCGGTGGCGCCCCAGGCCCCACTGCCGCAGGTCGTGGACGCGGATCGTCGCCAGTCCGCGCTCCTGGATGCGGCCGGGGATGCTCTCCGCAAGCGGACCCACCACCATCGAGGGGAACAGGGTCAGGACATCGATCTCGAGCGTCACGGCTGTGCGGCGCCGGTGTCGGCTGCGGCGTCGGGTCCAGGCGTGGCCGACCGCTTGCGCGACGTCCGTCGGGGCGCCTTTGGCCGATCCGCGCTCGCCGGGCGGACCTTGGGCGGCTGCAGGTCCAGGGCGTCGGCGTCCACCACGATCTCACCGCGCCGCGGAGCGAAGATCCGGACGAAGGCCCGGACCGCCGGGACGTCGAAGGAGCCGTACGGCCCGTCCCCGACCACGAACACCTCGTTCTCGGCGACGCGGTAGATGTCCTTCACGACACCGAGCTCGGCGTCATCGATGCCACGCACGGGACAGCCGATGACCTCGTGCCAGTACACCTCCCCACGGGCCAGGTCCGCCGTGGGACGGACCTCCGTCTCGAGGTAGGCGGAGCGGAGCGTGTCCGCACCCTCACGGGACGTGATCTCCCGGAACCGCACCCGCCAGCCGGGACCATCCTGGACGGCCTCGGCCGACGCGATCGTCAACGCCTGGTCCGTTCCCTCACGGAACACGACGGCGCCCGGGACGAAGCGCGCCTCGGGTCGATCGGTGAGCACCTCGACCCGAACGGCGCCACGGAGCCCGTGGACGCCCCGAACCAGGGCGACCACGAGGCGCTGACGGCCGGGATCGATGTCGTGGCCGTCGTCAGCCACGGGACTCGCCTCGCTCAGACGATCTCGAGCTGGACGGGCTCGCCGTCGCGCGCGGCAGTCACCTTGAGGAGCGTCCGGAGCGCCTTGGCGACGCTGCCGTTGCGCCCGATCACCTTGCCCATGTCGTCTTCGGCGACGTGGAGCTCGATCACTGTCGCGCCGTCCTCCTCGACGACCTCCACCTTCACGGCGTCGGGATCATCCACGAGCGCCTTGGCGACGTACTCGACCAGGTCCTTCGCTGCCATCTCGGCTCCTACTTGCCGGCCGGCAGGATGCCGGCCTGGCGGAACAGTCGGGCCACCGTGTCAGAGGGCTGGGCGCCCTTCTCGAGCCAGGTCTTGGCCTTGTCGGCGTCGACCACGAACTCCACCGGCTCGCTGCGCGGGTTGTAGTGACCGAGCGTCTCGAGGGCGCGGCCGTCGCGGGCGCTCCGCCCGTCGGCGACCACGACGCGATACGCCGGCTGCTTGTGGGCGCCGACGCGCGTCAATCGGATGCGGACTGCCATGGGTGCTGCGTGCCTCCTTCTGGGGCTGGCTGCGGGGACGGGTCTGGGGTGCCCGTCCGCCGCGTCACTTGACGGTGATGACGGTGTGCTGGCCGTCGGTCTCGCCGCCGACCGTGCTCGCCGCGACGAACGCGTCGAACGGGGTCAGGAACGGCTTGATCGACTCCTCATACTCGGCCCGGTCGGCCGCCGGAGCGTCGGCGAGGAAGCCCTCGACGATCCCGCGGATCGCGGCGATGTCCACGAACGTGACGCCCGTGTGCTCGCTGCCCACGCGGGCGACGAGGTCCTGGTAGCGGGACTCGTCGGCAAGGGACGCACCCGCGCCGGCGTCGAGCGCGCTCTTGACGAAATCGGGGCCGCTGCCGATGACGACGACGTCGTCGGTCGCGGCGTAGGCGATCTCGATGCTGCCCTCGGGGAGCCCGGGGGTCATCGACGGGTCCACCGGGACGCCGGACAGACCACCGGCCATGCCGGCGAGATCCTGGGCGCTCCCGAGGTCGATGATCGTGACGGTGGTGCCGTTGTGGTCCTCCTCGCGGACGGTGATCCCGGCGGTCCCCCCGCCGAGCGTCGCGAAGCTCTTGATCGTCGTGAGGAACTGGCTCGCGGCAGCCGGGTCCGTGGGAACCGCGACGATCCCGCCTTCGAGGACGTCACCGTCCTGGGCGACCACGACGCCCGCGTCGCCGATCCAGCCGATCGCGGCCTCGACGCCGCCGAGCATGCCCGCGGCCTGATCGATCCCTGCGAAGGTCTCGGCGTGTGCCGGGTCACTGCGCAGCAGCTCGATCGTCTCCGACAGCGTGTTGCCGTAGTCGTTGCCGGCGACGAGCACGACCGTGGCGGGCGGTGCCCACCCGGCGACGGCGTTCGCGCGGTTGGCGTCGGGGCCGGGCGCGGCCGCGTTGTGCGGCATCGTGCCGTCCATGACCAGCGCGTCACCTTCGACCCGGAGCCGGAACGCGGCCCAGTCGGGGATGAGCGCGAGCATCGCGTCGCTCATCTGCGGGGTGTCCCCGGCCATCTGGGAGACCTCGAGCGCGGTATCCATGACGGCTTCGAGATCCATGTAGAAGAAGCCGATGTGGTCCCCGTCCATCGAGTCGACCGCTGCCTCGAACTCGGGATCGCCGGTCAGGCCGGCGTTCCCGCCGGTGTCCACGGCCGCCTTGACGGACGCGACGTCGCCGGCGACGGCCACCTTGCCATCGATGATGGCGAATGCCGCCTGGGCGGCGGCCACCTCGGCGTCGGTGAACAGCGTGAGCTCCACGCCTTCGTAGGTCTCGGTCGTGGATGTCGTGCCGGTCTCGGCCATGACCCCGTCGAACCATGCTCGGGCCAGCGTCGCATCCTTGATCGAGAGCAGGAGCAGGGCGCGACCGTCGGCGGTCGCCGATTCAGGATCCGTCAATGCGGCCGCTTCGGGCAGGGGGCCGACGGCGAACGCCATCTCCCCGTCGAACCAGGGCTTGATGTCGGCCGTGAAGGTCTGCTCGCCATCGGTCGCCTCGGAGACCAGGCGGTCCAGGACTTCGTCGAGCTTGGTGTCGAGGGCGGCCTGATCGGCGAAGCCCGGGAACTTGCTCAGGAACTCGCCGATCTCGCGCTTCTGATCGCCGGGCAGATCCAGGCGGACCTCGCCGTACATCACGCTGTCGGCCGGGACGTAGCCCATGACCGTGGCGGCAGGCGACGCACCGGTGAGCATGAGTGCGGCGGCAGCGGACGCGGTGACCACGAGGGCGATCACGGCGATGGCCGCGACCCAGCGAGCGCGGCTGCGCTTGGGAGCTGGCCCGGCGGTCTCCCCGATGGTGCCGACCGGGGTCGTGGCCACGGGGGCCACCGCGTCGCTCGTCGGGGCGGCCGGGACGGCCGGCGGCGGCGTGACCGGCGGGGTCGGCGTGATCGTCGTATCGGTCTCCGGACTCGTATCCGGGCGGTTTGGATCGGTCATCGCGCGGTCTCCTCGGCGCTCAGCGCCGGCTCATGACACTGCCCAGCGCGCCACGGCGGCCGCCCCCGGCAAGTTGCTTCATGAGCTTCTGCATCTCGGTGAACTGCTTCACCAATCGATTGACATCTGGAAGGGTGGTCCCGCTACCGGCCGCGATGCGACGACGGCGCGAGGCATTGAGGACGGTGGGATCGCGGCGCTCGACCGGGGTCATCGCCCGGATGATCGCTTCGGTGCGCTTGAGTTCGCCCCGGTCCACGGCCGCCTGCGCCTCGCCGGCGAGGTTGCCCATGCCCGGGATCATGCCCATCAGTTGCCCGATGGGGCCCATCTTCTGGACCTGCTGTAGTTGGTCGAGCATGTCCTCGAGGGTGAAGGAGGCCTTGCGCAGCTTCTCCTCCATCTTCGCGGCCTGCTGCGAATCGAAGGTCTCCTGCGCCCGCTCGACGAGAGTGAGGATGTCGCCCATCCCAAGGATGCGGCCCGCCAGCCGGTCCGGGTGGAAGACCTCCAGCGCGTCGCTCTTCTCGCCGGTACCGAGGAACTTGACCGGGACCCCGGTCACCGCGGAGATACTGAGCGCGGCACCGCCGCGGGCATCGCCATCGATCTTGGTCAGGACGAGCCCGGTGACGGGCACCGCATCCACGAATGCCTGGGCGACACCGACGGCTTCCTGGCCGGTCATCGCGTCCACCACGAGCAACGTCTCGATCGGCTTGACCGCGGCGTTGACGGCGGCGATCTCGGCCATCAGGGCTTCGTCGATGCTGAGGCGGCCGGCGGTGTCGAGGATCACGACATCGCGGACCTGGCGCTTCGCCGCCTCCACGCCGCCGCGCGCGATGTCCACGACCGGCGTCCCGACCGGCGCGCGGTAGACCGGGATGTCGAGCGCCTTGCCGAGGGTCTCCAACTGGTCCGCCG
>CAYVJP010000110.1:0-4099 GCA_964451745.1 uncultured Anaerolineaceae bacterium | reverse complement strand
GGAGCCCAGCAGGCCGACCATCGCCACGACGGCCGGGTTGCCGGACAAGTGGAACACCCGGTCTCCGGTCCCGAGCAACTCGACGAGCTCGTCGTGGACGATCTTCACGACCTGCTGGCCGGCATTGAGGCTCTGCAGGATGTCCTGGCCGATCGCCTTCTCGCGCACGCGGGCGATGAAGTCCTTCACGACCTTGAAGTTGACGTCAGCCTCGAGGAGGGCGAGGCGGACCTCGCGCATCGCGGCATCGACGTCGGCCTCGCTGATCCGGCCGCGACCGGTCAGGGTGCCGAGCGTCTGGCGCAGTCGCTCACTGAGGGTGTCGAACACGGTCCGCTGCGGACTCCAGATACGAAGGGTGGACCGGGCGAGGTCACGCTGCCGTCGTGCATCCGTGATCGTCCCGGGTGGTGCGCGGGTTCTGACGCACCGATGCGTCCGTGAGTGTAGCGCAGGGTGCCCGGTACCGCCGCTGGGACGATGGTCCGGGGCGCGCCGACCGGGTAGGCTGCGTCATCGTGCGCAACCCCTTCACGTCGCCGCTCTGGAGCAACCACGCCTTCCTGCGGGTATGGGCGGCCGCGACCATCTCCATCTTCGGGTCGCTGATCACCAAGATCGCCCTGCCCCTGGTCGCGATCCTGACGCTGGGGGCCGGGCCGATCGAGGTCGCGATCCTGCGCGGCGTGGACCTGCTGGCGCTCTTCCTCGTCGGGCTCGTGGCCGGGGCCTGGGTGGACCGCTTGCGACGGCGGCCGGTGTTGATCTGGGCGGACCTCGGTCGGGCGGCGTTGCTGCTGACGATCCCGATCGCATTCGTGCTCGGCGCCTTGACGTTCTGGCAGCTCGTCATCGTGTCGGGCCTGACGGCGGTCCTGACCGCGTTCTTCGATGCGGCCGACAACGCCTACCTGCCCACGATCGTGGAGCGCGAGCGCCTGCTCGAAGCCAACAGCGCCCTCGCGGCGAGCGGTTCCGCGGCGGAGTTCCTCGGGTTCGGCGTCAGCGGCATCCTCGTCTCGCTGCTCACCGGGCCGATCACGATCCTCATCGATGCGGTCACCTACGTCGTGTCGGCCGTCCTCCTGCTCACGGTTCGAACCACGGAGGCCGCGCCGCCACCCCGTGAGGACCGCGAGCCGGTGCTCGACGAGATCCGCCATGGCCTCCGCCTGGTCCGCCACGATCCGATCCTGCGCACCTTCGCCTCGGCGCAGATGCTCCTTGCCGGGCTATGGGGGATCTTCGGGGCGACCTGGTTCCTGTTCGCCATCGAGGAACTCGGGGTGAGCGCGGCGCTCGTGGGCGTCGTGGCCGGCGTCGGCGGAGCGTCCTCGTTCATCGGGGCAGTCCTCGCGACGCGGTCCACGCGGCGCTGGGGCGTCGGACCGGTGGCGATCGCGGCGATGCTGCTCGCGGCACTCGGCAACCTGTTCATCCCCCTCGCTCCCGCGGGCCTGCCGCTCGTCGCGCTGGGCTGCCTCATCGCCCAGCAACTCATCGCCGATTCCGCGGTCACCGTCTACGACATCACCGAGGTCTCCGTCCGCCAGACGCTCGTCCGGGATCGTGAGTTGGGTCGCGTCACGGCGACGTTCAGCGTGCTGGCGGTGGCGGCGCAGCTGGTGGCGACGATCGGGGCCGGCCTGCTCGCCGAGGCGATCGGCCTGCGGGCCACGTCGTTCCTCGCCCCGCTGGGTGGGTTGCTGGCGGCTGCGGTCCTGTACTGGTCGCCGGTCCGGACCCTGCGCGAGCTGCCGGAACTCGACCAGCGCTCCCCCGCGGAAGTCGTCGTCGAGGTAGAGCGCGATCAGCCGGTGGGTGCCTGACTCGATCCGGCGAACAGCGCCGCCACGAAGGCATCCGGGTCGAAGACGAGCAGGTCGTTGACGCCCTCCCCCACCCCGACGAAGCGGACCGGGACCTTGAGAGCGTCTTCGATGGCGAAGACGATGCCGCCCTTGGCGGTCGAATCGAGTTTCGTGAGCACGATGCCGGTCAGCCCTACCGCGTCATGGAAGGCCTTGGCCTGGGCGAGACCGTTCTGGCCGGTGGTGGCATCGAGGACGAAGAGCGTCTCGGGCGCGGCGCCCGGGATCCGCTTGTCCACGATCCGGCGGACCTTGGTGAGCTCGTCCATGAGGTTCGACTTCGTATGCAGGCGCCCGGCCGTGTCGGCGATGACCATGTCGGCACCACGCGCGATCGCGGCGTCCAGTGCGTCGTAGACGACCGCCCCCGGGTCGGCGCCGGGAGCATGCGCGACGACCGGGACCCCGGCCCGGTCCGCCCAGATCCGGAGCTGGTCGATGGCGGCGGCGCGGAACGTGTCCGCCGCGGCCAGGATGATGGAGTGGCCCTCGCCCGCATATCGCGCCGCGAGCTTGCCGATCGTGGTGGTCTTGCCCGTCCCGTTGACGCCGACGATGAGGAGGACGGCCGGCCCGCCGGCGGCCGAAGGACGCGGGGCCCAGTCGAGGTCGCGCTTGACGAGCAATGCCGCAAGCTCGGCCCGGATCGCTGCCTCGGCGCCGCCCGGGTCGCGCCGTGCACGCGCCCGCTCGACGAGCTCGATGCCGAGGGCGGCCCCGACATCGCCCGCGATCAGGATTTCCTCGACGTCGTCCCACTGCGGATCGTCGCCACCGAGGAGGCCGCGAAGCTGGGTCATGAACCCGGTCCGCGTCCGCTCGAGGCCCTGATCGAGCGTGTGTGCCGGGGCGACCGCCAGGAACGCGGTCGGATCGAACGGAGCCGGTGCCGCCGGGGCGGGCGCCGGTTCCGGTCCGGGGGCGGGCTCCGTCTCGGACGCCGGGGCAGGGTCCGGCTCCGGCGCGGGCTCGGGCGCCGGTTCCGGTTCGGGGGCCTCCGGGACCTCGGATCCCGTCGCCGGCGTGGCCACCTCGTCGGGTTCGTCGCGGCGGCGCCGCCAGAAGGGCATCAGCCCGCCACGCTCAGCTCGCGCCCCCGGTCGGCGGCGAGGGCCTCGGCCTCGTCGAGCCGCAGGCTGATGACGCGCGAGACGGAATCGTCGCCGACGGTGACGCCGTAGAGCGCATCCGCCGCCTCGATCGTGCCGCGGTTGTGGGTGATGACGATGAACTGGGTCTGGTGCGCGAGGCTGCGCAGCGCATCGGCGAAGCGTCCGATGTTCGCCTCGTCGAGGGCCGCATCCACCTCGTCGAGGACACAGAACGGGACCGGTCGGACCTCGAGCATCGCGAACAGCAGGGCGACGGCGGTCAGCGCCCGTTCGCCGCCCGAGAGCATCGCGAGCGCCTGCTGCTTCTTCCCGGGCGGCCGCGCCACGATCTCCACCCCGGTCGAGCCGAGGTCGTTCGGATCGGTGAGCGACAGCCTCGCGTAGCCCCCGCCGAAGAGCTGCTCGAAGCGTCGTTCGAAGGCGGTCTCGAGCGCCGCGAAGGTGGTGCGGAACTGGTCGGCGATCATCGTGTCGAGCTCGGCGATCAGCTCGCGGGTCTTGACGATCGCGCCGCGCAGGTCCGCGCCCTGGGTCTCGAGGCCCTCGAGTCGGACCCGCAGCTCCTCGTACTCGTCCACGGCGTAGGGGTTGACGGCGCCCAGCTCGTGGTAGCGTCGCCGCAGCTGGGCGAGCCGCCCGGCCGCCGGCGGGGCCTCGGTCGGGGGTTCCGTCGCCCAGCGTTCGGCGTGCGCAGCGAGCGCCGCTTCGAGCGCCGCCGTGTCGACGCCGATCGCGTCGTCGTCGGTCGTTGCGGCGCCACTCGGGTCGGCGGCGACATGGGCCGATACGGCCGACGCCGATACGCCCAGACTCGCGAGTCCGAACTCGCCAAGTCCGGCCAGCTCGACCAGGATTCCCTCGCGGATCGCGTCCAGCCCAAGGCGAGCTTCCAGCTCGGCGTGATCGGCGGCGCGCAACCGCTCGTCGGCCGAACGCAATCGTTCGCGGGCTCCCGATGCCGCACGTTCGGCTTCGGAGAGGCGCGATCGATCGGCCGCGTCGGCGGCGTGGAGGGCGAGCAGGGCGTCGCGCGCGCTCGATTCGGCAGCGGCCGCGGCGGCGACCTCGACCCGGACCGTGTCGCGCTCGACCGTCAGCGCGGCCTCGCGCTCGACG
>CAYVJP010000109.1:0-9045 GCA_964451745.1 uncultured Anaerolineaceae bacterium | reverse complement strand
GCACCGGGACCGGGATGGCCACTCCGGGGCCTGGGCGATGGCCCAGACCGGCGACCGGCTTCATGCGTGGCCCATCTGGCTGTGGGAGTTCCCCGACGGACTGCGGATCGTGGCCGCCCGCGAACCATACGGCGATCTCGTCGGGGCGCGGCTGCTCGCGGTGGGCGGGACCCCCGTGGACGAGGCCCGGACCGCCGTCACGCCGCTGGTCCCCAGGGACAACCCCACCAACCTGCGCGCGAACCTGCCGATGTACCTGACCCTGCCCGAGGTCCTGGGGGAGCTCGGGTTGCTGCGGCCCGGCGCCGCCGATGTCACGGTGGAGGTCGCCGGCGGCCCGCGCCGCGAGATCTCGCTCGAGGCACTGCCCATCGAGACGTTCCGCGATTGGATCTTCGAACGGTACGAAGGCTTCCCGATCGGACTCCCGCCCGATGCCGATGGGCTGGCGGTCCAGCGCCACCGGTCGGCCTTCTTCTGGTCCGAGCCGCTCGACGGCGGCGGGACGTACATCGGGTTCAACCAGGTCCAGCCGACGCGGGCGCCCGACGGCATCACGATGGCCACGGCGACGGGCGACGTGCGCCGGGCGGTCAACGCCGGAGCCGCGGAGCCAGTCATCGTCGATATGCGCAACAACCCGGGCGGGAACAACACGACCTACGGGCCGTTCCTCGACGCCCTCGTCGCCCATGCCACGGAACGGCCAGGCAGCGTCGCCGTGATCGCCGGCCGCGGGACGTTCTCGGCCGCCGGCAACTTCGTGACTGAACTCGAGACCGGCGCCGCCGGTCCGTCCATCCACCTGGTCGGCGAGCCGCCCGGCGGCGGCCCCAACATCTACGGCGACGTGCGGGTCGTGACCCTCGAGCACAGCGGGATCGTGGTCCTGATCTCGACCCGCTACCACGAGCGGCGGGCCGGGGACGACCGCCTCGAGGTGGAGCCGGACATCGCCGTCGAGCTCACGTGGGATGACGTGCTCGCCGGACGGGACCCGGTCCTCGACGCGGCCATCGACGCGACCCGGGCTGCCCTCGGCGACTGAGGGTCACGTATCCTTCGGCCCATGACCGAGGCCGCGGCACCCGAGAAGGACATCGTCACGTGGGACGATCTCGATGCGCTCGTCCGGGTGCTGGCCGAGCGCCTCGCCGGCCAGTCCTTCGACGTCCTGCTGACCATCACCCGCGGCGGCATGGTCCCGGCCGGGATGCTGTCGTACCGGTTGAACCTGCGCGACATCCTCGTGGCCGCCGTGGAGTACTACGACGACCACGGTCAGCCCGGTCCGCACCCGACGTTCTTCCAGTTCCCGGCCGATCCCCTTCTCCGCGGCAAGCGCGTGCTGATCGTGGACGAAGTCTGGGACAGCGGGACCACGATCCATGCCGTCACCGAGCGCGTCCGCCAGGCGGGCGGCGATCCGGTCACGGCCGTGCTGCACTACAAGCCGAGCCATTCGGTCGTGGACGAGGTCCCGGACGTCCATGCGGTGGCCACCGAAGCGTGGGTCGTCTACCCGTTCAAGGCTGGCTGGTAGCCCCCGGCCCGCCCGAGGCGAACGCACCACGATGGACGATCGGCACGCGGACGCGAGCCCGACCGAACAGGCGGATGGGACGGCGGGATCGCCTCGCCGGGGTCCGCTCATCGGACGCGACGCCGAACTCGACCGACTCGTCCGCGCGATCCGCGCGGATCGCGCGATCGCCCTCGTCGGCGAGGCAGGGATCGGCAAGACCACACTCGCCCGGGCGGCGGCGTCCGCCGCCGGCCGGGTGCTTCACGAGGGAGGCGGGTTCGCCACGCTGGCGTGGATGCCGTACCTCGCCATCCGCCGCGCCGCGGGCGTGCCCGTCGCCGGGGACCCGGAGGTGGTGGCCGCCCGCCTGGAGCGGCTCATCGGGCCGGACGTCCTGCTGATCGATGACTTCCAGTGGACGGATGCGGCGACCCGAACGGTCGTCGGGCTGCTGCTGGACCGGATCGCGCTGGTCGTGGCGATCCGCGAGGGCGATCCCGTTGGCGGCGACGCGCTCGAACCGCTGGAGGGTCGTCGGATCGAGGTGATCCGGCTGGGCGGCCTGGACGACGAGGCCTCGCTGGCGCTGCTCCGACGCCTCCACCCGGACACGTCGTCGGGTCAGTCGGCGCGGATCGTAGGCGGCGCGGGCGGGAACCCGCTCCTGCTGACCGAGCTGGCCACGCGGGGCGAGTCCTCGACCTCGCTGTCGCGCGCGATCATCGGGCAGGTCGCGGCGCTGCCCAGGGGAGAACGCCTCGCGCTGGAACTCCTGGCCGTGGCGGACCGACCGCTGCCCGCGGACGCGATCGGACCGGCGGGTGGTCGCCTCGCGCAACGGGGGCTCGTGGTTCCCGGGGCGGACGGTCTCGGCGTGCGCCACAGCCTGATCGCCGAGGCGATCGTCGCGCAGATCGACGACGACCGCCGGCAGGCGCTGCACGGGCGCCTGGCGGAGCTGCTGTCCGACCCTGCCGAACGGGCGACGCATCTGGCAGCGGCGGGCCGGCGATCCGAGGCGGCCGATGTCGCGACGTCCGCCCTGGACGCGGTGTCCGACCCGCGCGCACGGACCGCCTTGCTGCGGGTGGCGGCGGCGACCAGCGACAGCCAGGCGTCGCTGTGGCGGGTCCGAGCGGCACAACAACTGCGGGATATCGGCAGCCCAGACGAGGCGATCACGCTCCTGCAGGAGCCGCTGGAGGGCGACGACGACCTGCTCGCGCTCGGGGCCGCCGCGCTGGCCAGCTCGCTCGATCACGAGGGACGCAACGACGAAGCGTTGGCGGCGATCCGCGGCGCCCACCACCTCCGGCCGACCCCAGGGGGCGAAGGCGCCATCGAGCTGGCCATCGCCGAGGCGGTCATCCTCGTGAACGATGGCCGGCTGGACGCAGCGCTCGTGGTCGCCGAGCGCTGCGCCGCATCCGCGGGTGACGCGGTCGGGAACTCGAGACTGGCGGGGCACCTCGCCGCGCTGGCCCTGTACGCGGGGAGGACCGATCGGCTCGAGCCTCTTGAGGCCGCCGTGGAGGCGTCGCTGGCCGCAGGAGCCGGTGGTACGGCGGCGGGTCGGGCGTTGGACCTCTACTACATGACGCTGGCCCTGCGCGGTGCGACGCCGGCGGTGGCCGTCGCGACCGGTGTGGCGGATCGACTCGAGGTTCTGGGCTTCCACACCCGGGCGGCCGAACTCCGCGCCGACAGCGTCCAGGCGATCATCTTCGCCGGCGACCTGGGAGAAGCCGTGGCCCGCATCGACACGATGCTCGAGGAACCCCTCGGGCTCCTGTCCCGGCAGCGCCTGGGCTACAACCGCGTGCTGGCGCTGGGCCTGTTGGGGCGCTTCGAGGAAGCAGGGCGCACGGCCGCCGAGGTCGAACTCGACGTGACCGACAACTTCGACGGCCGAGGTTCGCTCCTGTGGTGCCGAGCGGAGGCCACGCTCTGGAGCGGCCGTCCCGAGCGCGCCCTCGAGCTCGCCACCGAGTCGCTCGCGTTCACAGCCTTCAACGACGACGAGTTCGTGCTGCCGTCCCTCACCCGCGCCTGGGCCGAGGTGGAGCTCGAGCGCATGCCGACCGACGCCGCATCCGCCGGGGCGTTCCGGGCGCTCGCCGGTGCGGCGCCGGAACTGCGTGGTCTGCAGGCGCGTGCGCGCGGCGATCTCGAGGGCGCCGCCGAGGCGTTCGAGACCGCAGCGGGCCTTTGGGAAGGATTCCATCGACCGCGCACGCTGCTCTGCCGCTGGGCGTCCGCCGAAGCGCGTCGCGCCAGTGTCGGTCGCATCGCGGTGCCGGCCCTCGAAGGGGTTCTCGCCGAGGCGTCGACCATCGGCTTCGAGCCGCTCGCGGCGCGCGTCCGACGGTCGCTCCGGCTGGCCGGTGTCCGAATCGCCGCCGCGCGTGGTCGGGGGACGATCATGGAGCTGACCGCGCGAGAGGCCGAGGTCGTCGCCCTCGTCGAACAGGGCCTCACCAACATGGAGATCTCGCGCCGACTCGGCCTCGGACGACCCACCGTCGCTCGCCTCGTCGCCTCGGCCATGGGCAAGCTGGGCGTGGATCGGCGGGCCCAGTTCGCGGCACGAGGGCAGGTATCCTTGGCCCCATGACACGTGTGCTGCTGCTGATCGGTACCCCCAAGGGCGCCTTCATCCTCGAGAGCGACGCCGAGCGGCGCGAGTGGTCCATCCGTGGTCCGTTGTGCGAGGGCTGGCCGATCCACGATCTCATCGTGGAGCCGGCGAGCGGGGCCATCCTGGCCGGCGGCGGTTCACCGTGGTACGGCGCGGCCGTCTGGCGATCGGACGACCTGGGAACCACCTGGACGCATTCCTCCGCCGGCCTGACGTACGGTGACGGCGACGGGGTGGATCCGCTCAAGACCGTCTGGAGCCTGGCGACGACTCCCGATGGCGCCATCCTCGCGGGCGTCGAGCCGGCCGGGCTCTTCCGCAGCGACGACGGGGCGGCGACCTGGTCGCATGTGAGCGGCCTCCGTGACCACGAGTCGCGACCCACCTGGCAGCCGGGCGCCGGGGGGTTGATCCTGCACACGATCGTGCCCCACCCGTCGGACCCGACGCGGACGTGGGTCGGGATCTCGGCGGTCGGCGTGTTCGAAAGCCGCGATGGCGGCGCCACGTGGGAACCGCGCAACCAGGGGGTCCGCGCGGACTTCTATCCCGATCCCTTCCCCGTCACCGGTCAGTGCGTGCACAAGTTCGCGGCCGCGGCCGGTGAGCCGGAGACCCTCTACCAGCAGAACCACTGTGGCCAGTACCGCTCCACCGACGGGGGCGAACACTGGACCGATCTGTCGCGCAACGGCCTGCCCAGCGAGTTCGGGTTCTCCCTCGTCGCCCACCCACGCGACCCGGCGACCTTCTGGGTCATCCCGTTGACGACACCCGACCAGGGTCGGTTCGTCCCGGAGGGGGCCGCGGCCGTGTGGCGGACCCACGATCGCGGCGATACATGGATCCGCGGTGACGCCGGGCTACCCCAGGAACACGCGTGGTTGAGCGTGCTGCGCGAGGCCATGGCCCGCGACACCCTCGATCCGGTGGGCATCACGTTCGGAACGAAATCCGGCCAGCTCTGGCACAGCAGCGACGAGGGCGTGACCTGGCGCCGGATCACGGCCGACCTGCCGGAGATCTGGTCGGTCGAGACCCTGGTCCTGGACTGACCGGCGGCCGGCGTTCGACCCCCCGAACCCTGGTCCCGAGTCCGATGGCCACCGTCCTGCTTCCCGGCTCCCTGCTGGCGCTCTTTCCGGGTGTCGAGCGCCGCCACCACTCGGATGGCGGCGACGTCGCGGCGGTGATCGACGATCTCGATGCCCGGATCCCGGGCCTGCGCGACCGCCTCGTGGAGGACGGCCCACGGCTCCGGCCACACATCAACGTGTTCGTGGCCGGGCGACCCGCCGACCTCGCCACCCCGGTCGCCCCGGATGACACCGTACACGTCATCCCCGCCGTCTCCGGCGGCTGACGACCGCCGGCCGCCGACGGGTCAGCCGCCGCGACGACCGAAGGCGGAGAGTGGATCGAACGCCTCGGTCCGCTCGGCCACGGCTTCGCCACCGATCGCCACCGATCGCCGCGAGGCATGATCCCCGGCCGGGCGGTCCCCGACGACCGCCCGCCAGCCCAATTCGGCAAGTCGCTCGAGGGTCAGGAGGGCGGCGTCGACGACAGCCGATGCATGCTGCAGGGCCGGCCCACCCAGCGCACCGGCCGGTGCGACGGCGGCGACGTCGGCGGCGACCGTCGCCGCGGCGCGACCCTGGCCCGCCGCCCGGCGACCATCGGCGTGGACGCGCCGCATCAGGATGGAACCGGGACCGCACCACGCGAGGGCCGCGGCGGCGGTGAACGGCCAGGCCAGCGCCGACGGGGTATCGGCTCCGGGGCCGCCCGGTTCATCGAAGCGGATCATGTACTCGGGATACAGCGCGCGTCGGATGGCGACCTCGGCGAGGATCCGGGCCGTCGCCGACGATTCCTCGGCGAGCCATGCCGGGTAGGCACCGACGACCACGCGATCAGCCGGGATCCCGTCCGCCCGCGCCAGGGCCACCCCGACCATCTGCAACGCCAGGGCGCGACCGCTGCGCGTGGCCGCATCGGCTGGCACGCCCGAGGCCATGTCCGGCGCCACGGCCAGCGGCCCGGGGCCGATCGAGATGAGCGTGTCGGCGCGCCGGTGCAGCCGCCGCGCGAACGCATGATCGGCGAGCGAACGGTCGGGGTCCACGCCCCCGGCGACGATCTCGGCCATCGGATCCGCTTCCACCATGTCCACCCGCTCGAAGGCGGCGACCACCGCGCCCTCTGGCACGCCGAGGGGCGGGATCGAGGTGGCGAGCCGCACATACCCGCGTCGCTCCGCGGCGACCCCGTCCGCGACCCTCCGAAGGCGGCTGAGCGCACGCTGGCTGCCGGCCGGCGCCGGATCCGGCCCATCGCCTTCGGACGCGGTCGCCCGACCGGCCCGGTCTCGCGGGTGCCATTCGGGGACCTCCACGCCGGCGTCGTGCAGCCGGTCGGCGAGTTCGCGTCCGATGGGCACTTCCACCCGCAGCAGGTCGTACCCCGCCATCGCCAGCTCCGCGACCTCGTCCAGCGCGCCTTCGAGGTCGGGTTCGGCAAGGGTGGTGCCGAGCCATGGTCGGCGCGCCTCGCCGAGCAGGTCCTCCAGTTCGCGCCGAGCGGTCCGATCGCTGTCGATCCGGTCGAGCGCGAGGTCGGCCAACCTCGCGGCTTCGGCCTCGGCCGCGGCGCGGCGGTCCGGTTCGTGCAGGAGCTCCGCTTCGAGGGCCAGGTCCACCGCCCCCGAGGCCACGTCGAGGGCGAGCTGCTGCGGGTCCAGGTCGTACTCCAGGAGCGCCATCGCGAACGAGAGGGCGATGCCGCCACCGAGGCCATCGCGCGCGCCCGCCAGCCAGCGGTCCACCGCGGCCCCGGCCAGCGGGCGACCGGACCGATCCAGGCCGGCGACGCCGAACAGGCGCAGCATCGCGCGCTCCTGTCCGATCGTGGTCGACGAGCTGGCGCGCGCGCCCCACGCTCCGGCCAGCGTGTCGGCCCGCTCGAGCAGGGGCTCGAGGCGGTCGAACGGCCCCTTCTCCCGCGTCACCCGATGGCTCCGGTCAGGCGCACGCCCGCGAGGAAGGAACGGAACGCGTCCACGGGGTCGCTGGCCGTGATGCGGATGCTGCGGTCGCCGAATCGCTCGACCGCCGGCATGATCGCCACGTGGTCGGCGACGACACCTCGGGCGAAGTCCACCTCGATCACGACCGGCGGGTCCACCTCGAGGATCTCCAGCGGGCCACCCGCGCCGCCGGCGGCTCGCGCGACCGCCCGTTGTGCGCCGGCGCGGATGCGCTCGCACGCAAGGCTCGGGTGGATCGAGGTCGCACTCGACGTGCCGTCCGCGGTCTTGACCACGACACGCTCCGCCCACGGCAGCCACGCCTCGACCTCGGCGGCCAGTGCCTCATCGCCCGTCACGAGCCCGACCGGGATCCCCCACGCCCCCAGGACCAGCGCGTTGAGCCCGTACTCACCGGTGGGGCGCCCGGCCAGGCGGGTCTCGACCGGCGAGCCGCTGTAGGTATGGGCGATGGTCCCGGTGGGATGGCCGGCGCGGGCGTGGTAGCCGACGAAGAGCGCGACATCGAAGGCCGGTCGCCCATCGGCTCCGGGCTGGGCGCCGGCGACCATCGACCACGCCTTCTGGCCCTGGAGCACACGCGCCGCGGGATGCAGGTCGGCCGGGAGGAGGTTCGTCATGTTCCAGTGGCTGTCGTTGACGAGGATGTCCGTCGCTCCGCCGTCGAGCGCGCCCTCGATCGCCGCATTCGTCTCGCCGACCATCAGCGCCACCGACGTCGGGTAGCGGACATCCTTGGGATCGGTCGGGTCGGGATGGCTGATGCCGCCGATCCCCTCCATGTCGACGCTGATGTAGACCCTCACGCTGGTTCCTCCCCGGGCCCGGTCCGCGCCGGATGACCGATCCACACATGGCCATCGGCGAAGCGCTCTGCCTTCCAGATGGGCGCACGCGCCTTCGTCTCGTCGATCGCGTAGCGTGCGGCATCGAACGCGTCCCCGCGATGGGCGGCGACCGCGACGACCGCGATCGACGCCTCGCCGAGTGGCACGTCGCCGACGCGATGGACGATGGCCAGGCGATCGACGCCGAATCGGGCCGCGATCTCGTCGGCGATCTGGCCCAGCGTCGCAAGCGCCATGGTCGCGTGGGCCTCGTACTCCAGCGACTCGACCGCCCGGCCGGCGTGTCGCGCCGCCTCCGCTTCCTGCCCGGGCGCCGGCGTCCCGGGGGTCGCCCGCGTTCGGCCCAGGAACCCGACGGCGGCGCCGTCGCCCGGCGTGGCCAGGCGGTCGGTCAGCTCCCCCAGGATGTCCGCGCCGAACCGCGTTTCGCGGATCTCCAGGATCCGGCCGCGGATGTCCGGCCCCGCACCTTCTCCGGCACCGCCGGACACCGGCGGGATCATCGCCACCTCGTCGCCATCCACGAGTCGCGTGGTGGCGTCGGCGTAGGCGCCGTTCCGCGCGAATCGGACGGAGGACCCCCCGGGCGCCAGAGCGGGGTGGATCGCCACGAGCGCATCCCAGGCAGCGGCGACGTCCGCATCGTCGGGCAGGTCGACGTCGAGCTCACGCGTGCCGGCCAGCTCCCGCTGCATCGCGAACAGGCGGATGCGGACGCGCATCGCATCAACCCCGCGCACCCGGGCCCTGGTCGTCGCCGCCCCAGGTGGCGACGAGGAGCCCGTCGCCGAGCGGCAGGATGGTCCCGGAGAAGCGGTCGTCGCCCAGGACGCGGACGCAGAACGCGCGAAGGGCCAGCGTGTCCAGGTCGCCCGGCGTCGTCGGGCGCGACCCCGAGACGCGGCCGCTCCAGAGGACGTTGTCCGCGACGAGGAGCGCTCCGGGCGCCAGCCGGCCGCCGTCGATCAGCGCATCGAGATAAGCG
>CAYVJP010000108.1:0-9148 GCA_964451745.1 uncultured Anaerolineaceae bacterium | reverse complement strand
ATTCACGGCCAGGCCCTCGTTGAGCCAGCGCGGCGGGAAGTGATACGGGTTGGAGACCGCGGTATCGAAGACCAGGTGGACGAGTTCGTGCGGGACGACGGTCGCGACCCACGGATCGTCGATCTGGCTCGATGGGATGAGCGCGAACAGGGTCCGGATATCGGCGTTCGCCTGGCCGCCGACGTTCTCGCGGGTGTCGGGCCCGAGGGCCTCGCGGAAGGCGGCCGGGTCGGCGTAGATGAAGAAGTCGATCGGTTCGTCCTCGGTGACACCGAGCAGCTCCGTGGTCTCGGCGATCGCCGCCTCACCGATCTCGAGCGCGCGTCGCCCGAATGCCGCCCCGCCCTCGTGCCAATGGACGCGGATGACGTCACCGGTGACCGTCTCCCAGGCGAATCGGTCGTCGTCCACCACGTCGCGGGCCACGGGTCCGACGACGGGCTGGCTGTCCGGGGTCGCCGTGATGCGCCAGCGCGCCTCGATCGGCGTGTTGGGCAGGATGTGCCCGTCGTCCTCGGAGACGGTGTAGGCCAGGGTGGTCGCACCGGTCGTCGCGGGTGGCGGGACGCCGATCACGAGCGGTCCGGGCGCATCGGCGTAGCGCAGGAGCAGCTCCACCCGGAACGGCACGGCATCGAGGGTCACGGGCTGCTCGATCGCGATGCCACCGCTGAAGCTCGCGTCGATCGTGGGCTGCCCGAACACGGGATCCGCGGCCCGGACCGAGGGCGCCGCCACCACGATCGCCACGACCACGCCCAGGAGCGCGCCCACCACCGTCCGTCGCGTCACGGCGCCCAGTCCATCCCGGCGAAGCGCAACATGCCCAGGCCGTTCTGGCCCGCGCCCAGCAGGCCGTCGCGGCTGAGCGCCCAGCCGGTCCCGTAGCTGACGGGGATGACCGGCGCGTCACGCTGGACGATCGATTCCGCGCGGTCATAGGCCCCATTGGCGGTCGCCGGGTCCGTGGTCGCGCCCGCATCGGCGATCGCCGCGTCGAACTCCGCGGAGCTCCAGCGACCGTAGTTGTTGTTGGACGCACTCCCCAGCAGCACGCCCAGGAAGTCGTTGCGTCCCGGGTAGTCCGCGACCCATGACAGGAACCACATCTGCGGCGGGTCCTGGTCGAGCCGGTCGAAGTACTCGTCGAACGCCATCGTTTCCTGCGCGACCTCGATCCCGAGTTCGCGCTCGAGCTCGGTCACGACCGCCTCGTCGTAGGCGTTCCCACCCGTGGTCAGGGTCACGCTCGGGAAGCCGGCGCCACCGGGATAGCCCGCCTCGGCGAGCAGGGCGCGCGCGGCATCCGGGTCATGTTCGGGGACGACGTCGCGGTCGCTGCGGTCGGGGATGCCGGGCGGCACCATCGAGGTAGCCACCGCTGCCGGATCCGATTGCGCGAGCGTGGCGATCCGCCGCCAGTCGACGGCGGCCGCGAACGCCTGGCGCACCCGCACGTCGTCGAACGGCGGTCGGCCCGCATCGAAGCCGTAGTAGTCCACCGAGAGCGAGGGGACCTCGCGAAGCTGCGGTCCGAGGACGTCGTCGTACGCGATCCACGATGCGTCCGACTCGCTGATGGCCGCGTAGTCGAGCTCGCCCTCCTCGAACGCCGCGACACTGCTGCGCCCGCCCAGGTCGGTCACGACGTCGATGGTCGCGAGCGCCGGTGGTCCGGCCCAGTACCGCTCGTTGGCCGCCAGCACCAGGGCATCGGCGGTCTCCTCGACGAGCCGGTACCCGCCCGAGGCGACGAAGGCATCCGACGGTCGGAACGCCGACGGATCGTCGGCACCGGGCGGGACGATCGCGAAGGTCGGGCTGGTCACGATCGCGACGAAGTCCGCCGCCGGGCGGACGAGATCCACGATCACTTCGTTCGCCGCGTCGTCGGCGGCCAACCCCACGTCCGTCGCGTCGGCGCTGCCCGTGAGGTAGGCAAGGGCGCCGTCAACATCGAGCATCAGGGCGACGAGCGGTGACGGCGCGTTCGGATCGATGAGTCGGAACCAGCTGCGGACCACGTCCGCCGCGCGCAAGGGCGTGCCGTCGGAGAACGTGAGGTCGGGGCGGAGCCGGAAGATCACGCGTCGGCCGCCGTCCTCGAGTCGCCAGGATTCGGCGAGCGCGGGTTGGAGGTCGCGCTCCGTATCGAAGGCGGTGAGGGTCTCGAAGAGCTGCGCGATGATCGCCGAGCTGCCCGCGTCGCTCACCGCCGCCGGGTCCAGGGTGGTCGGCGATCCCAGCAGGATGCGTGCGCTCCCGTCACCCGCCGACACGGGCTGTCCGCAGGCGGCGAGCAGCAGGGCCAAGGCGAGCAGGACGGTCCGGCGGCGCATCGGCCGGAGTATACGGGCGGTCGGCCGGAACCCCGTTTCGGCGCCGATCGGCGCCGCTTCGGGCACCACCGACTACGATGGCCGGGTGACCCTCCGCGTGCGCGACACCCTGACCCGGAGCCTCCAGCCGATCGAGCCCGAAGATGGCCGGCGCGTGCGCATGTACACCTGCGGGCCGACCGTGTACCGCTACGCCCATGTCGGGAACCTGCGCTCGAATCTGCTCGCCGACCTGATCCGCCGGACCCTGCTGTACCACGGGATCGACGTCTTCCACGTCAAGAACATCACCGACGTGGGGCATCTCCGCGACGACCAGTTCGATCGCGGCGAGGACCGGATGCTCGTCCAGGCCGGGCTGGAGTCGAAGTCCAGCGCCGAGATCGCCGATGCGTACGAGGCCGCGTTCCATGCCGACGAGGCCGCGGTGAACGTCCTGCCCGCTCACGTCTTTCCGCGGGCCACCGAGCACATCCCCGAGATGGTCACGCTCGCGGAGGCGTTGCAGGACCTGGGCCACGCCTACGCCACTGACGCCGGCAACGTCTACTACGCGGTGTCCTCGTATCCGGACTACGGCCGGCTCTCGGGGAACAGTCTCGACGAGTTGCGCGCCGGACACCGTGGGGAGGTGGAGCCCGACAAGCGCGACCCGGCCGATTTCGCCCTGTGGAAGGCGGCGGGGCCCAACCGCGCCCTCCGCTGGCCGACCGAGCGATGGGGCGACGGCTTCCCCGGCTGGCACCTGGAGTGCTCGGCGATGGCCCGCCGCTACCTGGGCGACCGCTTCGATGTGCACACGGGCGGCATCGACAATGTGTTTCCGCACCACGAGGACGAGATCGCCCAATCGGCCCCGCTGGTCGGTGGTCCGCCGGCGCGGCTCTGGGTCCACGGCGAGCACCTGCTGATGTCCGGGCGGAAGATGGCGAAATCGGCGGGGAACTTCCAGCGGGTTACGGAGCTCACGGACCGCGGCCTCGATGCCCTGGCGTTCCGCTATCTCACGATGACATCGCGGTACGGGCGCAAGCTCAACTACACGGATCGGTCCATCGATGCGGCGGCGGCGGCGCTTCGGTCCCTGCGCGCGGGCCTCGCTGCGCTGGGGCCGCCGCCGGCGGACGGACCGTGGGCCGCTCCGGAGGCGCTGCGGGCCGCGTCCGCCGGCGATCGACCGGCAGGGACCGCGACGTCCGTCGCCGGATTCGGTGGGGCCGACGACGTCACCGTGCGAGATCGAGCCCACGATCCGGCGGCCCCGTTGACGCCCGAGGGTCGTGCGCTGCACGACCGATTCGTCCACGCGCTCGACGACGATCTCGACCTGCCGACGGCCCTCGCGGTCGTGCGCCAGATGCTCCGCGCGGACCTGGGTGTCGATGAGCGGCGCTGGCTGGTCCTCGATGCCGATGCCGTCCTCGGTCTCGACCTGGACCGGACCTGGTCGGCCGGATCGCCGGACCCGGGAGCGGACGACATCCCCGCCGATATCGCCGCGATCGTGGACGCTCGCACGCGCGCACGCGCCTCCCGCGATTTCGCGGCCGCGGATTCCCTGCGCGCGACCCTGGAACGACGCGGTTGGGAGGTCATCGACGGGGCCGACGGGACGCGCGTCCGACGCCGCTGAGGCCCGCGCCGCGCGGTAGCATCCGCGGCGTGCCACGACCGCCGATCCCGGGCGTCATCAGCGACCTGCATCGGGATCCGCGCGACGCCCGGACCCTCCTGATCGCGGCACTCTCCCTTGCGGCGGCCGGGCTCGATCCCCATGTCTACAACCCGGGCCTGCCCTCCGTCCAGTCGGCGATCCGGGAGCGACCGGAGCTCGAGCAGACCCTGCTGTTCGCGGCGGCCATCGGAGCCCTGCTCCTGCTCGTGGGTGGCGTCCTGGGCGACACCGACGGGCGGCGTCGCATCCAGCTGGGCGCGCTCGGTGCGCTCATCGGTGCCAGCCTGAGCGGCCTGGTCATCACCGACGGCCCGCTGTTCGTCGTCGGACGCCTCGTCGGCGTCGGCGCCGCCAGTGTCATCCTTCCGATCGCCCTGGCCGGGGTGGCCGTGACGTACTCGGGCATCCCCCGGGCGACCGCGATCGGGCTCGCGTACGCGGCCTACGGCGGCGCCATGGCCCTCGGTCCCGTCCTGATCACGCTCCTTGGACCCACGGGGCCGCGCTGGCCGGCGTTCCTCGTGTCGTCGGTCGTCGCGATCGCGGCCTTCGTCGCGGTGCGCTGGGGATGGCCGGACCTGCCGAACCCCTCACGGCAGCAGCGGCGGCGCGTCCTCGCGACGGCGGTGTGGGCCGCCGGGATCATCGTGACCTGCATCGGTGTGGTCGGGCTCGGGAACGGGGTCCTGGATCCGGTGCGGATCGCGTTCTTCCTGGGCGGGCTCGGCATCCTGGCGGTGGCCGGGGCCGTGGAGCGGGGCGTCGCCCACGACGACGCCGTCCGGGTCGAGCGACGGCCAGTGGGGATGGCGCTGTTCGTCGGGTTCGTGATCGCCTTCGCGCAGGCCGCACCCTTGCTCCAGCTACCCCTCTTCTTCCAGCTGATCAACGGCTACGGTCCGCTCGCGGCGGTCGTCGCCACCGTGCCGTTCATGGCGGCGCTGGTCGTCACCGGACCGGTGGTCGGCCTGCTCCTGGGTCGCGTCGGGCCCCGGCCGCTGATCACGGCGGGGGTCGCGGGCATCGGGCTCGGCAACGTCCTGCTCGCGCTGGTGCTCGTGCCTGGCGCCGCGTACGCGGGTTTCGTCCTTCCGCTGGTGCTCATCGGCGCGGGGTTCGTCATCGCCACCACGGTGCGGACCGCGATCATCTTCGCCAGCGTCCCGCGCGGCCTCCCGGCGACCGCGGCGGCCCTCAACGAGGCGTCGGTGGCGCTGGGGACGCGCGCGGGCATCGTCGTCGCGACGCTCGCGATCGCGACGATCTCGATCGAACGCTACGTGGGGTCCCTGGCGGGGCAGGATCCGGCCTCGGTGGATACCGCGGTGAGCGGGTTCCGCGAGGTCCTCGTCGCCATCGGCACGCCCGGGTTCCCGTCGCTCGTGGGCGGCATGGATCGAGCGGACCTCGTCCAGTACGCCGCGGCCTACACGGATGCCGTTCGGATCACGTTGGCCGGCACCGGCCTCCTGACGCTGCTCGCGGCACTCGTCACGTGGTTCCTGGTCGGACAGCGCGACCCGCTCACCACCGTGTGGGAGCATCGCGACGAGCGCGACCCGGCCGTGTCGATCTAGGGTCAGGCGCCCAAGGCAACGTCGTCGCGCAGGTCGTTCACGTTCCCGCCCCGTCCTTGGGGCCGACCAGCAGGTCGCGTCGCGACCCGAAACGATCGATGATCCGGTAGAAGTTGCGCTTCGACTGGCGGTCGCGTTCATCGTCGGGCAGGCTGGTCCAGCCCCGATGCTCATGGCGCCGGACCGGGAGTCCGTCGAGGCGGAGTGCCCGTCGCGGTCGCTCCCCTTCCCCGCTATCGCGCAACACGAGGCTCCACCAGATGTCGAGGTTGCGGTAGAAGCGGAACCGCTCATCCAGCGGCCCACGCTCCGCGAAGTCGGCGCGGCGGAACGCCTGCAGGTAGCCCTCGATGGCATCGACGTCACCGGCTGGCGCGTCCTCGAACCGGCGCAGGTCGGCGGAGGTGATCCCCCAGCCGCCGACGACCGCGACCGACGGATCGTCGAGGGCGCGGACGAGGGGGGTGACGATGTCCCCTTCGGGTTCGAGGCTGGTGTCGAGAAGGACGATGACCGGTCCGGCCGCTCGCCGGATGCCGATGTTCGTGGCGGCTGCGTGCCCCAGGCGCTCGCTCGTCCAGACGATCTCGGTCGGGAGTCCCGCGTCTGGGTCCGTCGCCTCCCCGATGGCGCCGAGCGCGTCGGCCTGGGCATCGGAAGGCCCGTCCGCCACGATCACGAGGCTCGTCCCGTCGGGCGTATGTCCGCGTACCGCGCTCACCACCCGGGTCAGGTCGTCGGGGTCGTCGGTCGCGACGACGACGATCGTGGCCAGGCCCGTGGCCGGCTCCTCCAGCCGCGAGGGAACGTTGGCGCTGGCGCCGTAGCGGAGCCGCTCGCCGTCCTCGACGTCCGGCGGTGCGGCCGGCGACAGCGCGAAGTCCGTGCCCCGGTCCACGATCCGCCATCCCGCGGCTTCGATGACCTCTCGCAGTCGGTCGGCTTCCGGCCAATCGCGATCCGCGCGAGCTCGGGCTCGGTCGTGGGCGGCCGTCAGGACGGCCTCGGGAACGTGGGGACGGGTCACCCGCGCAGGATACGCGGGAGCGTCTCGAGCCGCGGGCGAACCGCCTCGAGGTACGTCGCGACCATGCCGCTCAGCTCCCATGGCTGCTCGAGACCGGGCAGGATGCGGTCGACGAGCATGCTCGCCATGTGCAGTGGATGCACGACCCGGGCGAGTGCCAGGCCCCGCTGGGCTTCCCGGACATCGCGTGCGTGCGAGGTCGCCGACCAGCCGCTGAGGTAGGCCGCTTCGAGGGACGATTCCAACGAGGCCGGCGGAGCCGCTGCCGCATCGCCGAGGAAGGCGGCAGCTGCGAGGAATGGGTGGGTGATCGTCGCGTCCGACCAGTCGAGGAAGACCGGTCCCATCGCCCCCATGATCACCTGGTCGGCCGACAGGTCGCCGTGTTCGAGCGAGGGACCACCCACCGTCGCCGCCTCGTCGAGCGCTTCGCAGGCGGCCACGAGGCGGGGCGTCGCCGCCCGCAGCGCCGGATCGGTCACCAGGCTCGGGATCCGCGCGGAAAGCTCGGCCATCGACGCAGCAGGGACGCCTGCGACCCGGAGGACGCCGAGATCGGCGGCCATGACCCGCTGGATCTCGGCGAGCCGGCTCATCGTGGCGAGCCACGCGTCGGCCGCCTCCGGCTGTTCGGCGAGCAGGGGGCCTTCCACGTGTTCCATGAGCAAGCGACCGGATCGGGTGTCGGCGGCGACCAGCGGTGGCACGATCCCCGGATCCACGTCCGCCAGCAACCCCGTGACGGCGACCTCGTGGGCGAACACGGCCGGGACCTGCTTCGCCCAGAGGTGCCCACGGTCGGTGTGCAGCGTCAGCAGTGCGGACCGGCCCCAGGACCGGACCTGTTGGACGGGTCCGTGCCGGCGGATCCCGGCATCCGCGAGCCGCTCGTCGATCCAGGCGACCATCTCCGCGAACCAGTGGATGCCGTACCACGGCTGCCGATCGCCCGCCAGTGGCTCCAGGACGCCGGCATCGATCGCGCGACCCATCGGCGTCGGCCGACGGTCGAGGTCCGCCAACGCGACCCAGCGATGCCCGGCGGCCGGCGCGTCGTGTGTCGCGACCGCCTCGTACAGCCGATCGGAGCGGCCGGGGGCGGCGCCGTCACCCAGCCACGCGGCCCGCAGGACCACCACCTCGATGCCGGGGGCCTCGCGCAACCGCTCGACGATCGGCGAGACCACCTGCCACGCCGGCGCGGGTTCCAACGAGAAGCCAGGCATCGCGCCGTCGTGGCGGACGAGGACCCGTTCATCGTCGGGATGGCGGACCGCGACGTGATAGCGGGTGGGCATGGCGGCCATCCTACGATGCCGCCGGGCCCGGCGCGGGCTAGGATGTCGAGGTGAACGCGATCGACGTCCTGACCTACGGTCAGCGGGCTGTCATGACCACGGTCGCGCGCTACCGACCCGAGGACTGGGCGCTGATCGCGCTCGGTGTCTGGACGGCGAAGGACCTCGTCGGCCACCTCAGTGCGTTCGAGGTGCGGTTCGCGGACGTTCTCGCGAGCGAGGTCGGCGCTCCGCTCCGCTCGGATCTCATGGCCGCCGACCCGGCGACCTTCAACGACGACCAGGCGGCGATCCGCCGCGACTGGCCGATCGAGGACGTCCTCGACGAGTTCGCGAGCGCGCACGACCGCGCCATGGCGCATGCCGCCACGATCTCACCCGAGCGCTGGCGCGAGGTCGGCACCATCCCCTGGTACGGCCCGCAGTACTCCCTCGACGATCTCGTCGTGTACACGATGTACGCGCACAAGCGCGAGCACGACCCGCAGCTCGGGGCCGCCCTGGAGCTTCGAGCAGGCTAGCGCGTCCCGGCAGGCACCCAGGCCCGTTGTGCCAGATCGGCGCCCCACGATCGAGCGCGCTCGACCTCACCAGGCTCCAGTCGATCGAACAGGGGGCCGGTCGGTCCTCCGACGACGAAGTCCTCGGGCTCCACGATCATCTGGAAACCCAGGGACGCCAGGCGCTTGGCGGCGGGTTTCGCGGCCGATCCCCACAGGAACCCTGGGCCCTTGATCCGGGTGTCGAACACCGCGGCCGCCACCGGCGTCGCGACCGGACGGACCGCGTCGAGCCATTCACGCATGCCGTTGCCGCGCGAGACCAGCTGGTCGCCGGCTCGGCGCGCCGAGTCCGCGCGTGAGGCGGGTGTGCTCATCCCGTGCGCATGCGTGGGCCCACCCACCACGATGAGCGCGATGTCGGCCCCGATCTCGACGGGCGCATCCGCCACGTCGAGGACCTCGGCCTCGAGCGTGGGGGCGATCCCATCCGCGATCGCCCGGGCGACATCCCGCGTATTGCCGAACATCGATTCATAGATCACCAGGGCGCGCATGGCGTCACCTCCACTCGCACGGGGCGCTGCGGCCCACTCGAGAATCGAGCATCGGGGCCCGCGCCTGCCCCTCCAAGGGCCGAACGGACCGCATCCGTGCGACCAGTGCCCCGAACCCTCGTTGGGCGGGCGCCGGGCACACGAAGACGCCGGGCCCGTAAAGGCCCGGCGTTGT
>CAYVJP010000107.1:0-9162 GCA_964451745.1 uncultured Anaerolineaceae bacterium | reverse complement strand
ACGGCCCGAAATAGAGGGTCGAGGACTCGGTGGTCGCAGGGGTCGCAAGCGGCGTGGGCATGGGGATGGTGCCTCCGAGGCGGGTGAGCGAGTCGCCCGATCGTGGCCCATCCACGTTCTATTGCCGCTCGTGTCGCATCAGACGCGACGGGCCGCGCGTCAGTCGGAACGGACTCGGGGCCCGTAGCCGCGAGCGTCCCGATCAACCGCCGCCGGACATGTTGATGCCCGGCGGCGGAAGGATCCGCCACCGGGCAATTAGGCCGATTACCCCCTGGATTAGGCCGCCACAACCATACCCGGAAGCAGGCCCTCGTCGCAAGTCTGGCCGCCGGTCGCACGGTGCCGCCGGGCACCACGAACGGTGGAGCGGATCTAGTCCAGCTCGACCCGCTCGTGCCAGTGCGGGACATGGGTGGCGAAGCCGAGCTCGCGAACGCGGGGCTCCAGGAGGAGCTGCGCGTCGGGATCCCCGTGGACCAGGAACACGCGGCGCGGATACCCGGGATCGCCGGGCCGTTTGCCGTCGGCGAAGCGACCCAGCCAATCGAGCAGCTCGGACTCGTCGGCGTGGGCCGAGAACCCGCTGATGGAGCGCACCTGACAGCGGACCTCGCGGGTCTGCCCGTCGAGGCGGACCTGCCGAGCGCCCGCCTGCAGGTGTGCGCCGAGCGTCCCTTGCCCCTGGTAGCCCACGAACAGGATCACGGCCGACGGGTCGTCGATGAGGTGGCGCAGGTGTCCCACGACCCGCCCGCCGGTCAGCATCCCGTTCGAGGCGACGATCATGTACGGGCGGGGTGCGCGCTCGATCGCCTGCGAGTCCTTGACGTCGTTCGTGACGATCTGCTTGGGGTAGTCGAGTGGCGTATCGCCGCTCTGCAGCAGCTCGCGCGTCTCCTCGTCGTAATACTGCAGATAGCGCCGGTAGATGTCCGATGCCTTCGAGGCCATCGGCGAGTCGAGGTAGAGCGGCAGCAGCGGGATCTCGCCGCGCTCGATGAGGCGGTCCAACTCCCAGACGACCTCCTGGGTCCGCCCGATGGCGAACGATGGGACGAGGAGCACGCCGTTCGCCGCATCGACCATCCGGATCGTCTCGGCCAGGATCCGGATGGCCTCGTGCTGCGGCTCGTGTTCGCGGCCACCGTACGTGGACTCGACGAGGATGTAGTCCGCGGCGGTAAGGACCGTCGGGTCCCGCAGGATCGGGGTCCCGGGTCGCCCCAGGTCGCCGGAGCAGACGATCACCCGCTCCTCGGCACCATCCCGGTCCTGGACGCGCAGCCGGATGATCGCCGAGCCGAGGATGTGGCCCGCGTCGAGGTACGTCGCCCAGACGCCCGGAGCGACCTCGCGCTCCTCGTCGTACTCGACGGCGGCGAACTGCGGCAGGGTCCGTTCGGCGTCCTTGACCGTGTACAGCGGCGCGTCGAGATCGATATCGATGGCCGGTGGCTGGGCGCGAAGCTCCGCCTCCGGGTCGCGTGGCCAGCTCGCCACCTTCGATGGCGCGAGACCGGCGGGCTCCATCGACGTCGCGACGTGCTGCCCGTCCTCGCCGGCCTGTGCCTGCTCGAGTGCGGCCTGGTAGGCATCGGCCTCCTGGCGGTCCTCGGCGGCGGCCTTGTCCGGGTTGCGGGCCTCCCAGCGGGCCTCGCGCTTGGCGAACTGCTCGTGGAGCTTCCCCGAGTCCAACAGGACGAGCGTCGCGAGCTCTACCGTCCCGGCGGTTGCGTGGATGGGCCCCGTGAACCCCTCGCGGACGAGGACGGGCAACAGGCCGCAGTGGTCCAGGTGCGCGTGGGTCAGCAGCACCGCATCCAGGGCGCCTGGGTCGAACGCGAATGGGATCCGGTTGCGGACCGCTTCGTTGGGGCTGCCCTGGAACATGCCGCAATCGATGAGCACGGCTGCGCGGTCCGTCGTCAGCAGGAACTGCGAGCCGGTGACGGTCGTGGCGCCGCCGAGGAACTGGATGTGCATGGGCGCATCGTGACAGGCCGGGCCGACATCGCGCAGGGCCGCGGACCACCGTCCGTCAGAGCTCGCGACGGCCCACCGTGACGGCGTAGCTGGTGACGACGGCGACGAGGATGTACGGCACGAGGTCGATGGCGGTGAAGACCGCCACGAAGATCACCATGAACAAGGGGATCCGCAGGACCGAGACCCCGAGCGCGCCCATCCCGCTCGCGACGGCGATCGGGGCGGGGATGGCCGGGATGACGGCGCTGACGACGAGACCCAGGACGCCCCCGATGAACATGACCGGGAAGATGCGGCCCCCACGGAACCCGCTGACGAGCGACACCAGGCTGGCGATGATCTTGCCCACGAGGAGCAGGCCAAGGCCGCTGACGCCCAATGTGCCGGCCTGCTCGACCGCGTCGTAGATCTCGTGCTCGCCCGAGAAGAGCGTGAGCTCGCCGAACCCGAGAGCCACGACGCCGATCACGAACCCGCCGACGGTCGCCTTGAGGACCGGCTGCCCGTCGAAGCGACGAACGGCGGCGCGCAGACGGTGATAGCCCTCGATGTACAGGACCCCGAGGAATCCACCGGCGACCCCGAACCCCAGGGCGATGAAGAAGGGCCACAGGCCGGGGTCCTGGCTCGGGCCGAAGATCGGGACGATCGGCGGCCCGATCAGCGCGTCGAAGATGATGTAGCCGACGGTCCCCGCCGCGAGTGCCGGGATGATCCGGCGATACAGCTCGACCCCCGCGAACGGCGCGGTCTCGGCCAGCAGCAGCCCGCTGGCGAGGGGACTGCCGAAGATCCCGGCGGTCAGCGAGGAGACCCCGCTGAGGCTGAGCAGGAGGCCCATCTGGTCGGGGAGCCGCAGGCGGAGGGCGACCCACGTGGCGAGGCCGCCGATGATGGAGACGAGCGGGCCCTCCGGCCCCAGGCTGGCGCCGGCGACCAGCGAGATCACGCTGGCGAGCACCACCCCCGGAAGTCCGCGCAGTCCCTCGTGCTCGTCTCCGCCCAACCCGTGACCCGCCGCCGGCTCCGGTCCGCCACCGCCGGGCAGGTAGCGGATGCAGAGCCCCACCAGGACGCCGCCGATGGTGGGGATGGCGATGACGACGACCGCATGGGGCAGGCCCGTGGCGGCGGCGAGGTCGTCCCAGACGGCGTGGGTGAGCCACCGGACACCGCCGATGTACGCGATCGTCAGGAGGGCGGCCGGGATCGCCACGAGTGCCGCCAGGACGATGGCGGTGACCCATTTGCGGTCCACGAAGTCGTGGGCGGCCGCGCCGCCCACGGCCGCGACCCCGCCATCGGCCTCGCTGGAACGCGCGGGGTGCGGCTCAGCGGTCACGGACGGTCGGTCAGATGACGATGATGGCGTCGATGGCGACCGCGAGGAACAGCAGCGAGAGGTAGCTGATGGAGTAGCGGTACAGGGCGATGGCTCCCTTCGTGGACGCCTCTTCCGAGGCACCGCGACGCCACAGCGCGTAGGCCTGCCAGATGAAGACCGCACCCAGGCCCACGGCGGCACCCAGGTAGATCAAGCCCATCTCCGCCACCGGCCACAGGATCAGGGAGATCGCGACCATCAGGAGCGTGTACAACCCGATCTGGCGCGTCGTTTCGGGGATCCCGCGGACCACCGGGAGCATCGGCACGCCCGCGGCGGCGTAGTCCTTGCGGATGCGCAGGGACAGCGCCCAGAAGTGCGGCGGCGTCCAGTAGAAGACGATCGCGAACAGGATCAGCGCCGGGATGCCGACGTCGCCGGTGACGGCCGCCCAACCGATGACCGGGGGGAGCGCCCCGGCGGCGCCACCGATGACGATGTTCTGCGGCGTCGTCCGCTTGAGCATCATCGTGTAGACGACGACGTAGAAGGCGATGGCGAGCAACGTCAGGAATGCCGCGAGCAGGTTCACGAACCAGGCCATCACCACGAACGAGATCACGCCCAGGACGATCCCGAACACGACGGCGCGTTCGGGCTCCACCTGATGGGCGGGCAACGGCCGGCGACGGGTCCGTGTCATCAGCTCATCGATGTCGCGGTCCAGATAGCAGTTGATGGCATTGGCGCTGCCCGCGGCGAGCGTCCCGCCGATCAACGTCCAGACCACGAGCCACCCCCACTCGGCCCAGTCGATCCCGGGCACCCAGCGCGTGGCCAGGACCATGGCCGGGACCGTGGTCACGAGCAGGAGCTCGATGATGCGCGGCTTGGTAAGGGCGATGTAGGCACGGATGGTGTCGCCGCGGGTCGGCGAAGCCGCCGGTGAACCGGTACCCGCACTGGGCTCGGCGGGGACGACCTGCGCTCGCGCGGCGTAGTAGCTCACGACCGCCAGGCCGGCCAGCATGGCCCAGATGATCGCGCCGAGGGCCAGGTGCAGGGTCTGCGTCCAGGCCGACAGGTCGGTGATGACCTGCAGTCCGCCCACCACGACCTGGACGGCGAAGAGGGCCGCGGCCCCGACGGCCAGGCGGACGATCGTCGGATTCGAGCGTTGGGTCCGGACCGCGACGACGGCGATCACCCCCACGATGATCGCCACGACAGCGGCGACCCAGCGATGGAGGACATGCGCGGAACTCGCCTCGGTCAGCGGCGGGATGAGCGAGCCACCCATCAGCGGCCAGTCGGGGAAGACGAGCGCGGAGTCGGTCGCGGTGACCTGCGACCCGAAGAGGAGCAGGGCGAACGTCGTGGCGGCACCGAACGCCGCGAGCAACGTGAAGCGCTGGCTCGCACCGCGACCCGGAAGATGCGCCGGGAAGCCCGCGCGGACGGTCAGGTAGACGAGCAGGCCGACCAGCGCCATCGCGGCGGCAAGGTGCGCGGTCACCGACTCCCCGCTGTTGCCGAGGCGCACGGTCTCGCGCCCAAGCCACGCCTGGAAGCCCACCAGGACGACAGCCGCCATCGACGGCCAGACGAGCGACGGCCGGTCACGGTGGTCGCGCAGCGCGAGCGCGGCAAGACCCAGGATCTGGAATCCGATGATCACCGCGATGTCGCGATGGATCCACTCGATCCAGGCCTTGGGATCGTCGAGCGGCGGGATGATCTGGCCGTGACAGAGCGGCCAGTCCGGGCAGCCCAACCCGGAATCCGTGGCGCGAACGATGACGCCGACGATCACCAGCAGGATGGTCGTAGCGAGCGTGATCGCAGCGAGCTTCTGGAACCGGGTCAATGGGTCTCCTGGGCGAGCGCCGGTCGGACGGACACGCGATGTCCGGCATGGGGGAGCGGGCCTGCTCGCGCATTCTAGCGCGACGGCGGCCCCGGTCAGCCTCGGCTACCCTGATATCGATGACACGACGACTCCTTGCCATCGCGTCCGCGACGGCGCTCCTGCTCGGGGCCTGCGGCGGCGGTGGCGGCTCCCCACTCCCATCCGGCTCGGCCGAGGCGTGCGCCCCGTCGCCGACGCCCGACGCGGGCGCCATGGAGGCCTGGTCGCCCGCCTCGCAGGACCCGTCGATCTATCCGCAGATCATCAATCCCGCCGGGACCATCACCTGCGGTGCGACCCGCCTCATGTTCTCCTTCCTCGACGACGCGAACACCCCGGTGGCCGCACCGGATCGGACGGTGGAACTCGCGCTCTACGACCTCGGAGCCGATGCCGAGGCGCCGGTCCAGACGATCGATGCGACGTTCGTATGGGCGATCGAAGATGCGGTCGGGGTCTATATCGCGAACGCCGCATTCCCCTCGTCGGGCACCTGGGGCGCGGAGTTCAGGACGGCGACGCCGGACACGCCACTCGAGACCATCCGGGTCCAGTTCGACGTCCAGCCCGAGGGGATCGGGATCGGTGTCGGTGATGCCGCTCCGGCGTCCGACACGCCGACCCTCGCCGACGTGGATGGCGACGTCGCCCGGATCTCGACCGATGACGAGCCGGTCGAGGCGTTCTACGAGACATCCGTGGCCGATGCGCTGGCTGCGAACGAGCCGTTCGTGCTGGCCTTCGCGACCCCGAAGTTCTGCGTGAGCGCCCAGTGCGGCCCCACCCTCGACCGGCTCAAGCCGATCGCCGCCGCACACCCCGACCTGACCGTGATCAACGTCGAGCCCTACGAGCTCGAGTATGCCGAGGGCTCGCTGCAGCCGGTCCTCACCGGGGATCCACCCAATCTCACGCTCGCGGCGTCCGCCGCAGAGTGGGGACTCGCCGCGGAGCCCTGGATCTTCGTCGTCGATGGCGACGGGATCGTGACCTCGTCGCTCATGCTCATCTTCGACGATGCGGAGCTCGAGGCGGCGATCGCCGCGGTCGAATGACGCGCCGCGGCACGCTGCTCACTGCGGGGCAGCGTCCTCGATCCTGATCGCGAGGAGCGTCCCGGCGTCGTCGCGGTACCAGACCCTGACCGGCTCGGCGGTCGCCTGGTGCTCGGCGAGGTGCCCCGGCGGGAAGGCGAACCCGTTCTCGAGCGCGCGCAGATCGAACACGACGAGTTCGCCGCCGGCGCGCCGAAGCGTGAACCCGCGGACCGACCCCAGCCCCTCGGCATCCACGGCGACGATGACGCCCACCATCGGGTCCGCTCCCACCGGCTGGTGACGCTGGGTGACGGTCCCCGGCAGGAACAGGGCGACACCACCGACCAGGATCACGAGCGCGACGAGGATGCCCACGAACCCGATCCGTGTGCCGCGGTCCATGCGTCAGGTGGTCGCGGGGGCGGCGCCGGTGCTCCCGGGAGCGACGAGCGGATCTCCGGCCGCACAGCGCGGACACGGGTCCCCGGGTCCATAGGTCGGCAGGTCCAGCTGCCAGAGCGCGCGGAGCGGATAGGTCCGTCCGGTGGTCGGGGACGTCAGCGTCGCGCGCCCGCCGGAGCGATCCACCATCACGGCGCATTCGACGATCTCGCCACCCATCGCCTCGACGGCCGGGATCATCGCCAGCAACGACCCGCCGGTGGTGAGGATGTCGTCCACGAGCAGGACACGCTCTCCCGGCTCGATCGTGAAGCCCCGACGGAACTCGCGGTGGGTGCCGCCGGAGGCGTCGCGGACCTCCTCGGCGAAGATGCTCCGGACACCGAGCTGCCGGGCCGTCTCGAACGCAAGGATCACGCCGCCCGTCGTCGGGCCCGCGACGAGGTCGACGAGCGCCGGCGTCCCGTCGCCATCGCCACGGACCCGCGCTGCCCAATAGCCGCACAGCTCGCTGGTCGCCGCAGGGTCGGAGAGGACGGCGAACTTCTCGACGTAGGCATCGCCATGGCGCCCGCTCTTGAGCAGGAAGTGGCCCTCGCGGAATGCGCCGGACGCGCGGAACAGTTCCTCGGTCCGTGCGGCGGCGGCTGCCCGGGCGGCGATGTCCAGCGTCGGCTTGATGGTCGTCACGCCGTGAATGCTAGCGGGTCGATCCGCTTGACCTCCGCGACCTGATCGAAACCCTTGTCCGTGCTGATGATCTCGGTGATCCCTTCGTGGATACAGGTTGCGATGTGGACGATGTCGCGACCCTGCAGGCGGGGATACCTCGCCACCAGGTCGGGGACGCGCCGCATCAGCGCATGGGAGACGGGCAGCACCGGCGAGAACAGGTCAAGGGTTTCGGAGGCCAATGCACCGGCCGCATCCGGTCGGCCGATGCTGATGTATCGACGGACGATCTCCTGGATGACTTCCACTGATGTGGTCGCGTCAAGGGAGCCATCCCGGATCCGGCGCACGACCCGCGCACAAGGCTCGCGGAGCGGGTGATCAGACCCCGCGGCGTACATCAGGATGGCCGCATCGACGAATGCGGTCACGGCCAGTCTTCCAGTGGCGGATACCGGCTCTCCTCGATCTGGCGCTTCATGACCTCCCAATCATCGACTGGCAGGTTCATCGAAAGGATGGCGTCGGCGGCCCTTCGGCGCGAGTCCGCCCCAGGATCAACGTAGCTGTCCACCGCCTCGCGGATGACGGCGCCGACGGACCGCCCATCGCGAGCGGCGATCCGCTTGAGCTTATCGACCTGCTGTGGCGACAGGAGCACTTGGGTGCGTTCGCTGAACATGCACATATCATACCATGCGCATGTGCCGGGTCCGTCAGCGCCAGCCGAGCTCTGGGGCGACGTAGCGGAGCACGCTTTCGACCACATGCGCGTTGTACTCGACGCCGAGTTGGTTCGGGATGGTCAGCAGGAGCGTGTCGGCCGCGGCGATGGCCGAGTCCTCGGCGAGCTGCCGGACGAGCGTGTCGGGCTCTCCGGCATACGTCCGCCCGAACGTCGCCTTGGTCTGCTCGTCGAGATGGCCGACGTGGTCCTGGTCGCCCTCGCTCTGCCCGAAGTACATCCGGTCGCGGTCATCGACGATCGGGAAGATGCTTCGGCTCACCGACACGCGCGGCTCGCGCTGGTGACCGGCCGCGGTCCAGGCATCCCGGTAGCGCTGGATCTGCTCGGCCTGCAGGACGTGGAACGGGACCCCGGCGTCCTCGGTGAGCAGGGTGGAGGACATCAGGTTCAGGCCCTGCTCGGCCGTCCATTCCGCGGTGGCGCGCGTCCCGGCGCCCCACCAGATCCGGTCGCGAAGGCCCTCGCTGTACGGCTCCAGACGGAGCAGGCCAGGCGGGTTCGCGAACATCGGTCGCGGGTTCGGCTGGGCGAACCCGTGGCCCCGGATGGTCTCGAGGAAGATCGCAGCATGGCGCCGGGCCAGGTCGGCGTCGGTCTCACCTTCGGCCGGCGCATAGCCGAAGTACCGAAAGCCATCGATGACCTGCTCCGGCGACCCGCGACTGATGCCGAGCTGGAGACGGCCGCCGGCGATGATGTCGGCGGCGCCCGCGTCCTCGGCCATGTACAGCGGGTTCTCATAGCGCATGTCGATGACGGCGGTCCCGATCTCGATCCGTTCGGTCCGGGCGCCGACCGCGGCGAGCAGCGGGAACGGCGATGCCAGCTGCCGGGCGAAGTGATGGACCCGGAAGTAGGCTCCATCGGCACCGAGCGCTTCGACCGCCTCGGCGAGCTCGATCGACTGCAGGAGCGCGTCCGAGGCCGAGCGCACCTGCGAGTACGGCGTCGCCGACCAGTGGCCGAACGACAGGAACCCGATGCGCTTCATGTGATGCTCCTCATGGGCGGTACTCGACGCCCTTGGCCGAGGCCGGGCCGGCCTTGCGGGGCAGCGCGGTCCCGATGAGGCCGCGGTATG
>CAYVJP010000106.1:0-9185 GCA_964451745.1 uncultured Anaerolineaceae bacterium | reverse complement strand
GCCACCGATCCCGCCGAACCCAGCCAGACCGACACCGAATGGGGCCGCATCTGGGATGCCGTGCCCGCGGACTTCCCGCACCACCCGGGCGCGACTCTGGCCGAGGACGTGTCGCCCGACCCGGTGAGCGCCGCCTACGCGCTGCCCGACGGCGATCCCGCGGAGGTCGCCGAGTGGATGCAGACGAGCCTCGAGATGGCGACGTACAGTACCGAGGGCTTGTCAGGGCCGTTCGAAGACGGCGGCTACGTGCTCGATTCCGTCGGGGACGGCGACTGCCGCATCGAAACCAAGGTCACCCCGATGGGAACGCTGATCGTGGTGACCGTCCGATATGGCGCCGCCTGCCCGTTCTGAAACCGCCGCTCGCCAGACCATCCACCAAGGAGCCGCGCAGCCCATGAAACCCCGCCCGATCGACTTCATCGGTGCCGCGATCCTGGCCGTGGTCCTGTTCGGGCTCGTCGCCATCATCGTCTTCGGGAACATGCCCGCCGCCGAGGCCTGACCAGCACCGGCCTGCACCGGCCCGATTCGGATCGGTGCGCCGCGCAGCTGCAAACCCGGGAAGTCGCAGCTACACTTGGGCCTGGTCATGCGTCTCGTACGACGCGGGAGCGGTCGAGGAGCCGGTCCGCCCGACTCGGGGGAAGCGGATGCAGTCAGCCCAACCACGCGACATCGGGGTCCTGGTCTTCGTGATCGGGCTCTTCCTGGTCCTCTTCGTCGTCACCTTGCTGATGGGATCGCCCGTTCGCTGATCCCCGCGACGATGAGGTCGATGCCGTTGGAAAAGGCGGCGTCGATGTCCCCGCCCAGGCGGAATCCGCCGGCAAGCTCCAGGCTCGTGAAGCCGTGCGCCCAGGCGACGAACGTGCGTGCCGCGTCCAGCGCCCCCTCCTCCCCCACCAGGCGCGCGGTCGCGCCGACGATCGGCTCTCCCAGCGCCGCGAGGACTGACGCGTCGGGCAGCATGCCCGGCCCCAGCCGCGCGAACAGCAGTCCGTACCCCGCCGGGTTCTCGCGCACGAACGCCCGATAGCGGCGGGCGATCGAGCGGAGCTCGTCCCCCGGATCGCGTGGTCGCCGTGGCGGCCGCAGCGCCGCCGCCAGGTCCGCGGTCACGGCGTCCGTCACGGCGCGGATGAGGGCGCTGCGATCGGCGACGTGCTTGTAGAGGGACGGCGGGCGGACACCGACCCGTGCGGCGACAGCCTGCATGGATACCGCGTCGAGGCCGTCCTCCTCGAGGATGGCGCGGGCGGCGGCGGTGATCGCGTCCCGGGAGGTCCGCGCGGGCGTCGGGCTCATCGTCGTTCCATCATCCTCCGAATCTAGGCTATTGACAATAGCCATGATGGCTACATATATTAGCCATCAGCGAGGCGGCGAGCAAGTGATCGCCTCGAGGTCGGAAGAAGGAAACGATCTGATGAACGCATCGATGACAGCACACCCGGCGGGCGAGATGACCTCGACCGCGAACCTGGTCGCACCGCCGTCCACCCGCACGTGGCTCCGACTCGAGGGCGTGGCGGCATTCGCGGCCGGCCTCGCCGTCTTCGGGGCGGCGGGTGGACCGTGGCTCCTGGCCATCCCGTTGCTGCTCGTGCCGGACATTTCGGCGATCGGGTATCTCGGCGGACCTCGACTGGGCGCCGTCACCTACAACCTGGTCCACAACTGGGCGATCGGGCTGGCCGCGCTGGGGCTGGGCGTCTGGACGGGAAGCTCGCTGGTCATCCTGGCCGGCGCCATCCTCGTCGCGCACGTCGGGATGGATCGTGCGGCCGGTTATGGGCTCAAGCTGCCGACGTCCTTCCACGAGACGCACCTCGGCCGGATCGGGAAGGGCCGCTAGTCGTACAAGCGCTCCAGGTGCCACGTCCCGGAGACGCGGTCCAGGTACACGAGGGCCAGCCAGCGCTCGCCGGCGACCTTGACGTAGTCGCGCGCGATGGGCTCGCGCCACCAGGCTTCCTCCACGCGCCATCGATTGCAGACCTCGACGGCCTCGCGGCGACCGTTCCAGCGGATCGCGGTGAGATGGCCGTCGAGGTCGAACTCGACATCGATGCGGGGGTGCTCGCGCAGCAGGCGAGTCATGCGCCGGGCTTCCCGTCCAGGCCCACCGACTGCCAGGCCCAGCGATCCTCGGGGAGCGGCGCCTCCGGGTCCGTGATGGTCACCCGCCGGACGCGATCCTCCCCGTAGGTCAGGGCAAGACGCGCCAGTTGCCAGCCCAGGCGTGCCGTGCGCGCAGCCTGTGGCACGAACAACGGGAGCTGCTGCCCGGCGGCCGGGATCGTGCCCCGCAGTTCCAGCTCCAGCCGCGCCACCGCGGCCGGCGGCGGTTCCCGTTCCAGCCGCGCGAACAGCAGGCGCTCCACGGCCTGGGCATCCGCGGTGGGTTCCGGGAAGCGCTGCTCGACCTCGATCCGCGGCGACGACCCGCGCGGGGCGAACGCGAGATCGAGCTCCAGGGTGAGGTGCGCCCGGTCCGCGGCGAGACCCCGTCCCAGGAGCTGTGCGGCCAGTGCCGCCACGAGTCGATGGAGGACGAACCGGACGGGTTCCAGCTCCTCCACCGGGGGTTCGATGGGCAGGCCGAGGGCCAGGCGTTCGGGGGTATGGCGGGCACGGAAGGGTTCGGTCTCCTCGCCCCGGGCACGGGCATGGATCCGGGCACCCTCGTCACCGAACCTTGCGATGAGCGCGGATCGCGGCAGCTCCGCCACGGGCCCGATCCGACGCAGACCGAAACGGGTCAGCCGGGCGCGGACGTCGGGGTCGGTGGTGAGGAGGCCCGACGGGAAGTCGGCGAGGAACGTGGTCTCGGCACCGGGCGGGACGACGATCGGTGCCCCGGGACGGGCGTGGACGGCGGCGATGGTCGCCGCGAAGTGGGTGCCCGCGATGCCGACACGGGGCTCGAGGGCCGGGCCCGCCTCCCCGCGCGTGCCGGCCTCCCTCGCCGTGCCGCCTTCCCCCGCCGTGCCGGACTCCCCGGGGAGCGCGGCACGCAACGCGGAACTGACCCGCTCG
Organism: uncultured Anaerolineaceae bacterium; assembly: GCA_964451745.1. Lineage (GTDB taxonomy): Bacteria > Chloroflexota > Limnocylindria > Limnocylindrales > CSP1-4 > SPCO01. The sequence goes on along the minus strand of CAYVJP010000106.1, from coordinate 6,140 downwards.
ATGAGGTCGGGCTCGGGACCCCACAGCGCCGCCAGGCCATCGATGCCGAGCTCGAACTGCCCGAACGCCGCGTCCGTCGAGTCGGCACTCCCCGCGAGGCTCGGGCTGGATCGCCCGAGCGCCTCGAAGACACGCTCCGCCGCCGCCCGATCCGCATCGAGGTCGGGCTCGATGAAGGTCGCCTCAGGGACGAGTCGATGGGCGCTCGCGAGCGGCATGCCGCGTCGGACGCCCATGGCCCGCGCGTCCGGGCTCGCGTCGATGACCGGCCCCGGATCCCACGGCCGGCCGCCCAGCACGAGCGGGCCCGGCGGGAAGGGCTCGGAGCGTCGGGCCCGTGCCAGGCCCAGGGGAAGGTGCGGCACGAAGAGGTGGAGACGTCGCATGGTCGTGGGTCTCGCGATCGGGGGCCTCAGGTGCGGGGGCATGGACGGGTGGCGCGAGGGTCGCGGCGGGAGCCGGGGTCGCGGCGGGAGCCGGGGGCGTGGCGTGGGGCAGCGTCGTGGCGAGGGCCGGGGGCGTGGCGGGAGTCGGGGGCGTGGCGCGGGGCAACGCGGCGCGGCGCAGCGCAGCACGGGTCGGCTTGGCGACGCGTTTCTTGCGCGCCCGGCAAGGACTTGCCAAAGGAGCAAGTACCGTGGGGCGAGGCCCGGGATCTGGCGACATTCCTTGCAGCGCCGGCAAGGAATGGGGCGATTTGGCCAGGGTCGGGTCGTCTTCGACCGATCCTTGCTCCCGACGCAAGATCCGAGCCCGTTCCGTGGTCGATTCGAGCCCGCGCGCAGCGTTACGTGCTCCGGGAGCAACTCCTTGCGGCCCCGGCAAGGAATGGACGCCGGGTCCGGGCGCGGGACGGGGAGCCGGCACGGATACGGAACGGGGAGCCGGTCCGTCCGCGGAACGCGGACCCGGCCCGGCCACGGGACGGGGAGCCGGCACGGCCCCAAGGGCATCGACCAGCAGCGCATCCCGAGTGAGACACGCATCCCGGTCGCCGCCCTCGGCGTAGAGGATCCGGAGCGTCGCGGTGCGCCCCGGTGGTCCGTGTCGGTTGTGCGCGACGAGCGCCTCGGTACGCTGGCCCACGATGTCGCGGCCCAGGCGGACCCACGATCGGCGGGCCAGTTCGAGACGGATCCCCGTCGCCTGGTCGACCGCGGTCGCCAGGCCACCGACCGGCTTCCGGCCACCCCCGCCGCTCCCGTCACCCCCGCCGCTCCCCCCGGGCGCATCGAGGATCAGCAGCAGGGTCTCCGCGCGTCGGGCGAGCGCGGCGAGTCGATGGAGTCGATCGGCGACCTTGGCCGGTGTGTCGGTCTTCGCCAATCGACCGCCGGGGAGGTCCAGCACGAGCATGTCGACCGAGCGACCCGCGAGCAGGCTGCCCGCGATGCTGAGGCCCTCGTCCAGGCTGGCCGGCGTGATGACGACGAGCCATTCGAGCCGGATGCCGCGGGCGACGGCCTCGACCGGGTCGAAACTGCGCGACAGGTCCAGCCAGGCCACGACCGAGCCCGCCGACTGCGCCTCCGCCGCGACCCGCAGCGCGAGCGTCGTCCGACCGCTGGAGCCGTCGCCCCGGATCGCGACGCTGGCACTGCGCGGGAGTCCGCCCGGGCCCAGGATCGCATCAAGCGCGGCGAATCCCGTGTGGATGATCCGGTCGTCGGGGAGCGGCGCGATCGATGGCCGGGCATCAGGCGCCTCGTCCGCCTCCGCCAGCGCGGGTGCCAGCGCGAGGGCCCCGACGACCCGCGGAGCTGCGGCTCCCCAGCGAGCCTGGAGGCCCGCGACGGCGGCGTCCACATCGGCGCGAGGGGTCGTCATCGGACGCCGATAGTAGAACACTTGTTCTAATCAGACAAGGCCCGAATCTACGGTTCAAGCCCTCATCGGACACCGGTCGGAGGTCCCACGAAACACCGATCAGGTTCCACACCGGCGCCGCAACCCACATAGACCGCCCGGACCGATCCGTCCTCCAGCCGCAGCACGATGACGAGGTCATACCCGCCACTCCGCGTCAATAGCAGCCGTTGCCCATCCGCGGTGCGGTAGTCGGGAACGTACGGCTCGATGGCCACGACCGGCGCGTGGTTCGGCTCGCGCGAATCGAGCTCCGCCAGCGCGACCTCGGAGAACCGGTCGCCTTCCCGGACGCCCCACGTAGCCCGGTCGCCGACCGGCAGCCCATCGATGAACGTCTGCGGAGGGATCCCCTCCTGGCAGGCGATGATCCCGAGCGCCAGCAAACCGAAAGCGGCGATCCCGCGCACCGAGGCGATCATCCTGGACACATCGGCATGATGGCCCATCGGTCCAGTCGTCAGAATCGATCGATGCACCCGCGCGACGCCTCCGCGCTCCAGGCCAGCCAGCGGTTGCCGCGGCAGATCGCGACCGTCGATGGCCGGCGGCTGGCGTACGTCCGCCTCGGCGAGGGCACCCCGCCCATCGTGTTCCTCGCCGGTGCAGGGATGGACATCGATTCGTGGTTCAAGGTGCTCCCCGGGGTCGCGGGGTTCGGGACCGTGATCGCGGTCGATCGACTCGGGGTGGGCAAGAGCGACCGGCCGACGGTACCGCAGACGGGCGGGATCATCGTGGCCGCGCTGCGCTCGCTCCTGGCACAGGCCGCGGTGCCGCCGCCGTACGTGTTGGTGGGGCACTCACTGGGCGGCCTCCACGTGGAGCTCTTCGCGCGGCTCCATCCCGACGAGGTCGCCGGCGTCGTCCTGGTGGAGGCGGCGAGCCCGGAGGAGGCGATGGATCCGCCGCGACCGGGGCTCACGGCCCGGGTGATCGGCACCGTCGCGAGCGCGATCGATCGACTGCGCGGGCGTCCGCGCGGCCCCGATGAAGTCGACAACGTCGCCGAGACCGTCCGCCAGATCGGGGCCGCGTCGCCGTTCCCCGACATCCCGCTCGTCGTCGTGACCGGCGGCAAGCGCATGCGGATGGTCCCGGACGCGGCGTTCGCGGCGCACCAGGATGCGCAGCGCGGCCGTGCCGCTCTGGCCCCACGAGGTCGCCAGGTCATCGCCGAGGCGAGCGGCCATTTCCCGCAACTCCACGACCCGGAGGTCGTGATCGCCGCGATCCGGGACGTCGTCGAGGGGGCCAAGAGCTAGCCGCGATCCAGCCGCCGTCACCGGATCGACACGGCGGCGCCATAGCATCGCTCGCCTACCATGCTGTCGATGCCGAACCCGACGACCGACACGGCGATCCCGACCGCACCGATCCTCGTCGTCGACGACGACGCGAAGATCGTCCGGCTCGTGCGCACGTACCTGGAGCGCGACGGGTTCACGGTCGTGACCGCCGCGGACGGGCCGGGCGCGCTCGACGCGATCGAGACCCACCAACCCGCCCTCGTGGTCCTCGACCTGATGCTCCCCGAGCTGGACGGGCGGGCCGTCATCCGCGCCGTGCGCCGCGACGAGGAGGCGGGACGCACACCCATCCTCGTGCTCTCGGCACGGAGCTCCACGATCGATCGTATCGCCGGCCTCGAGGACGGCGCCGACGACTACCTGCCCAAGCCGTTCTCACCGGCCGAACTCGTGCTCCGCGTGAAGTCGATCCTGCGCCGGAGCGCGACATCGATGGCGCCGGCGGCCGCCGCGTCCGCTGCGCCCGCCGCGCCCGACCAGCCCGTCCTCCGTCACGGCGACCTGACCATCGATCCCTCGCGGCACGAGGTCCGCCGCGACGACGGCGCGGTGATCGACCTGACGCGCGTGGAGTTCCGGCTGCTCAGCGCGATCCTCGGCGCGGGAGGGCGCGTCCTCTCGCGCGACCAGCTGCTCGATGCCGTCTACGGCCACGAGGCGGCCGAGGTGCTGGACCGCACGATCGATGTCCACATCCGGCGGCTGCGCGACAAGCTCGATGACGACCCCGAGACGCCACGCTACGTCCAGACGGTGCGCGGCGTCGGGTATCGGGCGGCGCGGACGCCGTGACGGTGCGAACACTGTGATCGCGCGCGGGATCGCCGGCCGGATCGCGCTCGCCGCCATCGTGAGCGCCGCGGTGGGGCTCGTGATCCTCGCGGTCGGTGTCGCGGTCGTCGGCGCCGACGTCTTCACCGAACTGATGATGGAAGCCGGTGACTCCGCGGAGCACGCCCAGGCGATGTACGACGAATCGGTCACGACCGTGGTGATCGCGGCGTCGGTGCTGGCGGTCGTGGCGAGCGTCATCCTGGCCGTGGTCCTGGGACGGATGCTGGCGCGACCGCTGGCCGAGATCGGCGGCGCGGCACGGCGGATCGCGGACGGCGACTACGCGGCGCGGGTCCCGCGCGAGGGTCCGGAGGAGCTGGCGAGCCTCGCCGATTCGTTCAACCAGATGGCGGCGTCGCTGGAGCGCCAGGAATCGATGCGGCGCGACTTCATCGCAAACGCCGCGCACGAGCTGCGCACGCCGCTGACCAACCTGCAGGGGTACCTCGAGGCGCTGCGCGATGGGGTCATCACGGCGGATCGAGCGACATACGAGTCACTCCACGAGGAGGCGGACCGGCTGGTCCGGCTGTCGCGCTCGCTCGATGCGCTCGCGGAGGGCGACGCGGGGACGAGCCCGCCCCAGGTCGTGGAGCTGGATCTGGCCGTTGCGATCGGGTCGGCGCTGGAGCTGGCGACGCCATCGATCGAACGGGCGGGGCTACGGCTCACCATGGAGGTGCCGGCGTCGCTGCCGGCGCGGGCGGATCCCGATCGATTGGCGCAGGTCCTGGCGAACCTCCTGTCGAACGCCGTGCGCTACACGCCAGCAGGCGGCACGGTCACGGTCCGGGCGGAACGGCGGCCGGGGGACGTCCTCGTGTCGGTGCTCAACACCGGCGACGGGATCCCACCGGACGACCTGGAGCGGGTCTTCGAACGGTTCTATCGGGTCGAGAAGTCGCGCGACCGCGCGCGCGGGGGCGCGGGGATCGGGCTCGCCATCGTGAAGCAGCTCGTGGAGCAGGGCGGCGGCCGGGTCGGCGCGGAATCGCGCGACGGGCTGACGCGGTTCTGGTTCAGCGTCCCCGCTTAGGGCAACCCGATCGCGATCATCCCGGTGAGCACGCCGGCGAGCCCGATCCACTGGATGGGTCGCAGGCGCTCGCCGAGGAACGCCACCGCGGCGAGGATCGTCACGGCCGGCCCGAACGACGAGGCCAGCCCCACGAGCCAGGTCTCGGCGACCTCGAGGCCGTACATGAACACCACGAGCCCCAGGACATCGAGGAGCCCGGCCGCCACGACCAGCGCCACGACGCGAGCGTCCCAGCGCGGCAGGTCGTCGCCGGTACCGTCGGTGCCGTCCTCGCCGATGAGCACGGGCTGGGCGATCCGGCGCGCGATGGTCACCGCGACCACGAGGATCAGCACGCTCAGCATGGCGTTCGTCGTGCGCGAGACCAGCAGCACCTGGAGCCAGCCCGCCTGATCGATGACGATGTCGCTCCCGATCGACATCGTGGCGAACAGGATGAGCGCGACCACCGCGAAGATGACGCCCGGGCTGGCGAACTTCGTCGCGCGCCAGCCGCCATCGAACTGGACGCCGGTCAGGATGACGCCGATCGTGGCCAAGGCCGCGCCCACGGCCTGGACCGTCGTCAACGTCTCGCCGCGGATGATCACCGCGAGCACGACCGTGAGACCGCCGTACGCCGCGACCATCCCGCTCACCACGGCGATCGGACCGATGCGCAGCCCGGTGAAGTAGGCGAGGTAGGCGCCGGCACCGGCGAGGCCGACGAACGCGCCGCCCAGGATCACGCCGGGGTCGGTCGGGAAGGGCGTCCCGGACACCAACGCGACCGTGATGACGAACCCCGCCCCGATGAGCTGGATGCCCGTCGTCACCTTGAGCGATCCGATCCGGCGGCTCGCGAGGGCCGAGAAGATGTCGAGGGTGCCCCAGGCGAGGGCGGCACCGAGTCCGGTCAACAGGCCGATGGGCATCGGGGGAGCCTAACGGCGCGTTCCGTGATGCGGACGCAGGTCGCGTGGACCGGGACGCTGTCGCGCTGTCGCGAGGATCGGCCCGCCGGTCGTGCCGTGACCTCGTGCTAGACTTCGGCGCCCGTGGGGATGTAGCTCAGCTGGGAGAGCACCGCGTTCGCATCGCGGGGGTCAGGG
>CAYVJP010000105.1:3501-9246 GCA_964451745.1 uncultured Anaerolineaceae bacterium | reverse complement strand
CGTCACGCGGAGCCCGTCGATGCCGCCGCCGGAGCTGGCGCTTCACCCAGGGCACGATCGGGCAGGCGCCGAGTGAACCAGAGACCGAGCACCGCGAAGATCGAGACCGCGAGCAGGGCGACCTTGAGCGCATCCACCTGCGCGGCTCCGTAGTCGGCCGTGATGGCGGCCGCCTCGTCCGGGGGCACGCCCGCGGCGAGCAGCTGCTCCTCGACCTCGGCGACCGGCAGGACGTCGAGTCCCTCGGTCGTGGCGAGCTCGGTCAGGGTCGCCTGCAGGTCGGGGGAGAGCGCCGGATTCTCGGAGACCCGCTCGGCGAAGCCGCCCGCGAGCGCGCCCAGCATGATCGCGCCGATCAGCGCGGTCCCCAGCGACGCTCCCAGGTTCTGTGCCGTTCCCTGCAGCCCGCCCGCCTCGTTCGTCTGGTGCGGCGCCACCGACGACATGATCACGTTGCCCAGCTGCGATGCCAGCAGGCCGACGCCGACCCCGAAGACGGCCAGCGCGATGGCGAACGCGACGGATGCCAGGGTCACGTCCACCGTACCGACGAGCGCGAAGGCGGCGATCGCGAGGGCGACGAGGCCGCCCTGGACGACGCGACGCGGGGAACGGCGCGCGGCGATCCTCGGCCCGACCAGGGCCGCCACGAGCATCGTCGCCGACATCGGCAGGAGCTTGAGCCCGGTCTCGAAGGCATCGAGGCCCAGGACCGTCTGGAGATAGACCGGCAGGACGAAGAACGTGCCCAGCAGGATCAGCTGCTGCATCCCGAGCGAGGTCAGCCCGGCGCGGAGCGTGACGATGCTCAGCATGGACAGGTCCACGAGCGCGTCCTCGCCCCGCGACTGGCGGCGCTCCGACCACATCGCGAACAGGCCCAGGAAGACCAGGCCACCCAGGATGAGGAACGGGACGACGCTGAAGCCGAACGGCGTGATCTCGGTGCCGGCGATGGTCAGCGCGCCCTTCGGCCAGACCCAACCCCACGAGCTGCTGCCCAGGATGCCGAAGACCGCGAGTGCCAGGCCGATCGCCGAGAGGGCCGCGCCGACGACGTCGAGGTGGGGCGCCGGGTCGGCCTTGGGGCTCGGCTTGAGCCGACCCCGCAGGAGCAGGATCGCGACGACCGCGAACACCTCGCCGACGAACACGAGCCGCCAGGTCCAGGTCGTGGTCACGAACCCGCCGATGACCGGTCCCACCGCGATCGCCGCGGCGGCGACGCCGCCGATGATCCCGTACGCGAGGGCGCGCTCCTTGCCCTCGTAGTTGGCGGCGATCAGGGCCGCGATCGCGGGGATCACCAGCACCGCGCCCAGGCCCTCGATCAGCGACCAGCCGAAGAGGAGCGCCGGCAGGCTCGGACTCAGCGCCGTGGTCAGCGACCCGGCACCGTAGACGGCCAGGCCGACCGCGAAGGCCCGCTCCCGGCCCCAGATGTCGCCGATCTTGGCGCCCACCAGCATGAAGGCCGCCATCACGAGGGTGTAGGCGGTGATGGCCAGCTGGACGCCCTGGATGGTCGTATCCAGGTCCGCGACGATCTGCGAGATCGAGACGTTCATGACGCTGCTGTCGAGCACCATCACGAACTGTGCGGCGGCCAGGATACCGACCGCGGTCCAGCGTCCCATCGAGTCCCTCCTCCAGGTGGTCAGGTCGTCAGGTCGTGCGCTTCGGTGGACGTTGGCGCGAGCGCCGGGCGCTCGGCGGGCTGGCCGGGAGCATCCGATCGAGCCGATAGCCTGCCGCTGCCGCCGCCTCGGCGATACGCTCGACGAGCGCGCTGTCGGGAGGACGCCCTGACTCGATGGCATCGAGCCGGACGGCCCACCCGAGGAGGGCTTCGAACCGCTCCCGGTCCAGCCACTCCACGCCCTCCCACGTGTTGATCCCCATCGCGGTACGGACGGCGTCGCGAGCCACCCAGCGCTCGATCAAGCGCCGATCGCGCGCCGTCCCGCGTGCCCGGATCCCCGACGGTCGAGGCAGGGCCAGCAACACCCGGACCTGGTCCGTGGCGGCCCACGCCGCGGCCTCGTCGAGCCCGGCGCCGCGGAACCCTCCGGCCAGCACCGGGGCCAACCGCAGTTCGTCGAACCAGGCGGCGCTCGTCGCCCCGATGTCGGCACCGGGTGCGAGGGCGCCGATCTCCGACAGCGTCAGCCAACCCAGGAGCGTCGCCCGGTCCGTGCGCCCGAGGGGTCCGATGTCGATGGACAGTCCGGCGGCGGCCCGGGCGCGGATCGCGGCGGCGAGCGCCGTCGGGTCACCCGCCACGTCGGCGACGCCGGTCGCCGCGGCCACCCCGGCCAGGAAGGTGGCGAACCGGGCCTCGAGGAGATCGAGGTCGGCCGCGCTCGCTGTCGCGTCGAGGACCGCGCCGACCGCCGGTCCCTCGAAGACGGCCCGCAGCGGGGCGTGGACCGGTTCCAGCTGGAGATCGCGAAGCGCGGCCTCCAGCGAGGGCACGCCGCGACCGCCCAGCCGTTCGGCCAGTCGACGCCACTGGCCCGCCGACCCGTCGGCGATCTCGCGGAACTCCCAGAACACGTGGCCCTGATAGGCGTCGAGCGACAACCACAGGCCGCGCTCCCACAGCTCGCGGCACGAGCGCAGGAACTCGAGCCCGGTCCGCGCATCGCGAAAGGCGACGAAGGTGGATGGGTCGTTGGGGATGCCGAGGCCCTCGGCCAGCGAGCGCCGGACGAGGCGCTTCGCCCCCGACGCGTTCTTGCGGGCATAGGCCGCCGAGTCACGGATGGTGCCGGCCGTGGTGGCGAAGCGGTCGTGGTAGACGACCAGGGAACGCGTCGGCCCGCTGCCGTTGGAGTAGGCGATGACGTCCTCGTCGACCTCGCCCCCGTCTCGCACGAGGTCGTAGAGCAGGAAATCGTGCGCCTCCGCGAACCACGCGCGTCGATGCAGGAGCGGGAAGATCTCGCGCTCGTGCCGTTCCACGAGCCAAGGGTCGGGTCGCTCGTCCAGCGTCGCACGCCGGAATTCCATCCCGTACTTCTCGCCGAACCCTTCCACCTGGCCGTGACCCAGCATCGGGAGCCCTGGGATCGTGGCCATCACCATCGCGACGCCGAAGTACTTGTCGCCCTTCCCGAACTGCTCGACCGCGGTCTCCTCGTCGGGGTTGCTCATGAAGTTCACATAGCGCTTGAGGATCTCGGGGTCGAACTCGAGGGTCTCCTTGACGAGCCGCCGATATCCGGCCCCGTTCTCGTCGCGGAGCATGTGCATGAACGCGCTGTTGTAGACGCGGTGCATGCCCAGGGTCCTGACGAAGTAGCCCTCCAGCATCCAGAAGGCCTCCGCCAGCAGCAGCGTGCCCGGTACTTCGGCGGCGACGCGGTCCACGACCTCGCGCCAGAACTCCACCGGCATGCGCGCATCGAATTCCGCCTGCGGCATCGCGTACTGCGCGCGCGAGGGGATGCTGTCGCCGGCACCCGGGAGCGGCCACCACAGCCGCTGGATGTGCTTCTTGGCGAGGACCATGGCGGCATCGAAGCGGATGACCGGGAACCGGCGCGCCACGTCGAGGATGGTCTGGATGACCTGTTCGCGGACCACCGGGTTGAGGAAGTCCAGCTGGGCGGTGTCGTTCCAGGGAAAGCTCGTGCCGTCGTTGCCGTGGTAGATGTAGCGGTCCTCGCCGCCCCATCGGTCGAACCGCTTGAAGGTCACGGCCGCGTCCGAGTCGGTCCAGTAGTGATCCTCGAGGACCACGCCTACGCGGTCGTCGGGCGAGAGGTCGGGGCCGGTGTAGGAGTAGGCGGGAAAGGGCGGCTCGGGCAGCGAGAGGAACCATTCCGGATGCTCGATGACCCAGCGCGAATCGATGCCCATGTGGTTGGGCACCATGTCGCTCGCGAGACGGATCCCGCGCGACCAGGCCCGGTCGCGCAGGTTCGCGTAGGCGCCTTCGCCGCCGATATCGTCGGCGATCCGGTAGTCGTCGAGCGAGTACGCGCTGGCGACCGCGTCGGCGTTGCCGCGCATCCGCTTGATCCGCTCCGATGCCACCGAACGCTGCCACAGGCCGATGAGCCACAGGCCGGTGACGCCCCAACGCGCCAACTGGTCGAGTTCCTCGTCCGGGATCGCGTCCAGCGTGCGGATGTCCCGGCCGTAGCGGCGCGACAGCTGGTCCAGCCAGACGTACGTGCTCTTGGCGATCAGGACGAGTCGCGGCATCCAGGCCGAATCACTCGAGAATGCTTCGGGCTCCTCGGCCGCGCTCGTGAACGAAGGGGCGTGGACATCGCCACCGAACCCGCCGCCGGCCCCGCCACCGAAGCGCAGGTGCAGGGCGCGTTCTTCCTCGGCGAGCATGCCGATGGTGACGTCAAGGCGCAGCAGCAGCGAATCGAGGGCGTCCCCGAGGAGCTCGGCCCAGGTCTCGCGGATGTAGCGCAACTGACCGATCAACGACGTGGGGGCGGCGCGCGCGGGCGCTCGCATGAGCTCGATCAGCGAACCACCGCCGGGCACGAGTTCGTCCCCGTCGGCGAACGCGCGCTCGAGTCCGGCGATGGCGTCCTCGTAGCGCGTGCCGTCGGCGAGGATCCGGTCGTCCACCAGTTCCCGAAGCGGACCGAGGGCCGGGTTCTCATTCGCGATGCGGGTCAGCAACAGCTCTTCGAGCCGGATCACCGGTGGCTCTGGAGCCGGCCCCCGACCCGGGAACTCGACGCCATAGCGGTCCAGCAGCCGATCCGCGTCCGGACCCAGCCGACGCCGGACCTCCGTGAGGGCATCCGTCATCGCCGAAGGCCGCCGCGTCGTCTCGTAGCGAGCGATCAGGAGGTGGCCGATCTCGTGGATGAGGCCCAGGGCGGTGATCTCGCTCGCCACGATCCCCGGTGCCCCGGGCGCGCGGTCCGCGTTCATCCGGGCGGCCAGTCGGCGGATCGCGGCGACATCCGCGACGACGAGGTCGCCTCTGAGACTGATCAGGCCGGCGTCGATCGCGTAGCGCTCGCGGGCCGTCCGACGAACGTGGAATCCACGAGACCGGACGACGATGCCGCGCATCGTCGAAGCATCGCACGCGGCACGAGCGAGCGTCAGGTCGCGGCTGCCTCGGGCGGCCGATCCGCGGCGATGTGGTCGATCGCCCGGCGCAGGAGTTCGAGGCCCGATGGATCGAACTCGTACGACCAAGGCCGGACCCGGTCGGGTCGGGCAAGTCCGCGATCCAGGCCCGCAGCCAGGGCCTCGCGGGACATGAGGACGAGGTCGGCGTTGGCATCGACGTCGGCGAGGGCGTCCGGATCGCCGATGAGCGCCGGCATGATCTCGATGCCGGTGGCACCGGAGAGCTGCAGGGTCTCGCGCATGTTCTCCGCGCCGCGTTCATTCGCGCAGACCAGCCCGATCCGTGATCCGGCGGGCAGGACCGCGATCTCGTGCACCAGCTCGAGATAGCCCGGGCCGACGAGCATCGCCACGACCGGGATGCGACCCGCGGCGAGGACCTGGCACTCGTCGGCGTGGAAGGTGGTCGTCGCGACGAGGTCGTAGTGGAAACGGTCCAGGCGCTCGGGCATCTCGTCGATGAGCGTGCCCTCCGCCTCGATGAGTCCCGGGAACTCGTCGACGAGTCGCTCGGCGTCGTAGCCGGCATCCGCGCTCGTGCACTCGGCGAACAGGACGCGGACCAGTGGCCCCGGCCGCTTGCGCTCGGTCGCGGCCGCGAACGTCGCCGAGGCGATCGCGTCCGCGGTG
>CAYVJP010000105.1:0-3491 GCA_964451745.1 uncultured Anaerolineaceae bacterium | reverse complement strand
GAACCCGGCGTGCGCCGCGCGCCGGAGCATCTCGGCCACGATGCCGGCGAGGGCCTCGGTGCCGCGCCGCTGCGGGGGTCGGTCGGCCACGTGGGTGCCGGCACCGTGTCGACTCGTGACGTAGCCGGCATCGGCCAAACGACGATAGACGGCCCGGATCGTGTTGGGGTTCACTCGGAGTGCCGCTCCCAGTTCCCGGACCGGGGGCAGGCGAGCACCGGGCAGGAGCCGACCGGAGTCGATCTGGTAGGCGAGCTGCCAGTAGATCTGGGTCGAGATGGGGACGTCGGAATCGCGTTCGACGTCAAGGCTGCCACCGGCAGTCGACCCCATCGCGGTCCCGGGGCTTGGCTCGTCGATTGACATAGTCAAGTAGTCCAAGTTAGGCTGCTGTTTGGCCTAGCCAACTATAGCAACAAGGTAGGTGCCCGCATGATCGGGTTGATCCTCTTCGCCGGCCTCGTGGCCATCCTGGCCGCCCTCGGCTATGCGTCCATCCGTTGGGGTGTCGACTCCCGGACGTGGACCAGCGACGGCCGCGCGTTGTCGCTCATCTCCCGCTAGTCAGACTCGCCGGCCGGGTCCGCCCGGTCGTTCGATCGCCAACTCCTCCTCGTCAGCCCGTGGCGCGCAGGCCGCGGGCTGACGGATTCCCGGGGTCGAAGGCCACGCGGTCAGCGCAGGCGCTGGCCGACGGCGAGCAGGGCCGCGTGCAGGAGTGCCACGCCGTCCTGTCCGCCAGGCCCATGGACGAGGGCGAGGTCCGCGACGAGGCGCCGCTCCAACGACGAGCCGGCCACGTGGTCCAGGATCCGCGCAGCTCGGGTGGCCGCGCGCAGCGCGCCGGCGGTCTCGACCCGGATCGGGTCGTCCCAGAACCAGGCGCAGCTCGCGAACATCGCCAGGCGCCAGCGTTGTGCCGCCATCAGGCCGAGGAAGGCCGATCGCTGGCCGGCCGTGGACGTGCTGCCGAGCCAGTCATGGGCGAACGTGGCCGACGGTCGTGCCCCGATGACCACGTCGACGTACGCATCGCGTGCGGCCCATGGGTCGGGGGCGCCGGGGAGCTCGCGGGAGAGGCGTTCGGTCAGGGCATCCACGCCACCCGCAAGGCGTTCGAGGACGATGCGCAGCGGGCCTTTCCAGGACCCGTCGGGCACGCACGGGCAACTGGCTGCCCAACGCTCCACGCCGTGATGACAGCTCCACGAGGTCCGCTCGCGCAGCCGCGCTGCCGGGATGTCGCGGGCCGCCGCCGCCGCGAGCGCCTCCGACAACGACGGCACGTCGAACGGCCGCTCCGGCGGCGAGGTCTCACCGATCAGGCGCGCGAGGAACTGCTCGCGCCACGGCTGGTGATGTCCGTAGAGCTCGCCATCGGACGCGATGACGACCAGCGGTGAGGTGCCATCGGGAAGGGGTTCGCTCATGAACCGCGGCATGAGCCGGTCGGCGACGAATCGGTCGGCGTCCACCGTCGCCCACGGCTCGAACGAGACGGCCGCCGAGAGCAGGCCGTCGTAGAGCGCCACGAGCATCGTGCGTCCGTCACCGAGGTCCAGGCGGACCGGTCGGCGGGTATCGATCCCGGCGCCGTCCACCTGCCAGGGCGCCAGCATCGTGTGGGTGATGCCTTCCCGGGCCAGGTCGCGCAGTGTGGCAAGATCCACGGCCGTCTCGGGCAACCACATCCCGGTGGGTCGGCGACCGAAGCGGATCTCGAAATCGCGCAGGCCCCACCGGATCTCCGTCCGTCGGTCCGCGGCCGACGCGAGCGGCAGGATGGCGTGGTGGAACGGTTGGGCCATCCCGTTCGCGCCGCGATCCCCCTCGACGAAACCACGATAGGCCACCGGGTCGCCCGTCTCGAGCCAGCCGGCGAGCGTGGGCCCCACGTCCCACGAGATCGACCGGAGGTTGCCCGCCTCGGCGTTCGGGCGATAGCAGTCGGCGCTGATGCGCTCGTTCCAGTCCCGCGCCGGCGCCGCCGTCGGGTCGAGCGGCATCGTGCCGCTGAACGGGTCCAGGCGCGGCGGCTGGTAGAAGTGCCCGTGGACGACCAGTTGCGGTCGCGTCACGCCCCCTCCTCCGTCCGATCGTGGGCGGTGGAGATCCGGTGGCGGACGACGCGGTCCCAGCGCTCGCCAGGGCGGAGCTGGAGCCGCCACGAGAGGAGCAGGCCGCTGCCCTGGTAGACGCGTTCGAAGCCGTTCTCCGAGTTCGAGACGGTCTCGATCGGCGCCCACCAGGCATCGGCCGGATCGTCGAGCGAGGTCGTCACCGTGACCCCGACGTAGTCATTGCCCTGGCCGATGGTGTCGAGGTTCGCGGCCTGGCCGGCCGAATCGTGGCCGACGCGCGTGCCCTCGACCTCCCACCAGGCGGCCGGGTTCCCGCCGCCGCCCAGCATCGTGGTGGACCACTCGAGGCCGAGCCGAACGTCGATCGAGGGCCCGTCGCGATGCTCCAGGGCGACCAGGCATTCGAGCGTGGGGGACCGCCGGTCGCCGCCCAGGATGTAGGTCTTGGTCACGGTCACCGCAGCCCCCGCGATCGTCGCCTCGCGACGGGTGATCAGCCGATCCCGGCCCAGATCCACCAGGGTGTACGCCCCATCGACAGCATCGCCCAGTTCCGTCGCGCGAGCCATGGCCCAGTCGTCCGGTGCCGTATCCAGCGCCAACGCCCGAACCAGCCCGGAGCGGCGCTCGTAGGCGTCGTACACGAGGCGCGCCGCCAGGCCCGGTTCCTTGACGCGGAACGCGTCGTGGATGGATGCCGGGGCATCGTCATCGTCCGGTGCGTCGGCGGCGCTGGGCCCATCGCCTCGCTGGCGCAGGATCTCGTGATACGCCTCGGGACGTCGCCGCATCACCGCGGTCAGCGCGTGGCGGACCGGTCGGACGTCCCAGCCGCCGATCCCGGCGCCGCCGTCCAGGTCCACCGTCACGACCTGCCCGTCAGCAGCCAGGCGGACTTCGTCCACGCCGTCCATGTCCAGGTCGCGCGACTCGGCCGCGCAGCGCGTCCCGGCGACGCCTTCCGCGATGTCCTCGGCGGCGATGAGGTGCTCGTACGTCGCGAGGCGCATGTGGCTGATGTAGATGCCGCCGAACAGGCCATGCCAGTAGCAGTCGTTCGACTGGCCCTGGTACAGGTGGTCGAGCGCTCGGTCCCGGTCAGGCCCGGCGGGCATCGCCGCGACGCCGGCGGAGACGCGGAGCATCTGCTTGTGGAGGTCGTTGATCTCGCGGTACTTCACCTGGAAGTTGCGCCAGATCGCGCCCCGCAGCCAGCGGGCCTCGGGCCGGCGGGCGGCCTGCGCGGCATGTAGCACGTCGGCGTACGCGACCGACTCCGCGGCCGGCAGCGCCCACTCGCCCATCTCGGCGTACGAGCCGGTCGGCAGGTAGACGCGCCCGATCGGCGGATGGTCGGCGAGCCAGTCCGAGGGGGTCACGGTTCGCAGCCAGTCGGCGTTCGCCTCGAGC
>CAYVJP010000104.1:0-9251 GCA_964451745.1 uncultured Anaerolineaceae bacterium | reverse complement strand
CGCGCCCACATGGGTCAGCGCCTGATCGATGCTCACGAGTTTCCCGGCACCGTAGTCCACGACCTCGATCCGGGGTCGCGTCGCCGCCCGGGTCATCCCAGCGAGCCCTTCGTGGATGCGACGCCGGACCGTCGTGGGTCGGGCTCGCAGGCGACGCGGAGCGCGCGAGCGAGGGCCTTGAACGCGGCCTCGGCGAGGTGGTGATCGTTGCGGCCGGACCCGCGCAGGTGGAGCGTCGTGCCCGACGTCCGGGCGAACGACTCCAACGCGTGTTCCACGAGCTGCAGCGGCAGGGCGCCCGCGCGCTCGCCACGGAATGGGAGATCGATGACCGCGTACGGGCGCCCACCGACGTCGAGGATCGCGGTCGCGACCGACTCGTCCATCGGGACCGCGGCGTCGCCGAAGCGGCGGATCCCGGCCCGGTCACCGAGCGCCTCGGCGAACGCCGCGCCCACCACCAGGGCGACGTCCTCGACCGTGTGGTGTTCGTCCACCTCGAGGTCGCCACGGGCCTCGATCGCGAGATCGAACAGGCCGTGATGGGCGAAGGCGCTGAGCAGGTGGTCATAGAAGCCGACACCGGTCGCGACGGTCGCGCTGCCGGTCCCATCCAGATCGAGCGTGACGGTGATGTCGGTCTCGCGCGTGCGGCGGGCGACGGTGACCCGCCGACCCGCGCGATCGCGGACCTCGAGGGCGCCGAGCGAGGTCGTCATGCGCGGGTCTCCAGATCGGTGGTCGTCGCGCGCGCCGCCTCGATGGCCCGGGCGGCGTCGATCAGTCGGTCGTTCTCGTCGGCGTTGCGGACGGTGAGGCGCAGGTGATCGGCGAGTGGGTGTGCCTCGCCGAACGTGCGTGGGATCAGCCCGCGCTGGAGCATCCCCTCGGCGGCAGCCGCGGCATGCTCTCGCGAGGAGAACCGCACGAGCAGGAAGTTCGTGACCGATGGTCCCGCGTCCCAGCCCGCCTCGATCAGGGCCGCGCGGAGGCGGTCGCGCTCGGTCGCGACTCGGGTCAGGTTCGCCTCGAGGACGGTGTCGTCGAGCAGCGCCTCGGTGACGATCGTGACCGAGACGGTGGAGACGGAGCCGGGTGGCCGGTACGGGTTCATCCGGGCGATGAGCTCGGGCCGGGCCAAGGCGAAGCCCACGCGCAGGCCGGCCAGGGCGTACGCCTTGCTCGCCGTGCGGATGACGATCAGGTTCGGGTACGTGGCGCGGAGGCCGACGAGCGAGCGTCCCACGAACTCGGCGTACGCCTCATCGAGGACGACGATCGGAGGTTCGCTGGCGCGGGCCGCGGCGTCCGTGGCGAGCGCGTCGAGCAGCCATTCGATCGCGCCATCGGGCTCTGGCAGGGCAGTCGGGTTGTTGGGGCTGCACAGCCAGATGACCGCTGCCTCCCCCGTCGCCGCGGCGGCGCGAACGGCCGGCAGGTCCAGCGCGTGACCTTCGCCATGCCCGAGGCGCGGGACATCGATGGCGCGCGCGGCGCGCTGCTCGGTATCGATGCGGTACATCGCGTAGGTGGGGGACGGGACGATCGCGGCCGATCCCGCGGGCAGGAAGGCCTTGCTGATGAGGTCCAGGATCTCGTCCGCGCCTGCGCCCACGAGGATCTCGTCACGACCCACGCCGTAGCGCGCCGCCGCGGCATCGATCAGGCGGCGATAGTCCGACGGCGGGTACTCCGAGAGCGGAGCCTCGAACCGTCCTGCGGCGAGCAGGCGCTCCACGAGGGCGGGCGGCGTCGGGGACGTGTTGACGTCGAACCGGACGATCTGCTCGATCGGGAGGCCGTATCGCGCGGCGACGCCTTCATCGGTCGCTTCCCAGGTGTAGCCGGCCGGTGCGGTGGGCGAGGTGAAGGTCACGGGCGTCGGACTCATGCTTCGGGGTCGAAGCGACGCACCACGGCGTCGCGATGGGCAAGGAGGCCCTCGGCCTCGGCGAGGGTCGTCACGGTATCGCGGATGCTGGCGAGCCCCTCCCGGGTGATGCGCTGGACCTGGACGAACTTGCCGTATGACTCGACAGCGAGGCCGCCCGACGAGCGGGCGAGGCCGCCGGTGGGCAGGACGTGATTGGCGCCCGTCGCGTAGTCACCGGCCGATTCGGGGGCCCACGGACCCACGAACAACGAACCGGCGTTGCGAAGGCGTTCGACGGTCGGCTCGAGCGGCTCGACATCGACCGAGAGGTGCTCGGGTCCGTAGTCGTTGGCGAAGTCGATGGCGGCGTCGAGACCGGGCGCGAGGACGATCCGGCCATGCTCCGCGAGCGAGCGGCGCAGGATGTCACCCCGAAGGGCCGTCGCGACGAGGCGGTCCACCTCGCGTTCGACGGCATCGGCGAACCCGGCGTCCGTGGTCACGAGCAGGGCCGGGGA
This sequence comes from uncultured Anaerolineaceae bacterium, assembly GCA_964451745.1. GTDB lineage: Bacteria > Chloroflexota > Limnocylindria > Limnocylindrales > CSP1-4 > SPCO01. The sequence goes on along the minus strand of CAYVJP010000104.1, from coordinate 6,860 downwards.
GTCGGGGCCATGCTCGGCCTGGGTGATGAGGTCGAGCGCCACACGCCGGGGATCCGCCGGCGGCGCCGCCAGGACGAGTCCCTCCGACGGACCCGCCGGGAGATCGATCCCGACCTCGCCGCAGACCTCGATCTTGGCTGCGGTCACCCAGGCGTTGCCCGGGCCGACGATCCGGTCCACGGGTTCGACCCCGGCGTCCGGGAGCCCGTAGGCGAGCGCCCCGATGGCCTGGGCGCCGCCGGCCACGATGACCGCGTCCACGTCCAGTAGCCCGGCCGCGCCGAGCAGGACCGGGTGGATGGCGCCGGCACGGTCGGCGGGTGTGGCCACCACGATCCGTTCGACGCCCGCGACGCGGGCCGGCGCGACGGTCATCACCAGCGAGCTCGGGTAGGGCGCCGATCCGCCCGGGACGTACGCTCCGACGGCGGCGATGGGCGCCCAACGGCGCTCGATCTCGATCCCGGGAGCGATCGATGTGGTGGTCGTCGTCGGCCGCTGGGTCTCGGCGAACCGCGAGACATGGCCGATCGCCTGGTCGAGGGCGCGCCGAGTGTCGGGCGCAAGGTCGTCGCGTGCCGCGACGAGGTCGGCCCTCGGGAGGACGAGCTGGCCATCGGCTCGGCCACCACCGACACGGGCATTCGCCTCGCGAACCGCCTGGTCGCCGCGGTCGCGGACATCGGCGAGCGTCTCGCGGACCGCCGCGCGGACGGAGGGGTCCGGGGCGGCACCACGCCGGACGAGCGAGCGCCGATGATCGATGGCGCCGCGGTCTCCGGCCGCGATGTCGGCGAGGTCGAGGCGCTGGAGGCGGAGGGCCGGGGCGGTGGTGCTCACGGGACGATCTTCTCGATCGGGAGGACGAGGATGCCCGATGCGCCGGCCGCCTTGAGGCGGGGCAGGAGCCCCCACACGTCGTCCGAGCCGATCACGGTGTGGACCGCGACCATGCCCTCGTGGGCCAATGGGATGATCGTGGGCGACTCGAGCGCCGGGAGGAGCGTCTCGAGCTCCTCGAGGTGGCTCGCCGGCGCGTTCATCATGAGGTACTTCCGTCCGCGCGCCGCGATGACCGCCGAGAGCATGGTGTCGATGGCGGCGAGGTCGTCGGCTCGTTCGCGGGCCGCGGTCGGGTTCGCGACCAGGACCGCCTCACTGGCCAGGACATCGCCGATCTGGCGCAGGCCATTCATCACCAGCGTGGAGCCGGTTGACACCAGATCCACGATCCCCTCGGCGAGGCCGAGTCGAGGAGCCACCTCCACGGCGCCCGAGATCGGGATGATGTCGACCGGGATCCGCTGGTCGGCGAAATACCGGCGGGCCGTGTTCGGATGCGCCGTCGCGACCCGCAGGCCCGCAAGATCCTCGACCGTGCGATAGGTGGTGTCGTTCGGGACCGCGGCGGCGAGCCGGCATCGGCCATACCCGAGCTCGCGGATCCGCGGCAGGGCAACGCCCGCCTCGGTCAGGAGATCGACCCCGGTGATGCCGAGGTCGGCCACGCCGTCACCGACGAACTCGATCACGTCGTTCGTGCGCACGAAGAGGATGTCGAGGTCGAAGTTCTGGACGCGCGAGACCAGGCTGCGGTCGTGCTCCTCGAAGATGAGCCCGGCGTCGTGCAGGAGTCGCAGCGTGGGCTCGACCATCCGGCCCTTGTTGGGGACGGCGAGGCGCAAGCGTCCGGTCGTGGGATCGGTCATGGGTCGCGGTTCAGTGTTCGGGCGCGGTGGGGTAGGGGTCCGTGCCGGCGCGCGATGCCTCGGCGAGCTTGTCGAGCATCCCGCGATAGCCGCCTTCGCCGTGGTTGAGCCACGACGCGATGCGCGTGATGGTGGCGGTGCTCGCCCCGGTCCGCTTCGAGATCTCGGCGTAGTGGAGGCCGGCGTCCAGCAACCGGACGACCGCCCAGCGCTGGCTCATGTCGTGCAACTCGTTGAGCGTGCAGAGATCGCGGAAGAAGCGCTCGGTCTCGTCGGCCGTCTCCAGCCGACGGATCGCTCCGAGCAGCGCCTCCACATCCGGTGTTCGCCAATCCTGGGCCATCGCCCGCGGTACCTCGCTATCGTGCTAACGTAGTAGCGTGCTAAAACGCTAACACGGTGATATGTCCTTGACAAGCGCGTTCGAGATCCTGCCCGCGATCGACCTGCGCGGCGGTAGCGTCGTCCGGTTGGAACAGGGCGACTTCGCCCGGGAGACCGCCTTCTCCGATGACCCGGTCGCGGTCGCCGCCTCGTTCGCCGACGCGGGGGCCGGCTGGCTCCACGTCGTGGACCTCGATGGCGCCCGGTCGGGGGAGCCGGTCCATGGGTCAGTCGTCCGTGGCATCGTCGAGGCGGTCGGCGATCGACTCGCGGTCGAGGTGGCCGGCGGTCTGCGGAGCGAGCGGGCTGTGGGCGCAGTGCTGGGAACCGGAGCCGCGCGGGCGGTCGTCGGGACGGCCGCGCTCGCCGACCCGTCCTTTGCCGACCGACTGGTCCGCGACCACGGGTCCGATCGGATCGCGGTCGCCCTCGACGTTCGCGGCGACCGTGCCGTCGGGCATGGCTGGCACGAGGGGGACCAGGGCATCCCCGTAGAGGACGCGCTCGTCTCGCTTTCGGACGCGGGCGTCACGACGTTCGAAGTCACGGCCATCGCTCGCGACGGCCTCCTGGGCGGCCCCGATCTGGAGCTCTACGCAAGGCTGATCGCCCTGGACCGCGGCTCGATCATCGCGTCCGCCGGCGTCGCCGCAGTCGAAGATCTCGCGGCCCTGCGTTCGATCGGATGCACCGGAGCCATCATCGGTCGGGCACTCTACGACGGACGTCTCACGCTCCGGGCGGCGCTCGATGCATGATCCCGATATGCGGCCGATTGTCATCGCGAACCGGGTCGCCGCCGGGCGCGGCTGAACGACCCCCGCGCCGACCGCCTCAGTGCCCGGACCCGTGTCCTCCGGACGCCTCCAACTCCTTACGATGCGCCTCGATCACCTTCTCGGCGAGGTGGGACGGGACGTCCTCGTAGTGATCCAGCACCGCGGTGAACGAGCCCCGGCCCTGGGCCAATGACCGGAGCTCCGTTGCGTAGGAGAACAGCTCCGCCTGGGGCACGTGCGCCGTGATCACCTGCATCCCATCGGCCGAGTCCATCCCCAGCACCCGCCCGCGACGCCCGTTGAGGTCGCGATTGACCTCACCCATGTAGGCATCGGGGACGCGGATCTCCACGGCCATGATCGGTTCCATCAGCGCGGGCTTGGCCTGGTGCACGCCATCCTTGAGCGCCATCGATGCCGCGATCTTGAACGACAGCTCGTTGGAATCGACCGGGTGGAAGGACCCGTCGTAGAGGGTCGCCTTGAAGTCCGAGAGGGGATAGCCCGCCACGACGCCCTCGGCGGCGGCCTCGCGGATCCCTTTCTCGACTCCGGCGAAGAACCCCTTGGGCACGGCCCCGCCCACGACCTTCTCGGCGAACTCCACGCCGCCATCCGGGTTGGGCTCCAGCTCCAGCCACACATCCCCGAACATCCCGTGGCCGCCGGTCTGCTTTTTGTAGCGGCCGTGGACCTTGGTCGTGCCCCGGATGGTCTCCTTGTAGGGCACCTTCGGCGTATGGGTGGCCACGGCTGCGCCGAACTTGCGCTTGAGGCGCTCCATGATCACCGCGTTGTGAGCCTCGCCCATCGTCACGAGCACCTGCTGGCCCAGGGACGTGCGCTCGAGGCGCACCGTCGGCTCCTCCTCCAGCATCCGCTGGAGGGCCGGCCCCATCTTGTCGAGGTCCTGCTTGGACACGGGCTCGATCGCGACGACCAGCGACGGCGTCGGGAACTCGAGCGGCGGCAGCGCCAGCCACTTCTCCTTGGTCGCGAGGGTGTCGCCCGTCTCGGTCACGGTGAGCTTCGCCACCGCCCCGATCTCGCCGGCCTTGAGCTCCCCGATCGGCTCCTGCTCCTTGCCGTGGAGCAGGAGCAACTGGCCGATGCGCTCGTCCTCGTCGCGGGTCGTGTTCCAGACATGCGCCTGTGACTTGAGCGTCCCCGACAGCACCCGCAGGTAGGTGAGCCGGCCGACGAACGGATCCGCGGTGGTCTTGAACACGCGCACCAGGAGCGGTCCCGACTCATCCGCGGCGACCTCCACGACCGCCCCGGACTTGTCCGTGGCCTTGACCGGCGGCTCGTCCGCTGGGGAGGGCAGGTAGCGGACGATCGCGTCGAGGAGCCCGCGCAGCTCGATCCCCTTCGCGGCCGAGCCGACCAGGACCGGGGCCAGGACGCTGTCCTTCACGCCCTTGCGCAGGCAGATCTCGAGCTCCTGGTCGGAGATCTCCTCCCCATCGAGGTACTTGACCATCACGTCGTCATCGGCTTCGGAGGCCGCCTCGAGGAGCTGATCCCGCCGACGCGCGACCTCGTCCGCGAGATCGTCGGGGATGGGGATCTCCACCTCGTCATGCCCGTCCCAGCGATAGGCCTTGCGATGGACCAGATCCACGTAGCCACTGAACGAATCGGCCGCGCCGATGGCGAGCTGGATCGCGGCGATCTTGTTGCCGAACGTCGAGCGCAGGGCGTCGAGGGCTGCATTCGGGTTGGCGTTCTCGCGATCGCACTTGTTGATGAAAAAGCAGGCGGCGGTGTTGGAAGCTCGAGCCAGGGCCACGGCCTGCTCGAGCCCGGCTTCTACGCCGCCCGAGGCGTCCATGACGAGGAGCGCACCGTCGGACGCGGCGAACCCCTCGATGACGTCGGCCACGAAGTCCGGATAGCCGGGCGTGTCGACGAGCGAGATGCGCGTCCCGTCGTACTCGAACGTCCCGACCGCCAGGCTCAGCGACTCGCGTCGCTTCTGCTCCTCGGGCTCGAAGTCGAGATGGGCCGTGCCGTCATCCACCTTGCCCAGGCGCGGGATGGCCCCGGCCTTGAAGAGGAGCTGCTCGGCGAGCGTCGTCTTGCCGGCGCCGGCATGGCCGGCCAGGACGACGCTGCGAAGGTGGGGCAGATCGACGTTCTTCATCGTCATCGGCGTGGACGATCCTCCAGTGGAAGGTTGCGACCGGGAGCCGTGTCGGGCGCAGCAACGGGGTGCCGCGGGGGTGCGGCCATCATAGTCGGCTATACTCCGGCCCGCGATGTCAGGTCATAGCAAATGGTCCACGATCAAGCGCCAGAAGGGCGTCACCGACGCCAAGCGCGGCGCCCTGTTCACCAAGGTCGCGCGCGAGATCTCCGTGGCGGCGCGCCAGGGCGGCGGTGACCCCGACGCCAACTACCGACTCCGCCTCGCGATCGAGAAGGCGCGCTCGGTGAACATGCCGTCGGACAACATCAAGCGCACGATCGACAAGGCGACCGGCGGCGGCGAGGTCGAGCAGTACGAGGAGATCGTGTACGAGGGCTATGGCCCGGGCGGTGTCGCGGTCCTTGTCGAGGCCCAGACCGACAACCGCAACCGGACCGCGGCCGAGGTCCGCTCGATGTTCACCAAGACCGGCGGTCAGCTCGCGGGGAGTGGCGCGGTCGCCTGGCAGTTCGAACCGCGCGGGCTCATCTCGATCACCCGCGGCGGGGGCGTGGATGCCGACGAGGTCGCCCTGGCGGCGATCGATGCCGGCGCCGATGACGTCGACACCGACGACCCCGAGACCATCGAGGTCTACACCTCGCCCGGCGAGCTCGAACGGGTCCGCCAGGCGCTCGAGGGGGCGGGGGTGCCGGTCGAGTCGGCCGAGGCCACGATGATCGCCAAGCAGACCGTCGAACTCGATGCCAACAAGGCACGTCAGGCGCTGCGGCTCGTCGAGCTGCTCGAGGATCTCGACGACGTGTCGCGGGTGACGGCCAACTTCGACATCCCCGAGGAAGTCTTCGCCGAGGTCGCTGGGTGATCGTCCTGGGGATCGACCCGGGGACGGCGGCACTCGGATACGGCATCGTCGAGGCGACCCGGGGGCGGGTGCGCGAGGTGGACCACGGCTGTCTCGAGACGTCGCCCGATACGTCGCTTCCGGAGCGATTGCTGGCGATCCACGCGCTCGTCGACGATCTGCTCGAGGCACACCAGCCCGACGTCATGGCCGTCGAGCGCCTGTTCTTCTCCAAGAACGTGCAAACGGCGTTCGGCGTGGGTCAGGCGCGCGGCGTGGTCCTCCTCGCGGCGGCGCAGCACGGCGTCCCGGTCCGCGAGGCGACCCCCAACGAGGTCAAGAGCGCCATCGCCGGCTATGGGGCGGCGGACAAGGAACAGGTCCAGCGGATGGTCCAGATGGTGCTGGGCATGGCCGAGCGCCCACGACCCGACGACGCCGCCGACGCGCTCGCGATCGCGGTCTGGGCGGCCAACACGCAGGGCTCCGTCGGTGCGGCCACGGCCGCCGTCTACGACCGTGCAGCCGTGGCCCCGATCCAGCGCGGCATGAGTGGCTACGAGCGGGCCGTCCGCGAGGCGCTCGTCCGCGAGAAGGCCGCCGAGCGCGACGCCAAGCGCGCGGCCAAGCGCACCGCCTCCTAGGCCGCGGGCGAGGAGGCGCGCGTGATCGCATCCGTCGAGGGGGTGGTCGGCGCCATCACCGCGGATTCGGTCGTGATCGAGGTCGGCGGCATCGGCTACCGCGTCTTCGCGGCGCCCGCGATCCTGTCCACGGCCACCCCGGGCGGGCGGCTGAAGCTCCACACCTACCACCTCGTCCGCGAGGATCAGCAGGCCCTCTATGGATTCCGGACGCCCGAGGAGCTCGGGTTCTTCAATCTGCTCCTGACGGTCAACGGCGTCGGACCCAAGGTGGCCCTGGCGATCGTCGGCAGCCGGCCCACCGCGGATCTCCAGCTCGCGATCATGACCGGCGACCAGGCCGTGCTC
>CAYVJP010000103.1:0-9325 GCA_964451745.1 uncultured Anaerolineaceae bacterium | reverse complement strand
TCCCATCGATGCGGCCGGGCCACGATGGCAGAGCCTCCTGAATCAGGCAACTGCATGACCTTAACGTGAACGTTAAGGTTGTGGTATCGTTGGGGGGCGAGCATGTCCGACACCACCACCGACGCCATCGACCCCACCACGGAATCCCGGCTCCTGCGCATCCAGGAAGTCGCCGCCGAGACCGGCCTCACGACGCGGGCGATCCGCTACTACGAGGAGATGGGCCTCCTCGAACCGGCCGCGCGCTCCGATGGCGCGTACCGGCTCTTCGATGCGTCCGACCTGGAGCGCCTGCGCTTCATCCGGAGCCTGCGCGACGACGCCGGCTTCTCGCTCGCGCAGATCTCGCAGCTCCTCGAGGACGAGGCCGCCCGCGAGCGCAATCGCGAGCGCTACCGCGCGACCCAGGACGTCGCTGAACGACGGGCCATCCTCCACGACGCCCGGGCGCGGGTCGAGCGGCAGATCGCGACGCTCGAGGCGAAGGCCGCCCGGGTGGCCGAGATGATCGCCGCGGCACAGGACCGACGCGAACACCTGGATCGGCACCTCGCCGAACTCGACGGCGGCCCCGATCCGCACCCGGAACGGCACCGATGACCCCACCCCGGACGGCGATGCGGCGCAGCCGCAGCCTCAAGGCCTTCGGGCACCGCAACTACCGGCTCTTCTTCGGCGGGCAGGCGCTGTCGCTCATCGGAACGTGGATGCAGCAGGTCGCCCAGGCCTGGCTCGTCCTCGAGCTCAGCGGCGGCGATCCGCTCTGGCTCGGCGTGGTCGCGGCGGCCCAGTTCGTCCCGGTCATGGTCTTCGGCCTGTTCGCGGGCGTCCTCGCCGACGCCCTCCCCAAGCGCCAGACGCTGCTCGCCGTCCAGGTCGTGATGATGGTGCTGGCCATCGTGCTGACCGTGCTCACCGCGGCCGGTGTCGTCCAGATCTGGATGGTCGTCGTCCTGGCCCTGCTGCTGGGCTGTGCCAATGCCGTCGACATGCCCGTCCGCCAATCGTTCGCGATGGAGATGGTCGGGCCCAAGGACGTGGGCAACGCCGTGTCCCTCAACTCGGCGATGTTCAACGGGGCGCGCGTCGCGGGCCCGGCGATCGCCGGCCTCACGATCGGGGCGTTCGGGGTCGCGACGGCCTTCGCGATCAACGCCGTGAGCTTCCTCGCGGTGATCATCGGGCTCTCGATGATGCGCGATGAGGAGCTCATCCGGCCGCGCCTCATCCCGCGGCCGCGCTCGATCGGCGCGGTGTTCGAGAACCTGGCGGAGGGTCTCCGCTACGTGCGCAGCACGCCGGTCGTGCTGATGGCCGTCTCGGTCGTGGGGCTCGTCGCCACCTTCGGCATGAACTTCAACGTCGTGATCCCGCCGCTGGCCCAGGAGGTCTTCGACAGCGATGCGGCGGGGTACGGGTTCCTGATGACCGCGTCGGGGATCGGCGCGCTGTCGGCGGCGGTCGGCTTGGTCGTCGGCGGCCGACCGCGGCCCATCCGCATCGCGCTCGGCGGGATCGTCCTCGGGGTCGCCTCGATCCTGCTGGCCCTGACGACATCGTTCCCGGTCGCCCTGGTGCTCATGGCCGCGGTCGGCGCCGGCGGCATCACGATGGCCGCGACCGCGAACGCCACCATCCAGCTCTCGGTCCCCGACGGCCTGCGCGGGCGCGTGATGAGCGTCTACACCACGGTCTTCTCGGCGTCCGTGCCCGTGGGCGGCCTGGCGATGGGTGCCCTGGCGTCCGTCGTCGGGATCTCGGTGTCGATCCTGATCGGGGGAGCCCTGTCGCTCGTCACCGGCCTCGTCGCCTTCGCCTGGTGGCAGCGGATCAGGCCGGGGTGGACCGGGTCAGTCCCCGCCGTCCAGCCGAGCGAGCTCGCGCCGCGCCAGCTCCCCGAGGTGCAGCCGGCGGGCCTCCTCGATGGTCAGCCACCGGCACGTGTCCGTTGACCCGTCCGGTTCGTCCCGCAGCGTCCCGCCGGTGATGCGCACGCCGTAGACGATGCGGATGGCGTGCAGTCGTTCGCCGCCGCCGTCGTCGCTGAACAGTCGATCGCTCACGTCGAGCAGCCGTTCGACTTCGCCGGTGTATCCGGTCTCCTCCTCGAGTTCGCGGATGACCGCCACGGACGGCGATTCGCCGAACTCCAGGCCACCGCCCGGGAGCGTCCAGATATCGCCCGCACCGACCGATGGGGCGATGTGGCAAAGCAGCACGCGATCGTCGTCGCGGCACAGCGCATACGAAGCCACGCGGATCCGGTCGCTGCACACGCGGCAAGGCTACCCGACGTGGGGGCCGCTACGATGCCGATCGTGATCATCGTCGGCGGCGAAGCCCTGATCGACATCATCCTGCGACCGGATGGTGGTCTTGTCGCCATCCCCGGCGGCGGCCCCTTCAACGCCGCGCGGACCATCGCCCGGCTCGGGCCGTCGGTGGCGTTCGTCGGTGGTCTTTCCGACGACCGATTCGGGCGGCTCCTCCACGATCGCCTGCTGGTCGACGGCGTGGACGATCGATACGTGGTCCGAACGTCGTGGCCGACGACCTTGGCGATCGCCGAGCTGGACGCCACCGGGGCGGCGACGTACCGGTTCCACACCGCGGAAACGTCGGCCACCGCGTTCGACGCCGCGGCGCTGCCGTCGCTCGCCGATCCGGGTGCCCCGATCGTCACGGCGATCCATGTCGGCACGCTCGGGATCGTCCTGGAGCCGCTCGCGTCGGCGATGGAGGCGCTCGTGGCGCGTGCGCCGGATGACGCCGTCGTGATGCTCGACGCCAATGCTCGCCCCACGGCCACCCGAGACCGGGGGGCATATGTCGCTCGCGTCGAGCGCCTGCTGCGACGGGCGGACGTGCTCAAGGTGAGCAGCGACGACCTCGCCTACCTGCGGCCCGAGCTGGACGCCGACGCCGCCGTCCTCGACCTGCTCGGCCGCGGCCCGGCGGTCGTGCTGTGGACGCGGGGCGGCGACGCGGTCCACATCGTCACCGAGCGCGGCCGGGTCGCGATCGCTCCACCGCGGGTGGACGTCGTGGACACCGTCGGGGCCGGCGACGCGTTCGGGGGTGGGTTCCTCGCGGCATGGATCGGGTCGGGTCGCGGTCGACCGGAGCTCGCATCGGACGACGCGGTCCAGGCCGCGACCAACCACGCGGCCAGGGTCGCCGCCTACACGTGCACGCGTGCCGGCGCCGAGCCGCCGACCGCCGCCGAGTTGGCGAGCTGGGACATGGCCGGGTAGGCTGTCGCGCCATGCAGACCTCCGTCGCGCGTTCGTGCCTTCGTCGTCTCGTCCCGGTCGCCGGGGCGATCGTGCTGCTCGTCGTCGCCGCAAGCCCGGCCGCCGCCCTGCCCAGCGGATACCCCCACACGAGCCACGGCAACCGCGGCGTCAACGTCAAGGCGCTCCAGCATCTCCTGCGGCACCATGGCGCGACGCTGGAGGTGACGGCCCTGTTCGAGACGCCGACGGTCTGGGCCGTCCAGGCCTTCCAGCGTGCCAACGGACTGCCCGACACCGGCGAAGCGGACTCGCGGACCTGGACCAAACTCCGGGTGGCACTGGACACGGGGTCGACGGGCGAGGCCGTGCTCGGGGCGCAGCGGCTGCTCAACGAGAAGCGCCTGGCCCGCCTCCCGCTGACCGGTGCGTATGACACCGCGACCCGGAACGCAGTCCTCAAGTTCCAGGGTCACGCCGGCATCACGAAGACCGGTGTCCTGGGTCCGGTCACGTGGCGTGCCCTGCTCGCGCACCTCGAACTGCCCGTCTGGGGCAAGACCCTGTGCGACTACAGTGTCGGCAATGCGAATGCCAACTGGGGGACAGCGTCCGCGATCGGGCAGATCCAGGCGGCCGCGCACGTGATGGTGGACAAGGGCCACGGACGCGTCGCGCTCGGTGACATCGGGTACGAGCACGGCGGCAACATCGCCGGTCACCAGACCCACGAGCAGGGGATGGACGTCGACATCCGACCGATGCGCGACGCGAAGGACCAGTGCCGCTGGGGCGTGAACTGGCGCTGGTCCACCTACGACCGGGCGGCCACCCGCGACCTCGTCAAGGCGATCCGCCACACCGCGTACGGGCACGTGAAGCTCATCTATTTCAACGACCCGGTCCTCATCCGCGAGGGCCTGACGACCTGGTACGCGGGCCACGACGATCACCTGCACATCCGCTACTGCGAGCGGTACCACCCGGTCAAGGCGTACGACTGCTGACCGCCGGGCACGGCCCGGCCGCACGGCGTCCCGCCCGGCCGGTGCCATAATGCCCGCCATGGCCACGCGCACCGAGTCGAGCGTCGTTCGAACGGGCCCCTCGGCCCCCAACAGCTGGGGGCTTGGCGACGGACAGGCGATCCCCTGGGACTATGCCCCCGCGCCCGAGGCGCGCGATATCGTCACGCTCAAGGAGCGCTACGGCCTGTTCATCAACGGCCGCGAGGTCGCCGCCAGCGGCGGCGAGACGTTCGCCTCGATCGACCCGTCCACCGAGCAGCCGCTCGCCCAGGTCGCGCGAGGGACCGCCGCCGACGTGGACAAGGCCGTGCGTGCCGCGCGTCGAGCGCAGGCGCGATCGTGGGGCGCGTTGTCGGGCGCGGAGCGGGCCAAGTACCTGTTCCGCATCAGCCGCATCCTCCAGGAGCGGAGTCGCGAGTTCGCCGTCCTCGAATCGATGGACTCGGGCAAGCCCATCAAGGAATCGCGCGACGTCGACGTCCCGCTTGCCGCGAGCCACTTCTGGTACTACGCGGGCTGGGCGGACAAGCTCGAGTACGCCTTCCCGGGCCGGGTGGCCCGCCCGCTGGGCGTCGCGGCGCAGATCATCCCCTGGAACTTCCCGCTGTTGATGCTGGCCTGGAAGATCGCGCCGGCCCTCGCGGCCGGGAACACCGTCGTGCTCAAGCCGGCATCCACGACGCCGCTGTCCGCCCTGCTGTTCGCGGATGTGTGCGTCCAGGCGGACCTGCCGCCGGGCACGGTGAACATCGTCCCGGGTCCCGGCGAGATCGGCATGGCGATGGTGACCCACAAGGGCATCGACAAGGTCGCCTTCACCGGCTCCACTGAGATCGGGCGGAAGATCTATCGCGGCGTCGCGGGGACGGACAAGGCCCTGACCCTGGAGCTCGGCGGGAAGGCCGCGAACATCGTGTTCGACGACGCCCCCCTGGACCAGGCGATCGAGGGCATCGTCAACGGCATCTACTTCAACCAGGGCGAGGTGTGCTGCGCCGGATCGCGCCTGCTCGTCCAGGAATCGATCGCCGGACCCCTCATCGACAAGCTCAAGGACCGCCTGGCGACGATCCGGGTGGGCGACCCGCTCGACAAGAACACCGATGTCGGCGCGATCAACTCGAAGAATCAGCTCGAGAAGATCACCGAGCTCGTCCAGAGCGGCGTGGACGAGGGAGCCGAGCTGTACCAGCCGGCCTGCGACCTGCCCGATCGCGGCTACTTCTTCCGTCCGACGCTGTTCACGAACGTCGCCCAGAGCCACCGCATCGCGCGCGAGGAGATCTTCGGGCCGGTGCTCTCGGTCCTGACCTTCCGAACGCCGGAGGAAGCCGTCGAGAAGGCCAACAACACCGAATACGGCCTCTCGGCCGGGATCTGGACGGACAAGGGCTCGCGGATCCTCGAGATGGTCTCGCGGATGAAGGCCGGCGTGGTCTGGGCGAACACCTTCAACCGGTTCGATCCGACGTCGCCCTTCGGCGGCTACAAGGAATCGGGCTACGGGCGCGAGGGTGGCATGCACGGGCTGCACGCGTACGTCCGCCTGGAGGACCGCTGACCGTGACCGAGCGGATCGAGGTCCGCAAGACCTACAAGCTGTACATCGGCGGGACGTTCCCGCGCACCGAGAGTGGGCGCGCGTACCTGGTCCGCGGCGCGGACGGCACGCCGCTCGCGAATGCGTGCCGCGCGTCGCGCAAGGATCTCCGCGACGCGGTCCGAGCCGCTCGCAAGGCACAGTCCGGCTGGGCCGGCAAGACGGCGATGAACCGCGGCCAGGTCCTCTACCGCGTCGCCGAGTTGATGGAGGGCCGGCGCGACCAGTTCGTCGCCGAGGTCGCGGTCGCGGAAGGCCTCACCCAGGCGCGGGCGCGCGTCGTCGTGGGCCGGGCCATCGATCGCTGGGTCTGGTATGCCGGCTGGGCCGACAAGATCGCGCAGGTCCTGGGCAGCAGCAACCCGGTCGCCGCGCCCTACTTCAACTTCACGATCCCCGAACCGACCGGGGTGGTCGGGGTCGTGGCCCCCGAGACGTCCTCGCTCCTGGGGCTCGTCTCGCGCCTGGCACCGCCGCTGGTGAGTGGCAATGCGGTCGTGCTCATCACCTCGGAGACGCGACCGCTGCCGGCCGTGACCTTGAACGAGGTGTTGGCCACCTCCGACGTCCCGGGAGGCGTCGTGAACGTGCTCACCGGGTTGAAGGCGGAACTGATCCCCGTGCTGGCGGCGCACGTGGACGTCGACGCCATCGATACGTGGGGCGTCCCCGACGCGATGCGCCTCGACACCGAGCTGCTGGCCGCCGACGACATCAAGCGCATCGCGCGCCGGCCCACGACCGTCGCCGAGCACCGCTTCGACTGGCTGGACGACCGTGCCACCGAGCGCCCGGAATGGATCGCCGCCTTCCTCGAGATGAAGACGGTCTGGCACCCGATCGGGGTCTGAACGTGGCGGTTCGACCGGATCCCGAAGTCGGGTATCGACGGCCCGGTGACCATCTCCGCGCCGCCCGTACGGTCGAGCGCCGGGTCTTCGTGCAGGCCACGCCGCGCGAGGTCTGGGCCACCCTCCATGACCCGGCGGCGTCGGCCGCCCTGTTCCCCGGACTGCGGTTCGGGCCGGCCGGCCCCTCCTGGCCGGCGGCCGCGACGACGCGCCCCGTCCGAGCCCGCGTGGGTCTGCTGCGTGAGACCGCGAGCGCCGAGAGCCTCGAGGCGCGACCGGAGTCCGCCTTCCGGTTCCGGGTCTCCGCGAGCGGGTTCGAGAGCGAATGGTCGTGGCGCCTCGAGCCGGTCGCGGGTGGGACGAGGGTGATCCACGCGGCGAGTTTCGAGCCGATCGATCGGTGGGCGGGCATCCTCGTCCGGCTGGGCCGGGACTCGCTCGCCGATCGGGTGGAGGCGCATCTCCGGATCCTGAAGGAGCGAGCGGAGCGATCCCCGTTCACGTCGGCCTGACGTGACGGACGAGGACGCGACGCACCCGTCGTCCGTCGTGCCGTTCGCCGGCCTGCGCCGCCACGCGCGCGCTGACGGCCGGCCTCGTCCTGCTGGTCGTCGCGTTCCTGCTGATCCCGGACCTGGCGCCGCAGACCGACGAGCTGCCCCCGGTCCAGCTGGTCCACGGGCGCGTCATCGAGTTGCTCGAGGTCACCGATCCTTCGGAGCCGGACGTGCGGATCGAGGTCGTGACCGGCATCGAGGGCGGCCCGGCCAGCGGCGAGGTCGTGGAGGGGTTCCTGCAGGGACCCAACGGTCTCGAGGCCCGTCCGGAGTTCGCGGTGGGCGACGAGGTCATCGTGAACATCTCGACCGATCCGGAGTTCGGGTTCATCGCGATCAACGACCGCTATCGGGTCCCGACGCTCGCGCTCCTGCTGGGGATCTTCGCGGCGGCGGTCATCCTCGTGGGTGGCTGGCGTGGTGTGCGGTCCCTCATCGCGCTCGCGTTGACGCTGGCCGTGATCGTGAAGATCGTCGTGCCGCTCATCCTTGCCGGGCAGGATCCCGCGCTCGTCGCGATCATCGCCGCGTCCGGGGTCACCGTGGTCACCTTCCTGCTGACCGAAGGAGCGCGTCGCCAGACGGCGGCCGCGGCGATCGGCACGGCGATCTCGCTGACCCTCGTGGCCGTCCTCGCCACGGTGTTCGACACCCTGGCCCGGTTCACCCCGCTCCGCGGCTCCGAGTCGGCGGGGTTCCTCGTGTCCCTCGGCGGCACCGAGGTCGATCTCGGTGGGCTGGTGCTCGCCGCGGTCATCTTCGGTGCGCTCGGTGTCCTCGACGACGTGACCGTCACCCAGGCCGCGACCGTTCAGGAGCTGTACGAATCGGACCCGCGCGTGGGACGGCTCGAACTCGCCGGTCGGGCGATGAACGTGGGCCGATCCCACATCGCCGCCACGGTGAACACGCTGGTCCTCGCCTACGTCGGAGCATCCCTGCCGCTCATCGTCCTGTTCGCGGCCGGCCGGCAGGATCCGCTGCTGGTCGTCTCGGGCGAGATCATCGCGGTCGAGGTCGTCCGGGCGTTGGTCGGGAGCATCGGGATCGTGGCGGCGGTCCCGCTCACGACGATGGTGGCGGTCTGGCTGAGCGGTCGCGATCTCCCGTTCGTCGGAGAGGGCAGGGGCGTCCGTCACGCGCCCGGGTGGGACTGACGTCCGCGCGTCGTCCGCTCAGTTAGTTCAGAGTTGACTGACACTTCTGAATCGGTCTAGCATTCGGGCGCATGACCGAGGATGAGAGTGCGTTCGTCGAGGAGATGGGCCAGGCCCTCGCCAGCTACGGGATGACCCCGATGGCCGGACGGATGTGGGGTTGGCTGCTCATCTGCGACCCACCCGAGCAGACCGCGGCCGACCTGGCGCACGCGCTCCACGCGAGCCGCGGCTCGATCAGCGGGACGGCTCGCATCCTTGCGTCGGCGGGCATGATCCGGCGGACCATGCGGCGCGGCGACCGGCGCGAGTACTTCAGCGTCGCCCCGGAGACGTTCACCGAGTTCCTTGGGTCGGCCGGCCGCATCTACCGCTTCTTCCGCGAGATCGCGGAGCGGGGTCTCGTGGCGATCGAGGATCGCCCGGACGCCAGCAAGGCACGCCTCCGGGAGTTTCGCGACATGTTCGCGTTCGTGGAGCGCGAGGTCACCCTGATCGTGGACCGCTTCCTCGAGGAGCAGGCCGGCTCCGCCGGCAGGAAGGACGCATCGTGACGACCGTCATCCGGACCGAACAGTTGACGAAGGCCTACGGCGCGCACCGCGGGATCATCGACGTCGGGCTCGATGTCGAGGAAGGCGAGATCTTCGGCTTCCTCGGACCCAACGGCGCGGGCAAGACGACGACCATGCGCGTGCTGCTCGACCTCATCCGACCGACCTCCGGTCGAGCGGAGGTCTTCGGGATCGAGACGACGAAGGACCCGGTCGCCATCCACCGGCGCGTGGGCTATCTGCCTGGCGAATTCGACCTCTACGATCGATTGACCGGCGCCGACACGATCGCCTACATCGCCAACCTGCGCGGCGGCGTCGATGCGGCCTACGTCGCGATGCTGG
>CAYVJP010000102.1:0-9419 GCA_964451745.1 uncultured Anaerolineaceae bacterium | reverse complement strand
TGCCCCACGTGCCGGAGGACGTCCAGGCGCGCTGCGCGGACTTCTACGCGTTCAGTGGCCACAAGATGCTGGCCCCCATGGGCTCGGGCGCGCTGTGGGCCCGCAGCGAGCTGTTGGAGGCGATGCCGCCCTTCCTGGCCGGTGGCGAGATGATCCGCGAGGTCCATCTGCGTCGGAGCGACTTCAACGAGATCCCCTGGAAGTTCGAGGCGGGGACCCCGGCCGTGGGCGATGCGATCGGCTTGGGCGTCGCCGCCGAGTACCTAATGGGGATCGGCATGGACGCCGTCCGCGAGCACGAGCGGCAGCTCGTCGCCTACGCCCTCGAGGTCCTGCCGCGCGAGGTCCCGAGCATCGAGTTGTACGGGCCGCTGGACCCGGATCTCCGTGGCGGCGTCGTGCCGTTCAACCTCCCCGGGATCCACCCACACGACGTCGCCCAGGTGCTGGACCGCTTCGGCATCGCGGTCCGTGCCGGCCACCATTGCACGATGCCCCTCCACGAGCGGCTGGACCTCGCGGCGACGGCGCGCGCGTCATTCAGCGTCTACACCACGACCACGGACATCGATGCGCTCGCGCGCGGCCTCACGGAGGTCCAGCGCGTCTTCGGCGGGTGACGCGTCAGGCGCGCACGCGATAGAGGGCGACGGGGCCGATGCCCTGCAGGTCCGCGACGCCCGATGAATCGAAGCCGAACCCCGACCCGTCCAGCGCGGTCACGACGTCCTCCGTCACGTAGACGGCGCCATCGGGCGCCTGGTCGGCGATGCGGGCGGCGAGGTTCACCGTCCGGCCGAAGACATCGCCCTCGCGTTCGATGACCGGCCCGTGGTGCACGCCCGCGTGGCCGGTCGGGAGGCCGGCGCCCGGGAGCCCGGCGAGGAGCGCCACCGCGGTCTCGACCGCGGCCGCCGCATCAGGCAGGTAGAGCAACGCGCCGTCGCCCAGCAGCTTGACGAGGCGCCCGCCGTGCGCCTCGACGTGCGATCGCGCGAGGTCCCCGAGGCGCAGCGACAGACCGGCTGCCGCCTCGTCGCCCAGCTCCTGGGTCGTCCGCGTGAACCCGGTAAGGTCGACGAACGCGACCGCTGGCGGCGTGACGACCCGGGCCGGGACGAATCCGCCGGCTTCGAGGAGGTGCTCCGTCGTCTCGACGCTGAACGCATCGATGGCCGCGCGGAGGTGGCGTTCCGTGAGCCACTCGGCCAACGACGGGATCGCTCGCGCCACTCGCGCCCATGGCTCCAGCAGCCGGGCGTAGTCGACGGGGTCGACCGCGGCAGGATCGGGACCCAGTCGCGACGCGGCTTCCATGTAGACGTCCATCGCAGCGTCCGCCGTCCGGCGCGCCGCTTCGGCGTAGAGACGCACGACCCTGACCGCGAGCGACCGGTCGTCGAGGGCGGCGAGGAGGCCGAGCCAGTGCTCGAGGAGCGCCTCGTCAACCTGGGACAGCCGCGCGGCCGGGTCCGCCTCGGCCAGACCGGATGCGGCGAACAGGGCCGCGAGATCGTGGCCGGACGGGTCCACGGCCGCGCGGAAGGCTCCGTACGGCCGATCGGATGGCGGACCCGGGTCGCGATGCAGCTCGTGGTAGCCCTCGAAGTCGATGCGACCGGTGGCGGAGGCGGCGACCAGTGCCTCGAACGGGACGCCGCCGGCCTCGAACGCCATCAGCAGCCGAACCCGATGCATATCGCCGGGCGCGTAGGCGTCCGGTGTCGCAGGTCGCAGGACCCCGTGATCGGTCAGGATGGCCACGCGCTCCACCGTGGTGCCCGCGAGGGCCGCGAGCTCCTCCGCGGTGAGGAGTGTGTCGCCGTCAGGCCCCGAGTCGTCCGTCACCCCCGCAGTGTGCCGGACCCGCTCAACCAGGCGCGAGCGACCGCCACGTCTCCACGGCCCACTGCCAGTCCCCTGCGTCGACGAATTCGATCTTGATCGCGGCGCCCGAGCCCAACACGGCGCTGTAGCCCTCCAGGATCCCGACCTCCACGCCGGATGAGGAATCGGTCGTGAGGCGCGCTCGACCCACCACCGCGGCGGCGCGATGGCTGAGCGCGTCGCGCCCGAGATCGGTCGCGAACTGCTCGATGAACACCTCGGCGGGCATCGGTGCACCGCCATGGGTCGCCGTGGGAGTCGCAGCAAGGGTGATGCTTCGCCCCGCGCCGCCGCCCCACCATTCCTCGGGTGTGCGCCGCTCGGCGTACGTGCCCGGTACGTCGAGGCCCCATCCCTCGTGGGTGATGTGGACGTCGCCCCGGCGATAGCCGACCGGGGTCTCCGGATCTGGTTCGGTGCCGGCGCGCTGGACGGCCTGGCGGGCCATCTGGTCCTCGATGCCGCGGTACGCCACGAGCTGTGCCCAGGCCCGCCACGGGAACCCCGCGCCGGGCTCCATCGGGTAGGCGCGAGACAGCAATCGATGGACCTCGTCGAGCAGATCGGCCTCGCCCTCGACGGCCGGCGGGCGCCAGCGGACCTGCGACCACATGAGGACCAGCGCCCGATTGAGCAGGTAGCGGCCATCGGTGGCATCGGCCCACCACGGCGTGATATCCAGCGCGACGCGCGGATCCGCGATGGCCGCCTCCAGCCACGCCTCGTCACGGGGTCCGAGCGCCGTGAGGAGCGCCCCGTCGGTGAGGTAGCGTGTCCCGGCCGGCATCCCGAGATGGACCCGGCGCTCGCCTCGGCGCACGGCGACCCGGGCGCGGGCGAGTTGCGGCCCGAGCCAGCCGAGGTACGCGCGCTCGACGGCCTGCCGATCGGCGAAGGTCATCGCCCCGTCGCCGTCGGTCCATTCGATCCCGACCTCGGCGCCGAGGCGCTCCAGGACGCGACCGACGAACCGGTGGTAACCCGGTCCGGCCAGTGCGGTGTCGCTGGCGACGACGATGCGGCCCTCGTCGGAGGCGGTGATCAGGAGCGGTGGGGTCGCCGGGTGGAGGTCGATGGCGAGCTCGGCCTCGCCGGACGCCAACGTGCGCTGGCGGGTCGATCGGACGGCGTCGGGGTAGTCAGCGGCGAACCAGACCGCCGCATCGGCGAGCAGCCGGTCACCGGCGGGCGTGCGTGGGATGAGTCCCCGCTTGTGTGCCTGCCCGCCAACGTTCGCTCCGAGCCGATCCCCGACCGTCGTTACCACCGGTCCCGACGATAGCGCCGGCGGATGGCGATTCGGCCTGCCGCTTGGTACCTGCGGGCCTACCTAACAGTCCGTTGCGGGTCCGCACCGGCTCGGGCCACCCGCTCGGTCAGCCCGGCTTGAAGACCATCAGCCAGACGAGGATCGCGAGCCCGCTGCCGCCGACCACGACGAGGAGTTCGGGGCGGCGCGAATCGAGTCGCGCATCCAGGGTGGCGCGATCGACCACCGGCGAGTCCTCACCGCCCTGCTCCAGCCCGTCGCCCACGAGGCTGCGGATGCCGATGTAGTAGGTCGTCGCCATGCCGTACATCGCGGACATCACCGCGACGAGGATCACGATCGATCCGATGATCCAGAGCCGATCCATGACTCCTGTTGCGAGGGCCGCCCCGACGCCGCCGACCACCAGCAACAGCAACCCGAGGTACGCCAGCGCGACGGCTCGCTTGCTGGCGGTCAGGAGCACCGCGACCGCGCGAGGGTCCCGCTGTCCACGGATGCTGAATGCGGCGAACATCGACACGCCGTGCGCCGCGACGAACAGGACGACACCGGCGATGTGGGCGAAGACGAGCCAGGGATAGACCGTGCTCATGGCGCGGGACTCGTCGATACCGACGATCGATCGGTCGTCGATCGAGCAGAACGGACGATGATCGCCGCGACCACGAGGATGATCAGGACCCCGTTCACGGGGTGGAACGCCGCGACGACGGGGGCATCGATGCGCATCGCCACGAAGACCGACTGCAGCGCGAACTGGATGAGCAGCAGCACGCTCAGGGCAAGCACCAGCCGCTCGGAGCGGGCCACGATCGCGACGCCGAGGATGAGCAGCGTGCCGAAGCCCAGCAGGTAGCCGACGTTGCGATGCGTGACGAACGACGACGGGCTGTCGAACACCCCGAGCCCGGCCAGGAAGACCTGCCCGAGCAGGCAGATCAGGAAGACCCCACCGATGAGCGGTAGGGCACGTCGCGCGATGTCCCGAGCCACCGATCCGCTCCTCCGCTGCAGCGGCCCGGTCCACGGTCCGGGCTTGACCCGACCAGCCTCCGCCGCGCGGTGTCCCGCCGTCATGGGACCGCAGTCCCGACCGATGTCCCGATCAGCGCCCCTGCTCGGCCCCGCCCATCCCGGCTTCGCGCGCGCGGACGATCGCGTCGGCCCGGTCGCGCACCTGGAGCTTGGAGAAGATGTTCGTGATGTGGTTGCGGACCGTCTTCGGCGAGAGGACCAGCTGGTTGGTGATGTCGGTGTTCGAGGCGCCGCCGGCGACGAGGTCGAGGATCTCGCGCTCGCGGTCGGTCAGCTCGGGGAACGGCGTCGCGTCGACACCCGGGCGCGGCCGCGCGAACCAGGCGAGCATCCGCCGCGCGACGCCCGGTCCGAAGATCGCCTCTCCGGCCGCGACCGCCCGGATCGCCCGAAGCAGTTCACCTCGCCGGGCACCCTTGATCACGTAGCCCCGCGCACCGGCACGCACGGCCGCGAAGATCGAGTCGTCGTCGTCGGACATCGTCAGCACGAGGACAGCGACGTGCGGCGCGGCATCGACGATCGCTCGCGTGGCCTCGAGCCCGCCGCCGCCGGGCATGTCCAGGTCCATGAGCACGACATCGGGACCGGCCGAACGTGCCAGTCGAACGGCGCTCGCCCCATCGACCGCCGAACCCACGACGACCAGGTCCCCGGCCGTGGCCAGGAGTGCCTCAAGGCTGGAACGGAACGCGGCGTGGTCGTCGGCGATGAGGACCCGGATCGGTTCGCTTGCTCCGTCGCTCATGCCCTGCCTCCCGGTGCCAGCGGCAAGACGGCGATCACCCGCGTCCCACCCCCCGGAGAGCGCTCGAGGTCGAGGTGCCCGCCGACCTCCGTGGCGCGGGCGGTCATCGACTCGAGCCCGGTGCCGACGCGGGCGTCACCAGCGAGTCCTCGTCCGTCGTCGGAGACTTCGATGCGCAGGGTGTCGCCGGCATCGATGCGGACGTCGCATCGATCGGCGTCGGCATGCCGGACGGCGTTGGTCACCGCCTCCACAGCGATACGGTAGGCGGCAACCTCGATCGCGGCGGGGAGTGATCGCAGTCCGTCGCTGCCGGTGCTCGCGACCGAGATCCGCAACGCCCGTCCGTCCGGGCGCGTGCCTTCGAGCCGGCGCACCTGTTGGTCGATCGCCCCGACGAGGCCGAGCTCGTCCAGGGCCGGCGGCCGCAGGCCGTCGACCAGGCGGCGGACGTCCGTCACGGCCATCTCCACCTCGCGGCTCAGCTCGGTCAAGGACGCCTGGGCATCCGCCACGGAGCCGGCGTCAAGTTGGGCGGCCGCCGTCTCGGCCCGCAGTCCGACCGCGGCGAGGGTCGGTCCCAGTCCATCGTGCAGGTCGCGTCGCAGGCGCCGCCGTTCCTCCTCCCGCGCGACGACCAGCGACTCGCGCTGGCGGACGAGCTCGGCGTGTCGTGGATCGCCGTACATCAGTCGGTCGACCGTTCGTTGCAGTCGATCCCGCACGGGCAGGGCCAGCAGGACGGCGGCCCCTGTTGCGAGCAGGGTGCCGCCGTAGCCGGCGTCGTCGCCGACGATCCAGCGCAATACCGCGCTGGCGGCGAGGTAGATGGCGAACACGCCCGCCGTGAGCGTGCCGTAGACGAGCGTCCGGTTGACGACGACATCGATCCCGAACAAGTGGTCGCGCAGGATGGCCATCGCGAGGCCGATCGGGATGGGCAAGGCGACGAGGCCGATCCAACTCGCGGGCAGGAGCGACCGACCGAGCACGAGCTCGGGGATCTGGAAGAGGGCCAGGCCAAGGGTCACGCTCACGAGCGCGGCGCCGGCGGCCCAGCGGCTTCGTCGTCGTTCCTCTGGCTCGTCCTCGTTCCGATACCGCCAGGCGAACAGCCCCAGGAAGGCGGCAAGACACGAGATGAGGACGACCAGCTGGATGCGCGGCCACGATCCGATCCAGGCCAGCGTGCTCGTTGCGGTGGCGAGACTCGCGGCCAGACCCAGCCCATACCCTCCGAGAACGATCGCATACACCGCCGGGACGAGGCCCGGATGCCGCCCGACCACTCGGAGCGGCCGCGGGAAGACAAGGGCCATGTGGATGGCCGCGGGCCACGTGACCATGTACAGGCCGACGGTGAGCACCACCAGCAAGGCGAACGGACCGCCGAGCGTGATGCCGCTCGTGGTCGTGCCCAGCGCCCATGGCACACTGCTGCCCGCGATCCCGACCGCGCCGATGACGAGCGCCGTCGAGGCCGGAAGGTCCGGACGTCTCGCGTAGACGTACCCGGCGATCGCGGCGATCGAGATCGACAGCAGCGCGACGGACCACGTCGTTGCGATGGCGGATCCGATGTCCGGCTCGCCCCACGTGATCTTGGGGCGGAGGGTCGCACCGCCTCGCTCGACGACGTACGAGACGTCGACGCCGTCCGGTCGCGCGGCGCCTGGATCGGCGACGCGTGCCAGCCACTCCTCCATCGAGGTGCCGTCGATGGAGCGGACCAGATCGTCGACCTCGAGCACGCCAGCGCCAGCCGCACCCGGGTCGAGGGCGGTCACCCGGACCCCGTCGTCGGACCACGCCTCGTCGTAGAAGCCGATCCCGCCGCCGTCGGATGCGCTCGCGAGGCGATCGATCGTGAAGACCGCCGCCGCCATCACCGACCCGACCAGCAGCAGCCACGTCAGGGTGAGTCGGACCCATCCCGCACGACCACTACGCGTCACGGCCACTCCACCC
The DNA here is from genome assembly GCA_964451745.1 of uncultured Anaerolineaceae bacterium. GTDB lineage: Bacteria > Chloroflexota > Limnocylindria > Limnocylindrales > CSP1-4 > SPCO01. Next base: position 2,508 of record CAYVJP010000102.1, on the reverse strand, counting down.
TCGCGGATCTCGGTGGCGTCAGTCTAGGGCCGCGGGTGCACGCGCCCCAGGCGGATCAGGTGCCGACCGACCGCCACCGCCCAGACCGGGAAGCCGGCATAGAGCGCGGCGCCGATGCCCAACGCCAGGCCGTGCCGATGGAACCCGGTCGTAGCCATCCGTCGCCCGGTCACCACGAACCAGCCCATCAGCACGACGTACGCGGCCGACACCGGGCCGATCTGCTGCTCGAAGGTCCAGGTGTCGCTGACGAGCAGCCACGACAGGATCACGATGGCCGTGAACGCTCCAACGCCGACGGCCGTGATCAGCAGCCCGGTCAGCGAACGCGACGGATACAGGAGGCGACCCAGGACCACCACGACGGGGATGGCCAGGATCGACGAGACGAGCCCGAGCCAGTCGTTCGTCCGCCCGAACACCTGGGCGCGGGCGTCGTCGCCGACGGCGAACAGGCTGAACATCAGGACGAGGCAGACGAAGCTCACCCCGGCGACGACGGCGACGACGAGGCACAGCCACCCGACGGTGGTCAGGGTCCGCCCGCTGACATCGATGTCCCGGATCTCGATGACCGCACCGCTCATGTCGTGATCACGTGCCGCGGGCGCGGAGGCGCGACCACGCGGCCCCGATGAGCGCGACCCGAAGGACGGCGAGCAGGGGCGGGATCGGGAGCGCATAGCCGTACCAGAAGACGGCCTCGACCGGCAGGGTGGCCAGGACGAGGACGGCGCCATCGCGGTGGCCGCCCCACAGGCGAACCGCGCCACCCGCCACGACCAGCGTCACGGCGGTGAACACCACGGTGGTGCCAGCGAACTCGGTCGGCGTCATCCGATCCGACCAAGGGCCGCCGTACATCGGGAACATGCCGGCGAACCACGGCAGGTGGCCCTCGCGGAGCAGGTACGCTGCCACCGGGATGGCCGGCAGTCCGAAACCCGCCGCATAGGCCCAGCAGACGATCGCCGCCCAGCGGGCGGATGCGGAGACGCCCATGTCGCCGACGCTTCTGTCCACGAGACGAGTATCGATCCGTCCCAGGCCCGCCGTCATGGGACCGTTGTCCCGATCCGCGTCGTGCGTCGGCATCCTGCGCAGCCCGACCTAATCCCGACCCCGGTGGTCGGGATTGGACATTCGCGATATAGTCGGAAGTCGAATGGACGACCTCTACCGCGACTACATCCTCGAACACTACCGACGGCCCCACAACTTCGGGGTCATCGAGGATGCCGACGCGTCCTACGAGGGCGCGAACCCACTGTGCGGGGACCGCATCACGCTGATGATCGGGGTCAAGGATGGGGTCGTGGATCGGGTCGGGTTCACGGGTCGCGGCTGCGCCATCAGCCAGGCCAGCGCGAGCCTCCTGACCGACGAGATCAAGGGCAAGCCGGTCGCCGAGGTCGCGGGCATCCGCGCCGACGATCTGCTGGACCTCCTCGGCATCGAGATCAGCCCGGCCCGCCTCAAGTGCGCGATGCTCAGCCACGAGAGCCTCCAGCACGTGCTGGGAGACCTGGGCGTCGCCCAGCCCCAGGAGAGCGCGTCGTGACGACGGTCGTGACGAACGCCACGCCGCTCCCCGTGATGGGCCGCTGCAGGTGTAACGAGCCGGCCTGACCGCCGGCGCATCCAGCGACCCCCGGTCCAACGAACGTTCCACGAGGACGGTCCTGGACGGATCGTCCCCATCGCCCTGATCGCGAGCCACGTGCCGCGAACCAGCCCGTCGACCAACCGGAGCCCACCAGCCCCATGCCGAAGTCCTATGCGGACCTCCTTCGCGAGGCCCGCACCAAGATCAGAGAAGTCTCCCCACAGGAGGTCGGCGCCCTTCCGCCCGGCGCCGCGACCGTCGTCGACGTCCGCGAGGACTCCGAGTGGGAGCAGGGGTACATCCCCGGCGCCCATCACGTCTCCAAGAGCTACATCGAGCAGCAGATCGAGGCCGTCGCCCCCGACCGCGACCAGCCGGTGATCCTGTACTGCGCCGGCGGCATCCGCTCGCTGTTCGCCGCCCAGACCCTCCAGGAGATGGGCTACTCGGACGTCGCCTCGATGTCGCAAGGCTTCCAGGGCTGGAAGAGCGCCGGCTTCGACTTCGACAAGCCGGTCGTCCTCGACAACGAGCAGAAGCAGCGTTACAGCCGCCACCTGCTGATCCCCGAAGTCGGCTCGACCGGCCAGGCCAAGCTCCTCGGCAGCAAGGCCTTGCTCATCGGTGCGGGCGGCCTCGGCAGCCCCGCCGCGCTCTACCTTGCCGCCGCGGGCGTCGGGACGATCGGTCTCGTCGACTTCGACGTCGTCGATATCAGCAACCTCCAGCGCCAGATCGTCCACACGACCGCCCGGGTGGGGGAGCGCAAGGTCGAATCCGCGAGGATCGCCATCAACGCGCTCAACCCCGACGTCAACGTCATCGCCCACGAGGAGATGCTCGTCGCGGACAACGTCGAGCGGATCATCGCCGGCTACGACGTGATCCTCGATGGCACCGAC
>CAYVJP010000101.1:0-9429 GCA_964451745.1 uncultured Anaerolineaceae bacterium | reverse complement strand
TTCTTGAACATGATCGCGTCGGCTTCGGGCGTCGTCGGGCCGTTCGCCGCCTCGGCGATGAGCCGGGCATTGATGTTCCCTGCATTGCGCTCGGTGATCTGGTTCTCGAGTGCGGCCGGGATGAGGATGTCGCAGTCGACCTCGAGGACCTGGCTGTTGGTGATGTCCGTGGAGCCCGGGAAGCCCTGGACGGTGCCGTGCTCCTGTTTCCAGGCGATGACCCGACCGATGTCAAGGCCGCCCGGGGCGTGGATGCCGCCGGTCGAGTCGGACACCGCGACGACCGTCGCGCCCTCGTCGCAGATCAGCCGGGCCGCGATGGACCCCGCATTGCCGAAGCCCTGGATGGCGACACGCGTCTTGGGCAGCTCCAGGCCGAGATGGCGGGCCGCCTCGACCACGCAGAAGACGGTGCCGCGGGCCGTCGCCTCGTTGCGTCCCTCCGAGCCGCCCAGGCTGATGGGCTTGCCCGTGACGACACCCGGGACCGTGTGGCCGGCATGCATGGAGTAGGTGTCCATCATCCAGGCCATGATCTGCGCGTTCGTGTTGACGTCGGGCGCCGGGATGTCCTTCTCCGGACCGACGAGGACCTCGATCTCGGTGAAGAACCGGCGGGTCAGACCCTCGAGCTCCTTCTGGCTGAGCTTCTTGGGGTCCACGATGACCCCGCCCTTGCCGCCGCCATACGGGATGCCCACGACGGCGCACTTCCAGGTCATCCACATCGCGAGGGCCTTGACCTCATCGAGCGAGACGTCCTGGTGGTAGCGGATCCCGCCCTTGGCCGGACCACGACCCAGGTTGTGCTGGACGCGGTACCCGGTGAAGACCTGCACGGATCCGTCGTCCATGTGGACCGGGAAGTGGACGGTGAACTCGCGCCGCGGCTCGCGCAGCACGAGGCGCATCCCCGGGTCCAGGTCGAGGCGTTCCGCCGCGAGATCGAACTGGCGTTGGGCCACTTCCCAGGCGTTGATCTGGGCAGCGGCATGCTCGGTCGTCATGGAAGGATGATCCTCCGTGTCCGGCGTCCCTCCAGGGACGCCTCGTCGGTCTGAGTCGTCTCCCGGACGACCCCACGGGGCGCATCGAACAGTCTCGGACGAGATGGTCTGACCATCGATGCGCGTCTCATCTGCGGGTCCGAGTATAGCCCGAGGTCCCGGTTCGTCGCCGGGTCGATGGTACCGGGTGGCAAGGTTATCGCAACCTTGCCGCAACGTCGTTCGTGACCGGTGCGCGCGCGAAGTCGGGCGATTCGGCCCTTGCGACGCGCGGTCAGCTGGGCCGGTAGAGGGCCACCACCCCGATGCAGCCGGGACCCAGGTGCGGACCGACGGAGGCGCCGACGAGCTCGATCGTCACGGTGGACGGGTCGAGGTCCGGCAGTCGCGCGAGCATGTCCGTGCGGAACGTCTCGACGTCCGCCGACATGGTGTGGAGGATCGAGAGCCGTTCGATCGGATGCTCGATGACGAGCTCCACCATGCGCTCGCGCGCCTTGCCGCGGGTGCGGACGCGGTCCACCGTCTCCACGACGCCATCCTTGACCTTGATGATCGGCTTGACCGACAGCAGCGTCCCGATCGCCGCCTGCGCCCCGCTGATCCGCCCACCCTTCTTGAGGTACTCGAGGGTGTCCACCGTCAGGTAGATCGTGATGTCGGCGGCACGCTCCTGGAGCGTCGTGGCGATCTCCTCCGCCGAGCGGCCGTCGGCCGCCATCTCGACGCCCATGCGACAGAGGACGCCCTCACCCATCGAGGCACCCAGCGAATCGACGATATGGATCTCGCGATCGGGCAGCATGTCGCGCGCGATCTGGGCGCTCTTCATCGTGCCCGACAGGGTCGCGGCCACGTGGATCGAGACGATCGCCTCGGCGCCGGCCGCGAATGCCGCCTCGTAGGCGGCCTTGAACTCGCCCGGCGACGATGCCGCGGTCGTCGGGAACGAGGCGTCGGGGGCGGTCATCCGCTTCCAGAACTCGGCGGTCGACAGTTCCGTGCCGGCCCTGAAGGTCTCGCTGCCGAAGCTCACCAGCAGCGGCACGATGGTGATCCCGGACGACGCGGCCTCCGCTGGATCGAGGTCCGAGGCGGAATCGGTGAAGATCGCGACGCGACTCAAGTCAGGCCTCCTCCACGCGCCCGGCGGGCGTTGCGTTGCGGGCATGATACGGGTCGGATCCAGCCGGGTTTCGACGGTGCGGGTCGCGCGGTCCATGGCCCGAAGCCGCTACCCTTCGCCCGGATGGATCGATCGCTGTGGGCCGTGCTGGTCGGGACCTTCACGCTCCGCTTCAGCACCGGGCTCACGGGCGCGATGCTGGGGGCCTATCTCGCCGTCCTCCCGACCTATGGGGGCGAGCGTGTCAGCCCGCTCGTCGTCGGCGTCTTCGGTGCGACCTTCTACCTCGCCGAGCTCGTCCTGTCGCCCTACTTCGGGGTGCTCTCCGATCGCCAGGGCCACCACCGGGTGATGCTGTACGGGCCGGTGTTCGGCGCCGTGGCGGTGGTCCTCACCGCGTTCACCGCGGACCTCGGGCTGACCGGGCCGGTGGCGATCGTGCTCGCCCCGCTGATCGGCAGCCTCTGGGTCCTGGGCTTCACCCGCCTGCTGGAGGGAGCCTCCACCGCGGCCAGCGTCCCCTCCATCCTGGGGTTCATCGCGATGGTCACCGCCGGCGACGCGGCCCTCCGCGGCAAGGCATCGGCGCGCTTCGAAGGGGCGACCCTGCTTGGTCTCGGCGCCGGGTTCGCGCTGGCACCGATCCTGTTCGCCGTGCTGGGCCCGGTCGCGTTCCTCGCCAACGCGCTGATCTACGGCCTGTCGTTCCTCATCTTCCTGACCGTTCGCGACCCCGAGGGCGAGGCGGCCAGCCTGCGCGCCGCGCACGTCGGGATGTCGCGCTACCTGGATCTCGTCCGGAGCGCCCACGTCTGGCTGCTCGCGCCGACCTGGATCGCCGTCAATGCCTCCATCGGCCTGTGGTTCAGCCAGTCGATCTTCCAGTTCGCCCAGGAGAACCCGGATTTCCCCGACCAGGCCCTCATGCGCGGGTTCACCGCGGTGCAGATCTCAGCCGCGGCGGTGGTCATCGGGCTCATCTTCGGGGCGGGCCTCATCTACTGGGGCAATCGGTTTCGCAACATGCGCCGGACGACGATCATCCTGTACGGGATCGTCGGCGGCGGCGTGCTGGTGGGCGCCGGTCTGGTGATCAACCACGCCATGGGCCTGCCGGTGATCGTGCCGGTCATCGCGGCCGTCGTCGCGGGGTTCGGGCTGTTCGTGCTCGCCGGTGCCACACCCGCGGCGCTCGGGCTGCTCGCCGACATCTCCGAGCGCTTCCCCAATGACCGTGGCGCGATCATGGGTCTGTACTCCGTGTTCCTCGCCGTCGGCCAGATCATCGGGGCGCTCATCGGCGGATTCGCCGCCGACGCCCGGGGGATCGACGGCATGCTCATCGCCACGGCCATCCTGCTGGGTGTCGCCCTCCTGCCGCTCGCCCAGCTGCGCCGCGACGAGGATTCGCTCGGGGTCGGCCATGGGGCCGGCCACGGCACGTGAGCCCCGAGCGCGGCGACGGCCGGCCCTGGACCCCGGTCCCGCTGGCTCGCGGGAGACGCGGGGCCGTCGTCGCCCCGCACCATCTCGCGACCGCCGCGGGCCTTGCGACCCTGCGCTCGGGCGGGTCCGCGGTGGACGCGGCGATCGCCACGAACGCCGTCCTCGCGGTCGTCATGCCCTCCAGCTGCGGGATCGGCGGTGACGCCTTCTGGCTCATCTGGGATGAGGCGACGGGGCAGCAGCATGCGCTCAACGGATCCGGTCGGGCCCCGGCCGGAGCCGACGCCGCGGCGCTTCGCGAGCGCGGCCGCTCGGTGCTCCCCAAGCGAGGCCCGCTGACGATCACGGTTCCCGGCGCGGTGCGGTCGTGGGGCGACGCCCACGCGCGGCACGGCCGGCTGTCGCGGGATGCGATCCTCGGTCCGGCCATCGAGCTCGCCCGCGACGGCTTCCCGGCCTGGTCCGGCTTCGTGGACGCGGTCGAGGGGGCGGCCGTCGTCGTTCGCGAGGCGCTCGGCCCGGACGCCGGCTTCTTCCCGGTCTACCGACCCCACGCGCGACCCTGGCGGCCGGGCGAACTCGTCCGACTCCCGGCCCTGGCCGGCACGCTGGAAGCCCTTGTGCGTGACGGGTTCGACGCGTTCTACGAGGGCGACCTGGGCGAGCGCCAGGCGAGCGCGTTGGCCGCGGCTGGTTCGGCGATCGCCGCCGAGGACCTGCGCATGCACAGCTCGACCTGGGGCGCGCCGATCGGGATCGACTACCGCGGTGTGCGGGTCACGACCCATCCGCCGAACAGCTCCGGGATCGTCGCGCTGGAGCTGCTCGGGATCCTGGCCGCGCTGGACGGTCCGACGGTCGCCGACTTCGGGCCCGATGGGGTCACCGACGCACGCTGGATCCACGCCGGCATCGAAGCGGCCAAGCTCGCGATGGCCGATCGCGACGCCTACCTCACCGATCCGACGTTCCGCGACGTGCCGGTGGATCGACTGCTGGATCCCGCGCGACTGGCCGACCTGGCGCGACGCATCGACCCGAGCCGGGCGGCAGCTCCGCCGGCCGCCACGAACCCCCCGGGCGGCGGGACGATCTATCTCGCCACGGTGGACGCCGACGGGAACGCGGTGAGCCTGATCGAGTCGAACTACCTGGGCTTCGGGTCGGGCGTGGTCGATCCCGCGACCGGCATCCACTACCAGAACCGCGGCTCGTACTTCAGCCTGGACCCCGACCATCCCAACGTGCTGGAGCCCCGCAAACGCACGCTCCACACGCTGCTCCCCGGGATGCTGTTGCGGGATCGCGGCGATGGCCGCGGTCCGCGGCCGTGGATCGTGGCTGGCTCGATGGGCGGCGACGCCCAGCCGCAGATCCACGCCCAGATGGTCAGCGCATTCGTGGATGGCGGGGTGGACCCGCGGACGGCGGTGGCGGCGCCCCGCTGGTACGTGGAGCCCGCCGACCATTTCCGGCCGCCGACGAACGTTCGCCTGGAGCCGCGACACGCTCCGGGCGTGGCGGAAGCCCTCGCCGCCCTCGGACACGAGCTCGTGCCCACGGCCGCATTCGATGCCGATCTGGGGCACGCGCACGCGATCGAGCTCGTCGACGGCGGCCCGGCCGACGCCGATGGGTCCCTCGCCGCTGCGACGGACCCGCGGAGCGCGGGGCTGCCCGCGGTCTGGTAGCTCGGGTGGGCTATGCGATACTCGGACGGCCGGTGGCGGGCAGCGCTCACACGACGCCGCCACCGGACCTGATCGTCGCCCGAGCGCGAGCATCGGAGGGCCCGTGACCTCGAACGTCAGCCAGAACTACCCGTACACCAGCGAGACCGAGACCGACCGCGCCGCGACCGTGGCCCGCCTCATCGCCGAGCGCGAGGCGCTGGCCGGGACCCTCGCCGGGGAGTCCACGCCGCTGGACCACAACGAGCGCTGGTGGGTGTGGAAGTGCCCCACCAAGGGATGTCCGGGACTCCTCCACGCCGCCGGGTACGCGATCGAGAAGCACGCCGTGTACGTGGTCTGCGACGGTACCTGCGCGAAGACGTTCCTGCGCTGAGCGGGCCTTCCGCCGCGGAGGCCGAAGCCCTCGCGGTCAGTCGACGGCGACTCGTCACCGAATCCCTCGGGATCGCGGTCAACGCGATCGGCTTCGGGTTCGTCTATGGGATCGCGGCTCGCGAGGCCGGGTTCTCCGTCATCGAGGCGATGGCGATGAGCACCATCGTGTTCGGCGGAGCGGCGCAGTTCGCCGCCGTCGGCTATGTCTCGAGCGGTCTGGCCTGGCCCGGCGTGATCCTCCTGACCGGGCTGCTCAACGCCCGGCACCTGCTCTACTCGGCCGCCCTCGCGCCCTGGATGCGCGGGGTGCCCTTCCGCCGACGCGCGGTCATGGCGCACCTGCTCACCGACGAGGCCTTCGCCTTGTCGATCGGCCACTTCCGGCGCATCGGACGGACGGACGAACGCGGGTACTGGTTCGGGGCCATCGTCGCGACGTTCATCCCGTGGAACCTGGCCACGCTGGCCGGTGTGGTGCTCGGCGGGCAGGTCCCCGATCCCGCCCGGTTCGGTCTCGATGTGATCTTCCCGGCCGCGATGATCGGCCTGGCCGCGGGGCTCATCACCGGGCGGCGCGAACTCGTCGCGGCGATCGTGGGGGCCGGCGTCGGGGTCGTCGTCGCCCTGCTGGTCAACCCGGCCATCGGGATCGTGGCCGGCGGTCTCGTCGGACCGGCGGTCGGGCTGGCCGTCCCGGCCGCGCTGGCCCACGAGACCGCCCCGCTCGGGACCACGGCGTCGGCCGAGCACTACGCGATGCCGGGCACGCACCTCGAGGACCTCGAGGACACGCCACCCGAGGGTCCGCCATGAGCACCGATCTGGTCCTGCTCGCGGTGCTCATGTTCGCCGTCACGTATCCGTCGCGGGCGCTCGGCCTCCTGACCCCCGGGATGGAGCGCCTCCCCAAGCCCGCGCTCGAATACCTCCAGCTCGTGGGGCCAGCTGTCCTCACCGCGATCGCCGCCGTCGAGGTCTTCGTCAGCACGACCGACGATGGGACGCCGTACCTCAACGTGACCATCACGCTCGTCTCGGTGGTCGCGTGCCTGCTCGTCGTCCTGTGGCGCAAGAACCTGCTGCTGGGTCTGTTCGTCGCGGTGGTCATCACGGCCGGGGCCCGCGCCCTCGGGTTCGCGGCGATGCCGGTCTAGGGCGAGGTCGAGCCCGCGGATCGCTGCGCCCGCCGCTCCAACAGGTCCAGGAAGATCGCGCTCCAGAGCATCGCCTCGTCGGCGCGAAAGATGCCGAGGCGTCCCACGTAGGGGCGCAGATCGTCGCGCACCACCTCCCAGAACGTCCCTTCGCGCTCGACGAGGGCCGCGTACGCGGTGATCGGGGCGTCCGCGGCGGCCGGATCCACGCGATCGAGGAGCTGGAGGTAGATCGCGCCAAGCGATGTCCAGATCGCCGTGCCCTGGTAGTCCGGGACGAACAGGCGTTGCACCGGATCCTCGGCCGCGAGGTTCCGCCGCCCGGCGTAGCGCAGCGGCAACGGCGTGGCCAGCCCGGCATCGGTCGCCGACCGAAGGGCCGCGGCGAGGCCGAGGTCGTCGGGCACGATGCCCAGCCAGAACGGGAAGACGGTCGCGTCACCGGTCACCTCGTCGCCATCGGGCAGCTCGACGAACCGGTCGCCGCGCCAGAACGCCGCGATGAACCGCTCGCCGGCGCCGTCCGGCACCGGGGACGACGCCCAGCCTGTCTCGCGGAGGACGCGATCGAGCAGCACGACCATCGCGTTGGCATAGGCGTTGCCCGAGGTGACCACCGTGTCCCGATGGCTCGAGAACCGACGGTCGGTGCGGACCAGCCCCGTCCCCGGATCGACCACCGCGCGCCCGTATCGACGGATCTCCGGTCCCAGCCAGCCCAGGTGGCGCTCGACCAGCGGCGACGCGTCGCACGCCCGGAGCGCGTGCAGCAGCAGGGGCAGCGAATCGACGCCGAGCGTGTAGATGTCCCGCGGGCGCCGACCCGGGAAGATGGTGGTCGTGACGCGACCCGTCGGGGCCCACGCATCCATCGCCCAGGCCAGCGACGCCTCGAGCCGCGCGCCGAACCCGGTCCGGACGAGCGGGACCGCCGAGAACCCCGTATCGCGCGTCCAGAACTGGCGGAAATGCCCGCCCGAGGCGGTGAAGTGGTCGCGATCCCAGGCGGCCTCCACGCATGCCCGCGTGATCGCCCGGGCGTCGCCCGGGTACCGCCGCGGGCCGCGAACGGCACGGCGCGCGATGCGGATCGCGCTGGACGCGTAGGCCGGCACGATCGCCAGGTCGAGCATCGCCCGCAGGGACATCGCGACGCCTGGGGGTCGTGCGCCCCGGGTCAGCCCCGGCGCGCCTCCGCCTCGATCTCGACGAGGAGGCTCGGATGCATGAGGCCCGCGACCGTGATCAGCGTCGCGGCCGGCCGGATCTCGCCGAACAGCTCACCGTGGACGTCGAGGAGGGCCGCCGTGTCGGCGGGGTCCGTGATGTACATCCGGGTCCGCACGATGTCGGCCAGGGTGAAGCCGGCATCACCGAGCGCACGCTCGATGATCGCGAAGACGGCGCGCGCCTGCGCGGCGACGTCCCCCGGATGCTGCGACGTCCCATCGGACCCGGCGTCGGTCGTGCCGGCGACCCAGCAGCCGTCCCCGACCGTGATGGCCCGGCTGTACCCGGCCGCCGCCTCCCACGGGCCGCCCGACGAGATCCGGCGTCGTGTCGCTACGCTCACGCCGGATCGGCGACCGCGGCGAAGCGCGGATCATCGGCGCGCCAGGCCAGGACCTCGGGGTCGCGCGCGATGGCCAGCAGGAGCCCGGCCAGCAGCGTCGTCCGCGGGACGATCGAATCGACCTCGAGATACTCGGCCGGCGCATGGTCGTTGCCACCGATCGGGCCCAGCCCGTCCAGCGACGGCACGCCCATCCCCGATGTCGTGTTGGCGTCCGACGCGCCACCGGTCGCGGCATCGTCGATCTCGAACCCGAGACGACCGGCGACCGCTTTCGCGTGATCCACCAACCGGCCGCTCCGGGCCAGCTTCTCCATCGGCTGCCAGGCGACCATCACGTGGGCATCGATGGTCGTGTCGGCGACCTCCGTGGTCGCCGCGAGCGCCCGGACGGCGGCTTCGACCGTGGCCAGGCCGGCGGCCGTCACGGATCGCACGTCCACCTCGAGATCGCAGCGCTCGGCGACGACGTTGGGTCGCGTTCCCCCGCGGATGACGCCGACGTTGACGGTCACCCCGTCCCAGCGGCCGTTGAGCGCGTGCAGGTCGCGCACGAGCCGCGCCGCCTCCAGGATCGCGCTGCGGCCCTTCTCGGGCTCCACGCCGGCGTGCGCCGCGCGACCACGGACGGTGAGGCGGGTATCGAGGATGCCCTTGCGGGCACTCACGATGTCGCCGTTGGCGCGGGCACATTCGAGGACCAGGCACGCATCCATGTCCGCGGCGAGTTCGCGGATGTGCGGGCTCGAACTCGGCGAGCCGACTTCCTCGTCGGGGTTGGCGATGAACACGAGGCGCTCGAAGGGCAGGCCGTCGAGCTCGGTGATGATCGCCTTGAGCGCGTACAGGCCGGCGAGGAGCCCCGACTTCATGTCGGTCACGCCCGGCCCGTAGGCGATGCCCTCGTCGATGCGGAACGGCCGCTCGGCGACGGTCCCCGGATCGAACACCGTGTCCATGTGCCCGATGAGCAGGACCCGCGGTCCGTGCCGCGCCCCGTGGAACGTGGCGACCACGGTGTTCCCGAACCGCCCCGAAGGATCGGGTCGCAGGT
>CAYVJP010000100.1:0-9513 GCA_964451745.1 uncultured Anaerolineaceae bacterium | reverse complement strand
CGCGCCGCCGTCGGGCGCGGTGGGTCATCCGCGCGGCGTTGACCGCGACCCGCTGGAGCCAGGCATCGAATCGCTCGGGATCGCGGACCCGACCGATCTGCCGCCAGGCGGCGATGAACGTCTCCTGGGCAGCATCGCGTGCCTCGGCCTCATCGCCGAGGATCGCGAAGGACAGGCGATAGACGGTATCCATCCGGACGCGCACGATCTCCTCGAACGCATCGAGGTCGCCGCGGCGGGCCCGGTCGACCAGCGACCGGTCGAGCTCGGATCGGATCGGCTCCCTCCTGTCGACGCGTTCGACCACCTGATGCCGGTCGAGGCAGCGGGGTTCACCCGACCGTCAGGCGGGGCGACCTCCAGCCGAACCCGGAGCCCGCAGCCGACGTTCCGCTTCGCGCAGCGCCGCGACGACGTCCGTGCCGCCTCGGGTCGACGCACACGCCACCCGGAGCTGCAAGGGCCGGGCGGTCGCCGCAAGCCACGGGTCACAGGCGGCGATCGCCCGCTCCGCATACAGCTCGGCGGCCTCGGTGTCCGCTTCGCGGAGCAGGATGCCGAAGCGGCGATCGTTCAGGAGCGCCACGCGGTCGGATGCCCGCGTGATCCCGAGGAGCGCCTTCCCGCACGGCCCCATCGCGCGATGCAGGCCCGCGGTATCGACGACGGGGTCGCGCCGATCGCGCGGCCCGAGCTCGATGAGGACGATCGCGCTGGGGCGCCCGTAGCGACGGCCGCGCTCGGTCTCGGCGGCGAGGAGTCGATCCCATGCGGCGCGATCGACCGGGCGATCCGGGAGGACCGGTGGCGCTGGTCGATGGATGGGACGACGCTCCACCCAGGTGACGGGCGTCGGAGCCACGGGCGTCGTGACCATCGGTGTGACCGGTGCGCGCCGCTCCACGGTCGGGCCGCCGACGACGACCAGGGATCGGGGCGGCGAGGTCCTGGTCTCGCGGGACGCGGGCGCCGCCTCCTTGGCCTCGATCGATTGCACGAGCGCCTCGATGGCGTCGACGCTCGGTTCCGCGTGGGGCCGGCGACGCGGCTCCGGGTCCACCAGGACGTTGACCGCGCCCGGTGCCAGGTCGTCGGTCATCGGGCGGTTCGGACCGGGCGAGGCATGAGGCCACGCAGCCACGCACCCCGGCCGGCACCGGCCGTCGGCGCGACGGCATCCGGGCCGAGCAGTTCGCGGGCGAAGGCACGGTAGTCGTCGCTCGCGATGCTCGCGGGCGCGAACTGGGTGATCGGCTGCCGAGCGTCGGCGGCCTCCGGGAGGCGGATCGATTCACGGATGCGCGTCTTGGTGATCATCGATGGATACTCGGCCGCGATCCGGTCCACGACCGCTCGGGCGTGGACCGTCCGGTTGACGCGACAGGGGAGCATGTGGGCCGCCCGCAGGTCCGGGTTGAGCCCCTTGATCGATGGCAGTTCGGCCATGATCGCGCCGGCTCCGGACAGCGCCATCGCGTGGGCCTCGATCGGGATGATCAGCTCGCGAACGCCCATCAGCACGCCGATCGTCACGTAGGAGAGCGACGGCGGACAGTCGATGATCACGCACGTCCAGCGTCGCGGCAGACGTCGGATCGCCCGGGAGATCCCGAGGCTCAGCTGGCCCTGGATCGAGCGTTCTGCCGTGACCAGCCATTCCGTGGCGGCGATGATCTCCAGCCCGGGGACATCGGTCGGGGTCGCCAGCCTGGTGAGGTCGAACGACCGCTGCAGGGCTTCACCCAGACCCCACTCGTCACCGCGGCGGCCCAGCCATTCGGACGCGCTGCCCTGCGGATCGAGGTCGATGAGGAGGACGGGGGAGCGGATCTCGGCGACGGCCGCGGCGGTATTGACCGCGGTGGTCGTCTTGCCGCTGCCGCCCTTGCGGTTGATGACGGCGATCGTTCGCACGCGCCCCTCAGCCCTGCATCTCGGCCAACTGAGTGCACGGCCTCACCGCGGCGCGCTCAAGGTCGTGATCGTACCGTAAACGACAGGGTCGCGGCCACCCGGGATCGTCGACCGGCATCCGCCGCCCGATCCGGACTCGGCTCAGTCCTCCGTGCCGGTCCCAAGGAGCGTGCCGTCCGCCGTCATCACCGCCCAGGCGAGTCGTCGCTCCGTGGTGTCGCCAGCCAGTGTGTCCACGGGTGGGGCGCCGCGGGTCATGACCCTGACGTACCAGACCGCTGCCGGTTCGGCGATGTCCAGCCGATCCACTCCCGTCCGGGCAAGACCCAGCGCCGCCGGATCGAGTCGTGCCAGCACGTCGAAGTCGGCGATCGAATGACTGAGGATCACGGTCCCGCTGGGGAGCGCGCTCGATGTGGTCGCCCGCACCTGGCCGATCGGGATCTCGCCGTCCACCGACCGGACGAATCGGACCGCCGGACGGGTCTGCCACACATCGTCGACCCAGACGATGCGCTCGATGACGAAGGCCTCGTTCGGATGTCGGGCGCTCGAGCGTGGGTCGGCCAGCCGGGGATCGTCGAAGCGGCCCAGCACGACGACCGGGACCGATCCGATGGGCGCGCTCGCCGGATCGTCGCCGGTCGGGCTCGACGCCGCTGGTGCGGCGACGGCGTGCGCCTCAAGGTCGACGAGGCTCACCATGGGGAACGACGCGGCATGGAGGTGCACCACGCCCTCGGACATGACCCAGTCGACCACGCCATCGGACCAGGCCAGGAACGCCCCGGGACCGTCGGCGACGATCACCTCGCGCCGACATGCCAGCGCATCGGCGATCGTGGGCGCGTCATCGACGACGAAGCAATCGGTGGGCGTGGGGTGGACGGTCGCGAACCCGCGGACGGCGATGATCTCGTCGCCGGTCGCTCCGGCCCGCCGGCGTTCGAGGGCCGCGGCGACGGTCCGGGTCCGGAGCCCGAGGACGCGCGCCGGGAAGGCCGGAACGCCGGCCGTGCCGCCGGGCTCGGTCGAGGGCGGCATCGCCGGGGATGCCGCCGCGGCCCGCGGAGTCGGTGGCCCCGACGGCGGGGCGTCGTCGGGTGCTCCCAGCGCGCCCGTCGCGATGACCGCGAACAGGATCACCACCGGCGCCGCCGCTCCCAGGATCGACCGCACGCGGCGGCCCGGCGAGGGTGGAAGCGCGGGTGTCGGTTCGATCAGCATCAGCTTCCCGTGGCATGGGCCGGTCCGCGAGAGCGTACCGCGTCGCCCGTCCGGTACCCTCGGGATCCATGGCCGCGACCCCGCCGCTCAACACCGATTTCGAGCGTCGCTCGTTCTGGCAGGCGACGATGCCGCAGCAGCCGGACCGTTCTGGACGGCCGCTGCCGGCCACTGCCGACGTGGTCGTGATCGGAGGCGGCTATGCGGGCATCAACGCCGCCCGCGAGCTCGCGTCCCGGGGCGTCGCGGTCACGCTGCTCGAGACGCACACCCTGGGCTGGGGGGCCTCCACGCGCAACGGCGGCATCGTCCACGCCGGCTACAAGTGGAGCGCGCGCCAGCTCATCGAGCGGTACGGGCCCGAGACCGGTCATGCGCTCTACCAGGAGACGCTCGATTCCTACGCGCTGGTCAAGCGCCGGATCGTCGACGACGCGATCGATTGCGACGTTCGCGAGGTGGGCCATCTCGAGCTCGCCTACGCCCCGTCCCATGTGCCCGAGCTCGAGCACGCCCGGGCGGGCCTCGCATCGGTGGGGGTCGCCTCGACCGTCCTGCCGCGCGAACGCATCCGCGAGGAGATCGGGACGGACGCCTACTTCGGAGCGCTCGTCGTGGAGGGGAGCGCGCTGCTCCACCCGGGCCGGTATTTCGCCGGTCTCGCCGCGGCTGCCGACCGGGCGGGGGCGGATCTCCACGAGGGCGTCCGGGCGGCCTCGATCCGTCGCCGGGCCGAGGGTGGGTCCATCGTGGAGACGACCCGCGGAGCGATCCGCGCCCGTGACGTGTTCGTGGCCACGAACGGCTACACGGACGGCGTCGTGCCGTCCCTGCGCCGCCGGGTCATGGGCATCGGCTCATTCATCATCGCGAGCGAGCCGCTGCCCGAGACCCTCGTGCGCGAACTCTCGCCCAACGGCCGGGCGTTCTTCGACACCAAGAACTTCCTGTACTACTGGCACGTGTCGGCGGACCGGCGGATGATCTTCGGTGGCCGGGCATCGTTCCTGCCGACCTCCATCGACAAGACCGCGGGCATCCTGTGGCGGGGTCTCATGGAGGTCCACCCGCAACTCGCGGGCTACCGGATCGAGTACGCGTGGGGCGGCAACGTGGGCTTCACGTTCGACCGGATGCCGCACGTCGGACGAACGAAGGACGGCGTGACCTACGCGCTGGGGTGTTGCGGGACCGGGGTGGCACTGATGACCTACCTCGGCACGCGCGTGGGGGCGTGGCTGGCCGGCGGCGAGGCTCCCGCGCTTGCGAGCCTCGGGTTCCCACTCGTGCCGGCGCCCTACGAGGGCCGGCCGTGGTTCCTGCCATTCGCCGGCGAGTGGTTCCGCCTGCAGGACCGGCTGGCGGCGAGGTCGCGCCCCAAGGCATAGTGCGCAACAGCAGCCGACCCGAGGAGGAGTGAGCCGTCATGACCGACACCGCGGATCTCTTGGCAACCGTGCCGTTGCTGTCCGGCCTCGATCGCAAGCAGCTGGAATCCCTGGCGCGCGACTTCTCGGAGCGGACGTTCCCGGCGGGGAGCGTGGTGGTCCGTGAGGGTGACGATCACGGCGTCGGGTTCTTCGTCGTCGCCGACGGCGAGGGCACCGTGACCGTCAAGGGGAACGAGGTCGGCAAGGTCGGTCCCGGGAGCTACTTCGGCGAAGTCGCCCTGATCAGCGACCGGGTCCGGACCGCGACGGTGACCGCCGATACGGACCTGCGCTGCATGGTGATGACGATGTGGGACTTCCGCGCGTTCGTGCGTGGTGATGCCGAGGTCGCGTGGAAGCTCCTCCAGCACGTCGGCGGGATGCTGCACGCCCGCGAGTGAGCGGCCTCCGACCACTCCCGCTCGCCGTCCAGCTCTACACATTCCGCGACCCGGCAAGGTTCGGCGGATCGGGACTGGGCCTTGACGTCACGACCCTGACGGCGATCGCCGACGCCGGATTCTCCGGTGTCGAGACGGTGGATGTCCCGGGCGGTGATCCGGCCGCGGCCCGCCGCATCCTCGCCGACCTTGGCCTGGCGGTGACGAGCGCCCATACGTGGGCGGATCACCGGGACCACGCGGCCCTCGCGCGCGCGGCCGCGGACCTCGCGGACCTCGGGGCTCGCCGCATGATCGTGTCCGGCCGCGGCTTCGAGACCGCCGCCGCCACCGACGCGTTCGCCGACGGATTGCTCGAGGCGGCCGAGATCGCGGTCGCGCACGGCCTGCGCCTCGGCTACCACAACCACGACGGGGAGCTCCGCGTCCTCGACGGGATCCGGGCCATCGATCGGCTCGCGACGAGGCTCGGCGATGCCGTCGATCTCCAGGTCGACATCTTCTGGGTCGTCGTCGGCGGCGCCGAACCGGCGAGCGTGATCGGCGGGCTCGGCCGCCGGGTCGTATCGCTGCACGTCAAGGACGGCATCGAGCTGCCCGGCCGCGCGTACGACGCGGAGCCATTCGTGAACGTGCCGGTGGGTTCGGGGATCGTGGACCCAGGCCCGGCGATCGATGCGGCGCTGACGGCCGGATCGGTGGAGTGGCTCATCGTGGAGTTCGATCACGTGGCGGGGTCGGCGATCGATGCGGCGCGCGCGTCGGCGGCGTACCTGATCGATCGCGGCCTGGCCCGCGGACGCGACGCGTGAGTCCGCCCCACCGACCCGCACGTGTCGGCATCATCGGCTGTGGCGACGTCACCAACCTGTACCTGCCCGGGTGCGCCCCGTTCCCGATCATCGAGCTCGCGGCCTGTGCCGACCTCGATCCGGCCAGGGCCGCCGAGCTCGCGGCGCGTGGCGGATTCCCCGCGATGTCGACGGGCGACCTCCTGGCCGATCCGGGGCTCGAGATCGTCCTGGTGCTCACGCCACCCGCGGCGCATGCGGCCGTGTCGATGGCGGCGATCGCCGCCGGCAAGCACGTGTACACGGAGAAGCCGCTCGCCACGGACCGCGCGGACGCCGTTGCGATCCTCGCGGCCGCGGACACGGCAGGCGTGCGGGTGGGCGGGGCGCCGGACACGTTCCTTGGCGGCGGCCTGCAGACGGCGCGCTCGCTCATCGACGAAGGGGCCATCGGCACCCCGCTGACGGCGCACGCGTCGGCGGCGTATCTCGGCCCGGAGCGCTGGCATCCCAACCCGGGCATCTTCTATGCGCCCGGCGGCGGGCCGCTGCTGGACTTGGGGCCGTACTACATGGCGGCGCTGGTGAATCTCCTGGGCCCGGTCCGGCGCGTCGCGGCCGTGGGTCGGGGCGTCGGATCGGAGCGCGTGATCGCCAGCGGGCCGCGCGCCGGCGGCACCATCGTCGCGGACGTGCCGACCTCGGTCGTCGGGACCCTCGAGTTCGCGTCGGGGGTGATCGCCGGACTCACCGCCTCCTTCGACGTCGTCGCGAGCGACGTGCCGCATCTCGAGGTCCACGGCACCGCGGGCTCGCTCGTCCTCGGCGACCCCAACTGGTTCGATGGGACGGTCCGCTACCGCCCCAAGGGTGCGAGCGCGTGGGAGGACGTCCCGTTGCGCTTCGACGCCTCGGTGGGCCGCGGGGTCGGGCTCGCGGACATGATCGGGGCGATCCGGACCGGGACCCCGCACCGCGCCTCGGGCGCGTTCGCGTTCCACGTCCTCGACGTGCTCCTCGGCCTCGAGGCGGCGGCGCGGGCCGACTGCTGGCTCGCGATCGAGTCGGCGGTGGAGCGACCGGCCCCGCTCGCAGCGTAGGCGCCCGGCGTTCCGGATCGGGTCGTCAGCCGGCGAGCCGCCGGAGAGCAGCGAGCAGGACGTCGATGTCGTCCTCGGTCGCGAGGTAGTTCACGATGCCGGCTCGCAGCCAGGTCGCGCCGCGCAGCCGGGTCGTCGTGAGCCAGCCGTCCCCGGACACCTCCAGGGCGGTCTGGAGCGCATCCTGATGGGCATCGAGGGTGGCCGGGTCCATCGCGAGGGCGGCGTCGCGCCCGCCGGGCAGGTGGCGGAAGCAGACCACGCTGAGATCCGGGATCGCCGGGAGCGCCTCGAAGTCGTCGGCCTCCGCGCAGCGCATCGCGAGGTACGCGGCGAGGTCGTCGTTGGCCTCGATGAGACGGCCGAAGCCACTGGTCCCGAGGTGCTTCCAGGTCATCCACAGCTTGAGCGCCCGCCAGCGGCGCGTGCCCTCGAAGGAGAGCTTGTAGAAGTTGAGCTGCTCGTCGTGGTCGTCGGTCGCCGCGTGGGCGGCCGGCGCGCCACTCCCCGCGGACTCGCCACCGCGGTAGTACTCGGGCGTTCGCCCACCGAACACCGCGGGGAGCGTCGTTCCGTCGCGGACCAGCAACCCGCCGATGTCATAGGCCTGGAAGAACCACTTGTGCGGATCCACCGTGACCGAATCGGCGCGGTGGAGGTCACGCACGCGGTCGCGGTCGCGTTCGGACAGGCGCGCGGCACCTCCGTAGGCCGCATCCACGTGGAGCCACAGGTCCTCGGCGACCGCGACGTCCGCCAATTCCCCGACCGCGTCCACGGTCCCGGTGTTCGTCGACCCCGCGACGCACGCGATGGCGAACGGTGTCAGGCCCTCGGCGCGGTCGCGGGCGACCGCGGCGGCCACCGGTGCGCCGCGCAGGCGGAACCCGTCATCGGCGGGCAGGACGACCAGGGTCTCGGGCGGGAACCCGAGCTCGTCGAGGGCACGGGCGATGCTGAAGTGGGTCTGGTCGCTCGTATAGACCCGTGCGCCATCCAGGTGTCGGCCTCGCGGCGGCGCATCCAGCCCGCGGATGCGCCCGAGATGGAGGTCACGCGCGAGGGTCATCGCCATGAAGTTGGCCATCACGCCGCCGCTGGTGAGCAGGCCGAAACTCCGCGGCCCGTAGCCGACGAGGTCGCACAGCCAGCGCACGACCTCCTCCTCGACGAAGGCGGCGAATGGCCCGGCATGCCACACATCCACGCCCTGGTTCGCGATCTGGGCGAGGAGCTCGCCCATGATCGACATGGGGAGCGGGGGCGGCGTGAAGTAGCCGAATTGCCGGGGGTGCTGACTGTTCATCAAGCCACCGGCGATCCGCGCCTCGAACTCCGCGATGACGTCGGCCGCGGGGGAGGGGCCCTGCGGTGCCGGGCTCGGGCCCGCGGACGGGCCGTCGGGGTGGGACGCGAAGTAGCGGCGGCGAGCCTCGCCGTACGGGGAGGCGTCGCCCATCGCGCGGTCCAGCGCATGGCCGTACAGGTAATCGAGGGCGGCGGTCCAGGTGGTCGCCCCGAGACGCTCGAGGGCTTCGCGGGACGCCCCTTCATCCCGATATCCGATGAGTCCGGGCTCGGGATGCCATGCGAAACGCGCAAGGTAGGCGTCGATGTCGGGAGGCGCGGTGGGTCGAGGGTCCATCGCGACGGATGGTAGCGGCAGTGCCCCTTGCCATCGTCGTACCCTGTCGCCCATGGCCGACATCGACCTTGCGACGCACGACCCGGAGGGACGCGAGCGCCTGATGGCCGCACTCGGGCCGCTCGGGATCGACTACGAGCTCTTTGCCTGCGACCCGGCCCTGGCCGACACCGCGGCATTCTGCGCCGCCTACGGCTTCGCGCCGGAGGATTCGGCGAACACCATCCTGGTGATCGGCAAGAGCGATCCTCCGCGGTACGCCGCCTGTGTCGTGCTCGCGCCGAACCGGCTCGACGTGAATCGCGTGGTCCGTGATCGGCTCGGGACACGCAAGGCATCGTTCGCGGCATCCGACTCGACACGGGACATCACCGGGATGGAGATCGGCGGCGTCACCGTGTTCGGGCTGCCCGACACCCTGCCGATCTGGATCGATGCCCGCGTGATGGAGCGCCCCCGGATCGTGGTCGGAGGCGGCTCGCGGTCGTGGAAGGTGATCCTGGACCCGGCGAGCCTGCTGTCGCTGCCGGGCGTGTCCGTCGTCGAGGGCCTCGCGACCGATCCACCGACGCCGGCTGCGTCGTAGCGCACCCTCCCGTATCGTTCTCGCTCGTGACCGACATCGACCCGACACCGCCGCGCGGCCCGCGCCAGACCGGACCCGTCCAGTACAAGGGCGACGACCTCGATGCGGAGCGGGGACCTGGCCTCGGGTGCTTCCGGTTCCAGGTCGTGGTGCTCGTCGTGCTGCTCGTCCTGACGCCGCTGTCCGTGGCCTGGAACTGGCCCGCCGTCGTCAGCACGATCCTCTTGTTCACGGTCATCCTGCTGCTGCTCGTGACGGGCCAGACGATCATCTTCCTCCTGCGACTCGTGGCGGCCGACCGACGGGGCCGGCGGCGGCCGCTCGCGAGTGACACGAAGACGGTCGGCGAACTCGAGGACGAGACATGCCCTTGGTGTTGAAGGCGATCTCGGAGTAGCCGTTCGAGATGCCCTCGACGG
>CAYVJP010000099.1:1933-9582 GCA_964451745.1 uncultured Anaerolineaceae bacterium | reverse complement strand
TCGTCGACTACCGATCGCGGATCGAGGCCGTCGACATCGACGCCATCGCCGCGGCCGCGCGCGACCACCTGCACGTGGATCGGGCGGCCATCGTCCTCGTCGGGGACGTGGACGCCTTCGGGCCGGCGCTCGAGGCCGCCCGGCTGGGGCCGATCGTCATCGAGCGCGACGACGCTGCCGCTGGGGTCACGACGGACGATGACACGGAGGCACCCGGCCCGGCCGACGACGAGCCCGATACCGGACCGACGGCCGGGGCCGAGGAGCCGACCCTGCCAGGGACATCCGACGAACCTGCGGCTGCCGATACCTCCAGCGACGAGGGCTGAGCGCCCAGCGTCACGCTCGTGACTCGGGCTGAAACCTTTCGATGCATCGTCGTCTCAGGTAGGTAGCGGCCGGTCATCCTGTGCGACCGGCGACCAGGGAGCACAAGACGATGCAGATGGATCCTCGATTGGTGCGCGGTCTCGGGACCGGCGTGGTCACCCTCTTCCTCGCCGGTGGCGCGGTGTTCGCGGCCAATGGCCTCCAGGCAACGTCGGCACCGAACGCGGCTCCGTCGATCGAGACCACCCAGTCGACCGACGACGCCACGGACGAGCCGACCTTCGAAGCGACGGACGATGCGACCGACGACGCGACCTCGACGCCGAGCAGCTCGCCCGATGGCACCGATGGCCTCGACGATGACGATGACGCCACGGCCGATCCGAGCGCGTCGCCCGAAGGGACCGATGACCACGGCGGCGACCGCAATGACAACGAGTCCGATGACGACGACGACGCGACGGCCAGCCCGAGCGCTTCGCCCGACGGCACCGACGATCACGGCGGCGACCGCGACGATGACGATGACGACGATCGCGATGACGACGACGACGCGTCCGCCAGCCCGAGCAGCTCGCCCGATGCCGACGACGACGACGATGACGACGCGTCGGACGACGACGACAACAGCGGCCACGGCAGCGACGACGATGACGACGCCGACGACGACAGCGGGTCCGGCAGCGACGACGACTGACGTCCTCGACGGCCACGGCTCGACGTGCAGCGCCCTGATGGGCGAGCATGGACTGGCTCACTCCATCGGTCGATGGAGATGGGCCGGTCCAGCACGTCGGACGACGGGCGGATCGGAACGTCAGGGAGGTCGGCGATCAACGGTGACCAGGGGGCGATGCGCCCTGCGGGCGACCGCTTCGACGAGCGCGCCATCGTGGCGGCCGTCCTCGACGGCGACCGCGACGCGTTCCGCCGGCTGGTCGAACGCGAATCCGCAGCCGTCATCCGAGCCTGCCACCGCATCCTCGGCGATCATGCCGAGGCTGAGGATGCAGCCCAGGAGGCATTCGTGACCGCCTACCGATCCCTCGCGTCCTGGCGGTCCGACGGCCCGTTCGGAGCCTGGCTGACCCGCATCGCCGTCCGAATCGCGCTTCGGCAGGCCGGGCGGCGCCGGACCGTGACCTGGACCGATCCAGCCCGCGTATCCGACGACGGCGCCCCGAGCGCCGCCGACCGGGCGGCCGATCGCGAATCGGTCGCGGCCGCACCGTGGACCGACCCGGCCTTGCTCTCGATGCGATCCGAGCGCGCCACGGAGATCCGGCGCGCGGTGACGGCCCTGCCCGAGCCCTATCGCGAAGTCGTGGCCCTGCGCTTCTTCGGCGAGGCATCGCTCGAGGAGATCGCCGCCGAGACCGGCCGCCCACTCGGGACCGTCAAGACGCACCTGCATCGCGGCCTGGGTCGCCTGCGGGCCGAGATGGAAGGGATCGAGCGATGACCGGCCCCGGTCGGCGGTTCGATCCAGCGGAGCTGCACGACGTCGGCGGCACCCCGCTGACCGATGCCGAGGCGGCGGCGTTGCTGAGCACCGCCCGCGACCTGGAAACCTTCGCCCGCACCGAGTCCGTCGCCCCGACGAGCGGATTCGAGGATCGGGTCATGACCGCCATCGCCGCCGAGCCCCCGCCTCGGGCGGTGGCCACCGGTGGCTGGCTCGCCGGGTTCGCGCTGATGGTCCGTGACGCATGGCGGATCACCTGGAGCGGCGGTGGCCGGCCGTTCGCGGTCCGCGCCCAGGCGGCCGCGCTCGTCCTGCTGGTGGTCGTGGCCTTCGGGTCGCTGGGCACCGTCGCCGCGGTGGGGGTCTCGCGCCTGCTGACGGCCGATCCGACGACCCCGCCGACGACGGCCCCCAGCGCGGATCCGTCGATCGCCCCGCCGACACCGAGCCTGCCGACGCCGTCGACCGGCCCCTCACCGATGCCGTCACCGTCCACCTCCCCCTCGCCGAGTGCCGGCGAGACCGAGGAGCCCGGCGAATCGCTCGAGCCATCCGAGACGCCCGAGGGCAGCGACGACAGTGGCGGGACGGCGCGGCCCACGGCATCGCCGCGGCCCACCGCTGATCCGACCGACACACCCGAACCGACCGACGACGAGACCCCGGAGCCGACGGACGACGACGATCAGAAGACGCCCGACCCCGACGACACTCCGGATCCGGACGAGACGCCCGATCCATCCGACGACTGACGGCCGAGGTCACGCGCCGGGCGGTCGGACGCTAGGCTGGAGGCGTGATCGTCGTCATCGGCTCGACGTACCTGCGCGGTGACGGTCCGGATGCCGTTCCCGATGGCCTCGCCGGCCGGCTCGTCCTGGCCGCGGCACGCGCCGGGGCCACGGTCGAGCTGATCGCCAAGCTCGGCGACGACCCTGCCGGCGACGCGCTGCTGATCGCCCTCGCGCAGGCCGGTGTCGGGCACGTCGCCGTCCTTCGCGACCCGGTCCACCCGACGGCACGGCGTCCCGCGGTGGACGAGGTCGGCGCTGATTCGCTCGGTGACGACACGGCGTCCGGCCCTTGGACGGTCGAGCCCGCGCAGGCGCCGGATCTCGACGCGGACGATGTGGGGCTGGCGCTGCGCTATCTCACCGAGTTCCGGGTCGTGGTCGCGATCCATCCTACCGCCGGGATCACCGGGGAGGCGGCGGCGGCCGCGGCGTGGGGGAACGCCCATCTCGTGATCGTCACCCGTCCGGGCGACGCGACGCCATCCGGGATCCCCGCCGGATCGGTGGTCCTCGAGGCGACGGACGACGGCGTGGAGGACTCGTCGATCGGGTCGCGACTGGGCATCTACGCAGCGGCCGTGGATGGCGGCACGGCCCCCGGCGATGCGTTCGCCGATCTGATCGCGGACGCGCCGGTCTAGATCCCGAGCGTACCCGGCTCCGCGCTCGCGATGAGGGGTTCGATGAGCTCGGGTCCGTCGCGCCGGACATCGTTGACGGCGCGACTGACGGCGTAGATGCGCAGCGCGATCTCGTCGGTGGGCTGGAGCATCCCGATGAGCTCGCCGGGATCCGCGGTCGTCGGGTCCAGCCAGCGATCCCAGGCGTCGTCGGGAACGAGGACGGGCATCCGGTCGTGGAGCTCGGCCATGGCCTCGTTGGGCGTCGTCGTGACGATGGTGAACGTCCGTCGAACGATGTCGGCTTCCTCGTCCTTCCATCCCGCCCACAGGCCGGCAAGGGCGAGCGGTCGGCCATCGGCCCGTTCGATGTTGTAGGGCTGGCGGATCGTCCCCTCCCGCTTCCATTCGTAGAACGAATCGACGGGCACCAGGCAGCGCCGACGCTTGAAGGCGTCGCGGAACGCCGGGCTCGTGGTCAGCGTCTCGGCGCGTGCGTTGAACATCCGCGAGCCGCCCTTGAGGTCCTTGGACCAGTGCGGGACGAGGCCCCAGCGGTACGCGGTGATCGCTCGCCGTTCCTCGCGCTGCACGACGACCAGGGCGTCGTCGGTCGGTGCGACGTTGTAGCGGCCACCCGGCTCGTCGACCAGCGGCTCCGCCGCGAAGATCTCGGCGAGTTCCGAGGCTGGGCGCTGTTGGCTGAACCGTCCGCACATGCGCTCAAGTCTAGTATCGTCGCGCCGATGGACTCCGCTCCGCCGCCGCCCGCCTCCGGCGGGCCGGACCCTGCCCGTTCCGGCCGCCTGACCCGCGAGGACGCGCTGGCCCATCTCCACGCGGGCGACGCCGCGCTCGAGGCCGGAGAATTCCGCGATGCCGCGCTCCGGTTCTCGCGGGTGATCGGCTACGACGATCCGGCGGTCACGGCGGCCGCGCTCGTGGGCCAGGGCGAGGCGCGCTATCGACTGGACGACGACGACGGTGCCCTGGCGTCCTGGGAGGCGGCGACCCAGCTCGGTGAGACGCCGTCGAGCTACCTCGCCTGGCGCAACGTGGCCGCGGCGCGCGTCCGCGCCGGGATGCTGCCGGGGGCCATCGACGCCTACCGGCAGGCCGAACGGCGCGCCCCGCCCGAGGACCGCGCCGAGATCGCGACACGGCTCGGCTGGCTGACCAAGGAGACCGGCGACCAGCGGGCGGCGCGCCGGTACTTCGCCAAGGGTCGCGGCGATGGACCCCTCGTGTCCGTGACGATGGTGCTCATCGCGGCGACCGTCATCGTCTCGCTGTCGGCCATGCTGTCCGAGGAGGGGCAATTCCTGTACGACGCGCTCCAGCTCGACAAGGCGGCCGTCGCGGCGGGCGAGTACTGGCGCCTCTGGACCGTCACGCTGCTGCATGGCAGCCCGCTCCATCTCGCGTTCAACATGTACGCCCTGTACCTGGCCGGCCCCATCGTGGAGCGCTGGTATGGCTCCACCCGGTTCCTGCTCATCTACCTCGCGTGCGCCGCGGCCGGGTCCGTGGCGAGCTTCGTCTTCGGTGGCGATGTCCCGTCGGTGGGGGCGTCGGGCGCGATCTTCGGCTTGTTCGGCCTCCTGCTCGCGGCCGGCCGGGTCCACCACCCGGTGGACCGCCAGAGCCGGGCCCTCGTCAGCCAGCTCGGGATGCTCATCCTCATCAACATCGCGTTCGGGTTCGCCGTCAGCGGCATCGACAACGCGGCGCATCTCGGTGGGCTGGCGGCTGGACTGTGGTTGGGGACCATGATCCCGCCATCGCGCGTCCAGACGATGGCGTCGCTGTGGCAGCGCCCGGACGAGGCGCGGACGAGCCACCTCGCGCGGGTGCCTGTCGCGATCCTGGCCCTCGCCTTCGGGGTGGTGGCGGTGGCCGTCGTGATCGGGTTGATCGTCGGGACGGAGATGCGGACCTAGCGGTCAGAACTCGCCGAACACCACCTGCGGTCCCGGCTCGCCGACCGCGCCGCCCTCGGGCTCCAGGGTGACCATCGCCGCGGCACTCGCTCCGAGATCCACACCGAACGGCGCGACGAACGGGCCGTCGCCGTCGTGGTGGAACGTGCCGAGGGCATGGACGCCCGCCGCATCGGCGAACCACAGCTGGTAGACCTGGCCGGCGGGCGTCGCGGGCAGGTCGTTGGCCAGGAGGTAGGCCTCGTTCGTGCCGGGTCGGAACATCACCACGGCGCTCGCGGCCGGAGCGACGGGCTCGGCATGCAAGGCGACCGTGACATGCCCCGGGTCGGCAGCGACGGCGACCGCCGCCTGCCGCGCGAGCGACTGCACCCGGGCGTCGGCGAGCGCGGCGTTCGCCGCCGCGACCTGCTCATCGAGCTGCTGGTTCTGGACCGCGAGCCCCACCGCGACGATCGCGAAGACGGCCGCCGCCGCGAGGCCGCCCCACCGCGCGATCCTCTCCACGGTCTCGGGGCGAGCCGCGCGCCGGGCGCTCGGGACCAGGGACAGCGGCGTCCCACCCGGTTCGTGCAACGCGGCCAGGACATGGCCGCGAAGGTCCGCCGGCGGGTGCAGCATGGGAGCGGCGAGCGCCAGCTCGCTGACGACATCGTCGAGCTCGGTCGCGAGCCGGCGACACGATGCACAGGCGTCGAGATGGCGCTCGAGCTCGCGGCGTTCACCACCGTCGAGGTCATCGAGCGCCGCCCCGGCGGCGAGTTCGCGAAGGGCTGCGTGATCCATCGGTCAGGAGCTCGTCAAGGTCGGCGTGTCGAGGACGTCCTCATCCTCGGACAGGGTGGTTCCCAGGGCGTCGCGCAACTTGAGCAGCGCGGTGCGGATCCGCGTCTTGGCGGTCCCCAACGGGATGCCCAGCCGCTCGGCGACCTCGACGTGGGTGAGGCCCGCGAAGAAGGCCAATTCGAGCGCGGTCCGCTGCGGCTCGGTGAGCTGCGCGAGGGCGCCCCGAACGCGGTCGCGGCGCAGGTTCATCCACGCCTCATGGTCCACGTCGTCGGGGGCGGTCTCGAGCTCCATGTCGATGTCGGCGGTCCGCTTGCGGACGTTGGCCTCCCGACGGACGAGGTCGATCGCCTTGTGGCGGGCCAGGCTGAACAGCCACGAGGCGACGGCGCCGCGCGACGGATCGAAGCGAGCCGCGTCCTTCCAGACGGCGATGAACACCTCCTGGACCACGTCTTGGGCGAACCGGTCGGCACCCGTCACCTGGTAGGCGAGCGAATAGAGGGGGCCGCTGTACTTCGCGTACAAGGCCTCGACCGCCCGTTCGTCTCGCTCGACGATCCGGGCGAGGAGGGCGGCCTCCTCGGCGCGTCGGGCCTCGCGGTCGAGTTGAGCCTGGTCCGGCAACTGCCTCTCCGTCTGCGCTGCGTCGCGGCCTGCGGCCACGCCTCCGATCCGATCCGTCGAGCGGGAGCGATGATACCCGCCACGTGCGGAGATCCCGAAGGCAAGCGGTCGCAGGGACGTAACGGCGTGGTCCATGCCCCCCATTCGGTCAGCGTTCGCCACCGGATGGCGTCCTCGGCCACGGAGGCGGTGGTTGGCTCCGGGCAGCGCCGACGGTGCGCTAGCATCCGGCGGCGATGTTTGCCACGCTCCTCGGCCCGTTGCCGCGCCCGGACCTCGCCGACACGGCGCTCCCGGAGGCGATCCTGGATGCGATCCTCGAGGTCCAGGTGGCGCATGGACTCGAGCCGGTGACCGACGGCGGATGGCCCATCGCCACGGATCCCGTCGCGGCGTGGCGGGCCACCACGGCGCGCGCGGATCGGCTCGCGAAGGCGGTCATCGCCGGCCCGTACTCGGAGGGCAGCGACGGGACGGCCGAGCGTCGCGCCATCCTGGACCTCGCCGACGCCGGCTGTCGATGGATCGAGGTCCACGAGCCGCATTCGGTTCGGATCGGCGCGGACCCGTCGCGTCGGGCACGTTTCGGCGAACTGCACCGCGCCCTGACCAGGGACCTCGACGACGTCCACCTCTCGTTGGCGATCACCGGCGGTGCGGCGAACGACGCCGGTGTCGAGACGGTCCTCGC
The DNA here is from genome assembly GCA_964451745.1 of uncultured Anaerolineaceae bacterium. Taxonomy (GTDB): domain Bacteria; phylum Chloroflexota; class Limnocylindria; order Limnocylindrales; family CSP1-4; genus SPCO01. The sequence goes on along the minus strand of CAYVJP010000099.1, from coordinate 2,329 downwards.
CGGCGCCTACGCCAGCCTGGCACTGGACCTGATCGCCGGGCCGGACAACTGGCACCTTGCCGTGGCGACGCCCGGCGACCGGGGGATCATCGCGGGGGTCGTGGACGCGCGAGCCGGGTCCGACGACGGCCCCGAGCTGATGCTGTGGGCCGCCGGATACGCGGCGTCCACCGGTGGGCGAGGTGGCGGCCGTGTCGGGCTCGCGACCGCGGGCTCGTACGCGGACCTGGCGTGGGACGTGGCGGCGACGAAGGTCCGTCGACTCGGGGAGGCCGCGCGGCTCGCCAGCGCGCCCCGCGAGGAACGGCTCAGCGCCCTGGACCCGCGTTCCATCGACATCCGCAGCGCCGCGCTGGGTCGCTACGCGCCACGGCCGCGCCGGCGACGCCGCGACGG
>CAYVJP010000099.1:0-1833 GCA_964451745.1 uncultured Anaerolineaceae bacterium | reverse complement strand
GCCGACTACCATCGCGGTCATGACAACGACGACGTTCTGGCACGGCTTCGCCGACATGCACACCGTCAAGGATGCCGAGGTCGTGATCCGCTCGGCGGAGGGCGTGTGGCTCGAATCCACCGACGGGAGGCGCTTCCTCGACGCGACCGCGGCCCTCTGGTACTGCGCCGTGGGCTACGGCCGGCGCGAGATCGCCGATGCGGTCGCCGACCAGCTCACGAGGCTCGCCGCGTACTCGTCGTTCGGTGCCTACACGACCGAACCCACCGTGGCCCTGGCCGAACGACTCGCGCGCCTGGCCCCGATGGACGACGCGGTCGTCTTCCTGGGATCGGGCGGTTCGGACGCCGTGGACACGGCCGCCAAGCTCGCCCGCCGCTACTGGGACGTCGTCGGGCGGCCGGAGAAGCGCGTCATCGTCTCGCGCGAGCACGGCTATCACGGGATGCACGCGTGGGGCACCTCGCTCGCCGGCATCCCCGCGAACAAGGCCGGGTATGGCGGCCCCCTCATCGATGAGGTGGTCCACGTCGGCGTCGACGACACCGAATCGCTCGGCGCGCTGTTCGAGCGCCAGGGCAACGAGATCGCGGCCTTCATCGGCGAGCCGGTGATCGGCGCCGGCGGCGTCTATCCACCCCAGCCCGCGTACTGGGGAGAGGTCCAGCGCCTGTGCCGCGAGCACGATGTCCTGCTCATCGCCGACGAGGTCATCACCGGGTTCGGGCGGACGGGCGTCCTGTGGGGGTCGCAGCGCTACGGCATCGAGCCCGACATGGTCACCTTCGCCAAGGTCGTCACGTCCGGGTACCAGCCGCTCGGCGGGGTGCTGGTGGATCGGCGGGTCGCCGCGCCGTTCTGGGACGGCTCGGAGCCAGGACCGATGTTCGTCCACGGGTACACCTACTCGGGCCACGCCGCGGCCTGCGCCGCCGCCGAGGCCAACCTCGACATCATCGAGCGCGAGGGACTCGTCGCCCGGGTCGCCGGGATGGAGGCGGACTTCGATCGCGCGATCCGGCGTCTCGCCGATACCCCGCTGGTGGGCGAGGTCCGGACCGTGGGTCTCACCGCGGCCGTGGCCATCAAGCCGGAGTTGCTGGCCTCCGATGCCGGGATCCCGGCCCGGGTCGTGGGCGCGGCGTTGCGGCATGGGGTGGCCACGCGCGTCCTGCGCGGCCACGCGCTGCAGATCTCCCCGGCCTTCACGATCACCCCCGAGGAGATCGACGTCCTCGTCGACGGGTTGGGAGCGGCCCTGGAGGACATCGCCGCGACATGATCCGGGGCGACCGAGCCCCGGACACCGGTCCGCAACCTGCCCGACTTGATTCCGCCACCCGGGAGTGCCACCATCGCACGACCCTCCCACCGACCCACCTCCGCGGATCGCGGACCCCGGCCGGCGAGAGGCCCCGAGTGCTCCCGATGACACAGCGCAACGTCAAGGCCGCGGCCGGTGGTCGGTCGCGACAGGCAGTCGTGGCAGGAGGTCCGGCCCGTGGGTGAACACATCTCCCTGACGGTGAATGGAGCACGACGGGAGCTCGATGTCGAGCCCAGACGGCTGCTCGTCCAGGCCATCCGCGAGGACCTGGACCTGACCGGCACGCACGTCGGCTGCGACACCAGCCAGTGCGGCGCCTGCACGGTCCACGTCGACGGCCGGGCGGTCAAGAGCTGCACGATGCTCGCCGTCCAGGCGGACGGCGCGAGCGTCACGACGATCGAGGGCATGGCCGATGGCGACACCCTCCACCCGCTCCAGACGGGGTTCTGGGAGCAGCACGGCCTGCAGTGCGGCTTCTGCACCCCCGGCATGATCATGACCGC
>CAYVJP010000098.1:0-9591 GCA_964451745.1 uncultured Anaerolineaceae bacterium | reverse complement strand
CCCCGGCGCCTTCAAGCCGGACCAGTACTGGAACATGGAGAACCCGGCCGCCCATGAGCGGACCACCGGGCCGGAACTATGGGACGGCACGGACGGCCGGATCACCCACTTCGTCGCCAGCGTCGGGACCGGCGGGACGATCTCGGGGGTCGCCCATTTCCTCAAGGACCAGAATCCGGCGATCCAGATCATCGGTGCGGACCCCGAGGGGAGCGTGCTGTCGGGGGATACCGCGCGGCCGTACCTGACCGAGGGCGTGGGCGAGGACTTCCTCCCCGGGACCTACGACGCCTCGGTCATCGATCGCTGGGTGCGGGTGAGCGACCACGATGCCTTCGCGATGGCCCGGCGGCTGACCCGGGAAGAAGGGATCCTCTCGGGTGGGTCGTGCGGGACGGCGATGGTCGCCGCCCGCGAGGTCGTCCGCGACCTGTCGGCCACGGACGGCGGCCACGAGGCGGTCGTCGTCGTGCTCCTTCCCGACAGCGGCAGGAGCTACCTGTCCAAGCTGTACAACGACGAGTGGATGCGCGCGAACGGGCTGATGGCGACGACCGGATCGGCCACCCGGATCGATGCGCTGCTGGCCGACCGTCACCACGCGCCGGACCGGCCGGCGGTCGTCGTCGCCCGGACGACGGAACGCGTCGGCGACGCCATCGCGACGCTCCAGGCCTTCGGGATCAGCCAGCTGCCCGTGTCCGAGGAGCCGGAGGGCGACGACGTCGTCGGCCTGGTCGGGTCCATCAGCGAGAAGGGGCTCCTGGATCGGGCATTCCGGGATCCGTCGGTCGTCGAGCGGACCGACGGGGAGGTCATGGACCCGCCGCAGCCGCTCGTGGAGTCGACGGCGACGCTCGATTCGGCGTTCGCCCTGCTGTCGGGCGGGGTCAACGCGCTCGTCGCGGTGCGCGGCGAACGCCCGGCCGGTGTCGTCACCAAGCTCGACATCCTCGAGTACCTGGCCCATCACAGCGACGGGCCGAGCTAGCCCGTTCCGCCCTCCACCCGGGGGTCCGTTCCGAGCCACCCGAGCCGTCGCGCCCGCGCGATCGCCTCCGTCGTCCGTTCGACCCCGAGGACTCGCCGACCCTCGGCCAGGCGTCGATCCGCCGTCCGGCGTGACAGGCCCAGGATCGTGGCCGCCTCCCCGAGCGAGTGGCCTTCGGCGAGCAGTCCCAGGATCGCCCGGGCGGTCGGCCCCAGCGTCTCCGAGGCGTCCGGATCACCGATCCGATGATCCACCGGGCCGAGTCGACGCAGGTCGTCCACGAGCCGATCGATCACGTCCCGCCGGGCGGTCGCGCGAACGATGAGGCCGACCCCGTCGAGGGCCGCGAGCAGGGCAGCCTCCGCGGCGGCCGCCGACGCCACGACCCCCGTCCGGATCTCGTTCGCCCGAAACGGTGGGCCGAAGCCCTCCACGCACCGGCCGCCGCTCACCTCGCGGATCGCCATCTCCAGCGCGACCTCGGATCCCTCGATGACGATGAACGTGGTCAAGGCCGCCTCCGTCCGCTCACGCGTCCAGGTCGGCGACCATCGCGACCAGTTGGGCCCGATTCTGGGCACCCAGCCGCGTCATCGCATTCGAGAGCATCCGTGCGACGGTCGGACGCCCGAGGCCCATGCGCCGCGCCACCTCGATGTTGGAATGGCCGCGGGCGACGAGGGCGACCAGCTCCCGCTCGCGTGGCGTCAGGCTCGCGGTGGTGGGTGCGCGGCCGGCCGAGACACCGACGCGGATGCCTGCCTGCCGCATCGAGCGTCGGATCCGGGCCGCCTCGATGGCGAAGCCGTCGGCGACCGCTCGATCGAGCGCCGCTTCGAGGGTGGCGATGGCTCGATCGCGTTCGCCGGCGAGGCGCAAGGCCTCGCCATGCCCCCACTCGCAGCGCAGCACGTGTTCCGCGTTGAATCCGGACCACGCTCGGGCGGCCGCCAGGAACCGGTCGGCGGCGCCGCGGGCATCGCCCGCCGTCAGCTCGATGAGACCGTCGATCTCCGGCCCGATCCCCGCCTGGATCGGGGTGGCGACCGCCGACCGCGCCGGCTCGACCGGATCGCCGGCGGACCATCGCGCCCAGGCCAGCGTGAGCTCCGGCATGGCGTGTGCGCCACGGATGGGACCCGGGATGCCCAGCACCTCATCGATCAGGGCCGCGGCGCGCCCCGGCCGGCCGCCCCACAGGGCCAGCTCGGCTCGGACGTGCAGCCACTCCGCACGGCCCACGAAGTCCCCGGTCAGTTCCGGTTCGATGGATGCGAGCCGCGCGTCAGCGTCGTCGAGATGCCCCATCATCCCCAGCGCGCGGGCCGAGAAGATCATCGCGGTCTGGCGGGCTCGCGGCGGCATCGGCCGCTCCAGGAGCCGGTCCGCGTCGAGCACGGCCGCTTCGGGGTGCCCGGCGAGGAGACGCGCCTGGACGCGTTCGGTGGCGACCTCGATGGCCGCCGTCGAAGCCCCCGCCGCCGAAAGGACCGGGGTCGTCGCGTCGATGTAGGCGAGCGCCGGGTCGGCGCCCTGCCAGATCAGCGTCGAGAAGACGACCACGCGGGCCAGGTCCGCCGCCGATGCGTAGGCCTGCGCGACCAGCGACATCTCGAACGCACGGCGCACGACCGCGAGATCCACGTTCCTGCTGGCGAGCATCACGATCGATTCGCGGATCGCCGCGATCATGTCCGTCGTCGGGAGACCGGGTGGGCACGCGGCCAGCTGCGCATCGAGGTACGCCAGGGCATCGGCCAGTCGGCCCTCCACGTTGACCATGTACGCGGCCACCTCGACGGCGACGCGGGCGTGCTCGCGGCTGCCCGGTGCCGGGCGCGCGTCGCGCGCCGCCTCGACGTGGGCCTTGGCGCGATCGTGGTCGCCCGTGGCGAACGCGGCATGGGCGAGGAGCGCCGCCCGCTCCGCATGCTCGGCCGCCGGCCAGTCGTCGTCGGTCGCCAGGACCCGGATGGCCGACTCCCAGTCGGAGACGTCGCTCAGCGCACGACCCGCCTCGAGGCGGATCGAGGGTGTCGCCGACCCGGCCGTCGCGATCACCAGCAGGAGGGCGGCCTGCTCCGTACGGTCCTGGGTCCGGCCCAGGGCCGCTTCGGCCATGGCGACCGCACGGTCAGGGTCGCCCGCCGCGACCAGGTGGCGCGCGGCTTCGATCGGCCCGGGGGCGAGCGCGGCGGCGCGGGCGTGGAGCTCGGCACGCCGCGCCGATGCCAGATCGGCAAGGATCGCCTCGCGGACCAGTGCGTGCCGGACGACCACCACGCCTTCGGACTCGACCAGCATCCCCGACGCCACGAGGTCGTGCACCGAGGCGCCGAGCCGGCTCGGCTCGATCGGGCGATCCAGGGTCGCCAGCAGTTCGACCAGGTCGCGAGCGGCCGGTGTCAGTCGGTCGAGACCGGCCACGATGGCCCGGCGCACGCTCGGCGAGGGTTCACCGAACGCCGCCGACTCGGCGAGCACCAGCGGGTTCCCGCCGGCCCGCGCCACGACGCCCTCGATCACGTTCGCCGCGAGTCGCGGGGCTCGCTCGCGCACGATGGCCTCCGCGGCGGCCGCATCCACGCCCCCCACCGAGAGCCGGGCGAACCCGTGGCGCTCGATCAGCGCGAGCGCCGCGGGCGCGTGATCATCGTCCGCGCGGATCGCGGTCGCGACGGCGATGCGACCCACCAGCAGCTCCAGGACCGCACGCGAACGGACGTCCACCCACTGCAGGTCGTCGATGAACAGCAGGTCCGGTCCCACGGTGCGTTCGACGATCGCCGCGACATCGGTCGGGTCACCGAGGAGCGCCTGACCCGTCGCGCGCTGCAGGGCGAGCAGGGGCGTGTGCCGCAGCGTCGCGAACCCGCCACCCTCCAGGAGCCGAACGTCGGCTGCATGGGCGGCTGACCGGATGAGGCTGGTCTTGCCGATCCCGGCCTCGCCCACGACGGCGAAGGCCCCGCCCGCCTCGATCGCCCGGCTGAGCCAACGGAGCTCGTCGTCTCGTCCGACGATCCCCTGCGGGGCCGCATGCATCGCGACATCGTGCGCCGCTTCGCGACCGATTGCACGTGCATCGCGCGGGGCGGGCCTCCTCGTCGTGCGCGGACGGGTGGCACGACGAGCCCCCGGATGGGACCATGCACAGCCATGGTCCAGACCGCGCCCGTCCCCACCATCCGGACCGAGCGTTTCGAGCTCGTGTCGATGACCCTGCCCTTCATGCGGCTGCTCCAGGCTCGCGACCTCGTGGCGGCCTCGGCCGAGATCGGCGCTGCCATCCCGCCGGACCTGCGCGACCAGCTCGATGGCTTCCTGCAGTTCCGGATCGCCGACCTCAGCGCGGATGCCACGATCCAGCCCTGGCTGGGGCGGGCCATCGTGATCGAGGACCTGGCCGGTCGGCACGTGATCGGGACGGTCGGGTTCCACAGTCCGCCCGACGCGGACGAACGGGTCGAGATCGGCTATCGCGTGGAGGCGAGCTATCGACGGCGGGGCATCGCGACCGAGGTCGTGCGGGCCATGTTCGAATGGGCCTACCGCGAGCACGGCATCACCCGCTTCCGGGCCGCGACCGCGCCCGACAACGTCGCCTCCCAGGCCGTACTGGCGAAGTTCGGGTTCCGGTTGGTCGGTCGCCAGCTGGACGACATCGACGGCGAGGAGCTCGTCTTCGAAGTGGACGACTGGCACCCGACGACCTGATCCGTCCCGCCGCCCAGCCCGGCGGGCGCACGGCGCAGGTGTGCGTCACATCGCACAGGACCGTCACAGCCCAGCGTGGACCATCCGCGAATCCGGCAGGATCCGTCGGGATCGCGGGGCATCCGTGCGAGCCTGTCGCCTGATCGTGCGTCACATCGCACGTCGCAGCGGATCCGAGCGGATGCCATCATGTCGAGCATGCCCCGACCGACCGACGACACCGCCGCCGAAGCCGACGGCGACCGGCGCCCCAGTCCATCGTTCGACACCCTCGCGGTCCACGCCGGGGCCGAGCCCGATGAGCTGACCGGGGCCGTCGCGCCGCCGATCTACCAGACCTCGACCTTCGCCCAGGACGGCGTCGGCCGGCCGCGCCGCGGCTACGAGTACGCCAGATCGCAGAACCCCACCCGCGAACGCCTGGAGCGGGCCGTGGCCACCCTCGAGGGAGGCGCCCACGGGTTCGCGTTCGCCTCGGGTTCCGCCGCCACCGCGGCCATCGCCGACCTCGCCGGGCCGGGGGAGGAGGTCGTCGTCGGGGATGACGTCTACGGCGGCACGTATCGATACCTCGAACGCGTGCGCAAGCCGGGGGCCGGGATCGCGACGACCTACGTGGACCTGGCGGCCGGGATGGACGGCCTCTGGGAGGCCCTGAGCGAACGGACCCGGCTCGTCTGGTTCGAGACGCCCACGAACCCGCTGCTCAAGGTGGTCGATATCGGAGCGGTCGCGGCGACCGTGGCGCGCCGGGCATCGGAGGGCGGCGGACGCCCGCTCATCGTCGTGGACAACACGTTCGCCTCGCCCGCGATCCAGCGGCCGCTGACCCTTGGCGCGGACATCGTGTTCCACTCGGCCACGAAGTACCTCGCGGGCCACTCCGACACGATCCTGGGTGTCGCGGTGACCTCGGACGTCGCGGTCGCGGAGCGGTTGCGGTTCCTGCAGAACGCGATGGGCGCCGTCCCGGGCCCGCAGGACTGCTTCCTGGTGTTGCGCGGGTTGCGCACCCTGCACCTCCGCGTGGAGCGGCATCAGGCGAACGCCCGGGCCGTCGCCGCGTTCCTGCGATCGCGCGACGACGTCGCGAGCGTGGCCTACCCGGGGTTCGGGGGCATGGTCTCGTTCCTGCCGACCGCCGGTCCCGGCGGGACGTCGACGGCCGCAGAACGGGCCGTGACGATCGCCGAGGCGACCCGCTGGTTCACCCTCGCGGAGTCGCTCGGCGGCGTCGAGTCGCTGATCGAGGTGCCGGCCGCGATGACCCACATGTCCGTGGCCGGATCGGCGCTCGAGGTGGATCCCGCGCTCATCCGCCTCTCGGTCGGGATCGAGGGCGTGGACGACCTGATCGAGGACCTGCGTCAGGCGCTCGACCGGGCGTAGCTCGGGCCGGCCAGCCCGCGGTCAGCCGCCCGCGCTCAGCCGCCCGCCATCGCGGGGAGCAGCACGAGCGTGTCGCCGTCGCCGACCGGCGTGTCGAGCGACTGCAGGTGCCGGACATCGGTGTCGTTGAGGAACGCGTTGACGAACGTGTTCAGGTCACCGTCGGGAGCCACCAGCTGGGACTCGAGGCCCGGGTGGAGCGCGACCAGGCCGGTGATGACCTCGCGGACCGTGCCGCCGGGCACCTCCACGAGCTTCGCCCCACCCGTGGCGGTGCGCAGGGTCGGCGGGATCCGGACCGTGCTCATGCCCCGCCCTCCAGCCACGCCTCGAAGGCGCTCAACGACGGGCGGATGACCGGCGCCAGGCCGGGCTCGCCCGGGTGCGCCCGGCCGTCCTCCAGCCCGCCTGGGGCGAGGCCCAGCGTGCGGGCGTCCGGCGTCTTGAGGCCGTTCCCGGTCAGCAGCGCGACGACCTCCTGGCCGTCTTCGATGACGCCACGCCGTCGAGCCGCGGCGACCGCCGCCAGGGTCACGCCGCCCGCCGTCTCGGGGAAGATGCCCTCGAGGCGCGCGACGTCGCGGATGGCCCTGGCCGTGGTCTCGTCATCGATGGCCTCGATGGAACCGCCGCTCTCCCGCGCGAGCTCCAGCGCGTAGCGGCCGTCCGCCGGGTTGCCGATCGCCAGCGAGCGGACGAAGGTGTCCGGCTCACGGACGGGCTCGATGACATCGACCCCGCGTTCGAAGGCGGTCGCGACCGGGGCGCAACCGGCGGCCTGTCCGCCGACGAAGCGGATCGGGCGCCGCTCGATCAACCCGAGCTCGGCCAGCTCTTCGAACCCGCGGGCGACCCGGGTGAACATCGCCCCGCTGGCGACGGGCGCCACGACGACGTCGGGCGAGCGCCAGCCGAGCGACTCGGCGATCTCGTACGCAAGCGTCTTGGACCCCTCCGCGTAGAACGGGCGGAGGTTGATGTTGACGAAGCCCCATCCGGTCTCGTCTGCGACCTCGAGGCAGAGCCGATTGACATCGTCATAGGTGCCCGCGATGGGCACGACCGTCGCGCCGTACGCGAGCGCGTGGTCCACCTTGGCCGGCTCCAGATCGGCAGGGATGAACACGTACGACGGCAGTCCCACGGCGGCCGCTGCGGCTGCCGTGGCACCGGCAAGGTTTCCGGTCGAGGCACAGGCGAGCGCCGGGACGCCGAACTCGAGGGCGCGTTCGGCGGCGATCGCGGCCGGGCGGTCCTTGAACGAAAGCGACGGGTTGCGCGTGTCGTCCTTGATCCACAGGCGATCGACGCCCAGCAGCGGCGCCAGCCGATCGGCGGCGACGAGCGGCGTGGACCCGACCGCGAGCGACCGCGTCGGGACGCCGTCCACGGGCAAGAGCTCGCGATACCGCCAGATCCCCGGTGGTCGCCGCGCGATCTCGTCGCGGGTCAGGGTCGCCGCGACGACCGCGTGGTCGTACGTCACTTCGAGCGAACCGAAACAGGCCGGACACACGTACTCGAGCGCCAGCGGACGCGTCTGACCGCAGTTGCGACAGGCCATCCCCGTGATGCGGGCAGCGTCGGGGGCTGGGCGGGTCGCGTTCGTCGGTGGTGGCAGGGTCTGCGTGGTCACGATCGATCTCCAGGTGCGCGGCTGGATGCGACGGACCGGCGTGGATGGGCCCGGACCCTGGTGTTCGATCGGTGGGGCTCCGGAGAGTTCCCGTATCTCGCAGGGGGTCCTGCCCGGACTTGGCACCTTGCCGACCTCGCGTCGGTAGGTTGTCGTGGCTTCAACGGGCCGGTCCCTCAGCCATCTCTTGATACGTGCTCTTCGGTTGTCCGCGCAATCTACACGACCACGGACCCTCCCGCAATGGCCCCCGCGATCGCGCCCGGTCGTGCCGTCCGCCGTCGGATCGCGATCACAACCGTCCAGCGACGAAGGCGCCCACCTGCTTGGCGACATCCTCGACGTCGTCGGGGGGAACTTCCGCCTCAGCGGGGATGACGATCGTCACCATCGTGTCGCCCTTGACGATCATCAGGCCGAAGCCCTCGGCGTACGCCGCCCGATCGCCCAGTCCGTCGACGGTCGGCGCCGCACCGCTCAGGGCGTCGAACATCATCTGGCCGTCACCGGTCGTGGTCCAGTGGACGAGGGTCCGGTCTTCTGCCGTCTTGACGAAGCACGTGTTCTCGGCGACGGGGTCGTAGAGCGTCGTGGCCTCCACGCCGAACACCCCACTCACTTCCTCGCTCGTCGCGAGGTCACACACCGCGGGCCCCAGGGCGCCACCGCCCCCACCGCCCCCGCCGCTGGCCTCGGACGCCGCGGGTGCGCCACTCTCGGCCGGATCGTCGGTCGTCGCCGGTGGCTCGGCGGACGGGCTCGCACCACCGCCGCCGGTGCCACTTGCACTGTCCGGGGATGCTGCGGCTCCGCCCCCGCAGGCGGCGATGAGCAGCGCGAGAAGGAGGAGCAAGGCCGGTCCGGCCATCGATCGCTGCATGGGAATCAACCCTCGCTCGGGCAGCGAGCCCACCGACGTCAGCGGGCTTCGCCACCGACTGCAGGCTCGCCTCCGGCTTCATCGGCGTCATCGTCCAGTTGCGCCACGAACTTGCGTCGGGCCTCCGTCGCTCTCGCTCCGAGGCGAACGGCACGCCCGACGCGGAGGTTGCAGGGTTCGATACCGAACCGCAACGTGGTAGCATCCCGCCAACGCGACTGCGAAAGCCGACTCCTGCGGTGCCCCGGTGGGGCCTGCGTCACGCGCGGCCGGTCGATCCGTGACGTGATCGCCCGTGTCCGAGGAGTCCGAGCCAGATGGCCACATCGCTGCCGCCCCGCCCCGACGACCCAACGACCCTGGATGCCGCGCGGGTCCGTCCGCTCCTGGGTCGGCGCCTCCGCGCCAATCTGTCCACGGCCGAGCTCGTCGAGGATGCCGTTCGCGCGGGCGAGGGGCTGATCGCCGCTGAGGGCCCCCTCGTCGTCCGCACCGGCAAGCACACCGGCCGATCGCCCGAGGACAAGTTCATCGTCGAGGAGCCGACCAGTCGCGACAAGATCTGGTGGGGGCCCGTCAACCGGCCCATCAGCGAGGCCCACTACGACCGGCTGCGGGCGCGCCTGGTGGCGTATTGCGCGGACAAGGACCTCTACGTCCAGGATTGCCTGATCGGCGCGGACCCGGTCCACCAGCGTCGGTTGCGGGTCTACACCGAGACCGCGTGGGCGAGCGTCTTCGCGCGGAACCTGTTCCGGCGCACGACCGCGACCGAGCGGATCGGTTTTGCGCCCAACTTCACGATCATCTGCGTCCCGTCGTTCCAGGCCGATCCCGCGACCGAGGGCACGCGGACCGGCACGGCGATCCTGCTCCACCTCGAGCGGATGGAGATCATCATCGTCGGCACCGAGTACGCGGGCGAGATCAAGAAGAGCGTCTTCACGGTCATGAATTACCTCATGCCCGACGAGGGCG
>CAYVJP010000097.1:0-9637 GCA_964451745.1 uncultured Anaerolineaceae bacterium | reverse complement strand
CGCCGTGCCGCGCCGTGGACTTCCAGTGGATCCGGTTCATGCTGTCGCCGGGGGCGTACGGCCGCACCGTCATCGCCAGCGGGGTGGTCTGCAGGGTGCGCTCGGGCATCGCGTGGCTCCCTTCCAGGCTCGCCGAGGGGAGGCGCCACATCGGGAGCGGCTCCAGGCGCGGATACACGACGACACTGACGCCCTGGCCGACCGTGGCGGCCGCCTCGAAGAACCCGAACGGGTCACCGGTCCGGATGTGGAGGGGCTCGATCCGGAAGTGACCGCGGCGGGTCAGCGGCGCGCGGATGAGCCAGGATCGCTCGCTCCGGCCACCCAGCGTGATGGCCCGTCCCGGCAGTCCGCCCGGGAGGGTCGTGGGGTTGTGGATCTCGAGCCAGGGCTTGGGGATGCGGCTGCTGTTGCGCAGCGTGTAGGTGACGCGCATCCGGTCGCCGACATGGCCGTGCAGCTGACTCACGGCATACCCGGCCTCGAGGTCGGACAGGCCAAGCCGGACGAGCACGTACGACCCCCCCACCACCAGGATGGCGAGATAAAGCAGGTAGAAGAGGAAGGGCAGGCCGGTCGAGAAGGCGGCGACGACCAGGATCGTGGCGATGGCCAGCGCCTGGAGTCGTCGGATCATCGAAGCGGGTCCCTTCGCGCGGGGGGCGTGGTCGCGGACGCTCGGCCGATGGTCAGCCGCCCGCGGTGCCGGCGTGACTCGTCGCCGGTCGTAGCTCGGTCGGGCCGCCGCCGGTCGGGCGGACGCCGTCGATCGAGGTGGCGTCGAGGATCTCGCGGACCACCTGGCCCGCCTGGACGTCGTGGATGGATGAGCTGGTCTTGATGATCAGCCGATGGGCAAGGGCCGGTTCCGCGAGGGCCTTGATGTCATCGGGGATCACGTAGTCGCGACCGAGCAGGCCCGCCATCGCCTGGCCGGCGCGGTACAGGGCGATCGATCCGCGCGGTGACGCGCCCAGATACACATCGGGGTGCTGCCGCGTGGCATTGACGATGCGCACGATGTAATCGGACACGGTCGAGTCCACGTAGATCTCGCGGACGGCCGACTGCAGGTCGCGCAGATCCGCGGCCGCCAGCACCTCTTCGAGCTCCTCGAGCGGATGGCTCCGCTTCTGCTCGTCGAGGATCACGATCTCTTCGATCGGCTGCGGGTATCCCAGCCGGATGCGCAGCATGAACCGGTCCAGCTGGGCCTCGGGCAGGGCGAAGGTGCCCTCGTACTCGATCGGGTTCTGCGTGGCGATCACCAGGAACGGATCCGGCATCGGATGGGTGACGCCGTCGATCGTGGCCTGGCGTTCCTCCATGCATTCGAGCAGGCTCGATTGCGTCTTGGGCGTCGCCCGGTTGATCTCGTCCGCGAGGACCACCTGGCTCATGATCGGGCCGGGGCGGAACTCGAACTCCTGCGTCTTCTGGTTGTAGATCGAAAGGCCGGTCACATCGGACGGCAGCAGGTCCGGCGTGAACTGGATGCGCCGGAAGGTGCAGCCCAGGCTGCGCGCGATGGCCTTGGCCAGGACCGTCTTGCCCGTACCCGGCACGTCCTCGATGAGGAGGTGGCCACGGCACAGCAGGGCGACCAGCGCCAGACGGACCTCATGATGCTTGCCGACGATGACACGCTCGACGTTGGCGAGGACCTTGTCCCCGGTTTCCTGGATCTTCGTCATCGGCCTCTCTCGCGGGTGGGGCGATGGGGCGGCAGTGCCGCCGACGGTCGGGGGCTCGGGAAGTGGCGGGACCGACGCTGGGGTGGCGTGGTGTCGGGAGATAGTACGTCGGTCTCGCCGATCCGGTTCCCTCGCACATCCGGAGTCGTCACTATGCATGACGTGCGGAACGACCCGAATGGTTCATTCTTCATCGAATGGCTCGTCACCAACGGCCTGGGCGGGTACGGGATGGGGGCGTCCGATGGCCACCCGCGACGCGCCTATCACGGGCTGCTCGTCGCGGCCCTGCGGCCTCCGGTGGAGCGCACGATGCTCGTGGCCGGCCTCGAGGAGTCGATCGTCATCGACGGCCGACCCATCGATCCCGCGCCGGCCTGGACGGTTCGGATGGACGGCCGACGGGCGGTCTTCACGGCGGACCTGGTCGGACGCCGATTCGAGAAGTCGATCTGGATGGCGGAGGGCTCGAACACCACCTACGTCCGCTATGCCGTGTCGGGACCGACGGGCGACGCGGTGACCCTGCAGCTCGTCCCGCTGGTCACCGAACGGGATCACCACGCGCCGCGCCGCGGATCCGATGACCCACCGGGCGGGCCGCTGCGGATCCTGGCTCCGGGCGCGCGCTTCGAAGCCGAAGGGCGCTGGGTGCGCGACGTGCACCTCGCGGAAGAGACCGATCGCGGCCTGGTCGATGTGCAGGACCTGTGGGCACCGGTCCGCGTCGAGGCGTCGCTGCGACCCGGAGCCCCATGCACCCTCATCCTGACGGCCGATGCCGGCGATCCGACGCCACCCGAGACGGCCCTCGCGGCGGCGCGCGAGCGGGATACCCGACTGCTGCGCTCGGCCGGGCTCGATGGCGCCCGCGCCGATCACTCGATGCTGCGGCGACTGACCTTGGCCGCGGACGCCTTCCTGGTCCGGCGTGCGGTCGCTGGGGAGCCCGACGGTCGATCCGTGATCGCCGGCTACCCCTGGTTCAACGATTGGGGGCGCGACACGATGATCGCCCTACCGGGACTCTGTCTCGCGACAGGACGGAGCGCCGAGGCGGCAACCATCCTGCGGTCGTTCGCGCGGTTCGTGCGAGACGGCCTCATCCCGAACGACTTCCCGGACGATGCGTCCGACGAGCCCGCGTACCACACGGTCGATGCCTCCCTGTGGTTCATCCACGCCATCGCCGCGTACGTCGGCGTGACCGGCGATCACGGGCTGCTCGAGGAGTTGCTTCCCGCGGCCCGGTCGATCGTGGATTCCCACGTGGCCGGGACGCGCTTCGGGATCGGCATGGACCCCGACGATGCGCTCCTGCGCAGCGGGGCCGAGGGCGTCCAGCTCACGTGGATGGACGCGAAGGTCGACGACTGGGTGGTGACGCCGCGCCGCGGCAAGCCCGTCGAGATCCAGGCCCTCTGGATCAACGCGTTGCGGCGGGTCGGGGCGTGGGCCGCCGATCCGTCGGTGCTGGCCATCGCGGACCGGGCCGAGGCCTCGTTCCGAGCCCGATTCTGGCGCCCCGACCTCGGCTACCTCCTCGACGTCGTCGACGGCCCCGACGGCGATGATGCCTCCCTGCGCCCCAACCAGCTGCTTGCCCTGTCCCTCCCCCACCCGCTCGTGGACCCGCCGATCGCCCGGTCCGTCCTGGCGGCCGTCGATCGCGAGCTCCGCGTCCCGCTCGGTCTGCGGTCGCTTGCGCCGTCGGACCCCGCGTATCGAGCCCGATTCCAGGGCGACCGGTACCAGCGCGACGGCGCGTACCACCAGGGCACCGTCTGGACGTGGCTGATCGGGCCGTATGCGGATGCGGTCGCCCGGTTCGGTGGCGGCCCGGCGGCAGCGTTGGACGCGCTCCGCCCCTTCCAGGGCCACCTCGACGAGGCGGGGCTGGAGTCCGTGTCCGAGATCCTGGAACCGGAGCCGCCGTTCACGCCGCGCGGGTGCCCCTTCCAGGCGTGGGGCGTCGCCGAGGTCCTCCGAGCGTGGCGGGCCTACGGCGGGGACTGAGATCGCGGTCAGCCTCGGAACAGGGTCAGGCCACCCACCCACGCGGTCATCAGGCAGCCGATCCCGCCCATCACCGCGAGGAACGGTTCGCCACCGAACCAGGCGGCCAGCGCGACCCCGCCGAACAGGACCGCGAGGACCGCGGCGATCGCCGCCATCCCGATCCGCTCGATGATCGGGCGAGGCTCACGCGGCGCCGCGTCCGCCGGGCGCTCCGGGTCGCTCTCGGGCGGGGTCTGGTCGCGGTCGGTCATTCGATCGACTCGAGGTAGGCCGCCATCAGGTCCCCGGCGATCGGCGAGGCGACCTCCCCGCCGCGGCCACCCTGTTCGACGAGCACCGCGATCGCGACCCGTGGCGCCTCCGCCGGCGCGAATCCGATGAACCACGAATGCGGCTCGCCCGACCCGCCGAGCTCGGCCGTCCCGGACTTGCCGGCGGTCGTGACGTCCGGGACCTTGGCACCCGCCGTGAAGCGCCGACCCAGCTCCCCTTCGACGGCCTCGATCATCGCCGCCGTGATCGATCCGGCATCGTCGCTCCCGATCACTCGACGGATCGTCTCGGCACCGATCTCGCGGGTCCCGTTCCGCCCCGTGATCTCCGTCACGAGTCGCGGCCGGATCATCTCCCCATCGTTGGCCACGGTGGCGGCCACCATGGCCATCTGGAACGGCGTGACGAACGTCTCCGCCTGGCCGTAGGCGGCGTTGGCCAGCTCCACGTCATCGACGAACCCGCCGGGCGCGTCGCCCGATCCGTTCGTCACCTGCGAGACCGCGGTGGGCAGATCGAACGGGATCGGCGCACCGAACCCGAGCCGCTCCGCGTATCCGACGAGGTCGGCGCCACCGATCTCCAGCCCGGTCAGGGCGTACCAGATGTTGCAGGACGCTTCCGTCGCGCCGACAAGGTCCAGGGCCGTATCGCCGGTCTCGGGATGGTGGCCATCGCGGATGCGGAACCCATCCACGACGAGGCCGTCCTCTTCGGCCGCCGGTTGTTCCTCGTAGGTCGTCGCCGGGGTGACGGCACCCGATCCCAGACCCGCGACGGCGGTCACGATCTTGAAGACGGATCCGGGGACGTAGCGGCCCAGGGTGGCGCGGGGCAGCAACGGCTGGCGCTCGTCGGCGAGCAGCGCCTCGAACGTCTTGGTCGCGGTCGCCGGGTCGGCGATGGCCGAGGCATCGTAGGTCGGGGTGGAGGCCAGGGCGAGCACCTCGCCGGTACGAGGATCCAGCATGACGATGGCCCCGCGGTCGTCACCGAGCGCGGACACGGCGGCCTTCTGGAGATCCAGGGACAGCGACAGGGTCAGGTCCTTCGGATCGTACGGGTCGGCGAGGAACTTGCGGAACATGTCGGTGAGGGGGTCGCCGGCGAGTCCCGCGAGCTCCGCATCGTAGGCGAGCTCGAGGCCGGCACGGCCGTACTGCGGTGACGCGTAGCCCACCACCTGGCTGATCGCCCGACTCGCGTAGACGCGATACGACTCGCCGTTCTCGTCGGTCTCGTTGCGGGCAAGGGTCGCCCCGTCGCGGTCCACGATGAGCCCGCGCGGCACCGTCCTGGCGGCGGCGATGACCGCCGGATCGAACGGCGAGCGGACGAGCTCCGGTGCGCGGATCACGGCCCAGTACCCGGCAGCGGCGGCCAGCGTCCCGAACGCGATCGAGAGCACGAGCGCGACGTGGACGATGGTTCGCCCGAGCGGCCGACGGCGCGATCCGGTCGCGAGCATCAGGCGGAGCCTCGGCGCAGCCGCGACCAGCGTCCTCCGTCGGATGGCGGCGGTGGCGGCTCGACCCCCTTGTCGGAGAGGGCGAGGAGCAGGCCCACGACGAGCGCGTTGGCCAGCAGCGACGAACCGCCGTAGCTGATGAAGGGCAGCGTGACGCCGGTCAAGGGCAGGACCTTGAGGTTCCCGGCGGCGATGATGAACGCCTGGACCCCGACCACGAGGGCAAGCCCCGTGGCGAGGATGGATCGGAAGTCGTCAGCCGCCGAGGCACCGATTCGCAGGCCGCGCTCGACGACCACGAGGTACAGCCCCAGGATCGCGACCACGCCGATGAGTCCGAGCTCCTCGCCCAGCGCCGCGAGCGGGAAGTCGGTGTGGACCTCGGGGATCGGCATGCGCCCTCCCACTTCGGGCAGGCCGTTGCCCAGACCCATCCCGAGCAGCCCACCGCGGGCGAAGGCGTGCAGCGACTGGACGACCTGGTAGCCAGCGCCCAGCGGATCCGCGAACGGATCGATCCAGATATCGATCCGGGCCTGGACATGATCGAACAGGCTGGCCATGAGCGCACTACCGAGCAGGAACAGCACGAGTCCGATGACGACGAGACTGACCCGCCCGGTGGCGGCGTAGGTCAGGGCGAGGAACACCGCGAAGAACAGCAGGGCGGCCCCCAGGTCGCGCTGGACGACCACGATCCCGAGGGCGATGGCCCACATCGCGACCATCGGCGCCAGATACGGCAGGGGCGGCAGGCGGAGCGGGCCGACGCGCGTGTCCTGCTCGATGAGCAGCGGCCGGTTCTCCGAGAGGTAGCCCGCCAGGAAGATGACGAGGATCACCTTGAGGAGCTCCGACGGCTGGCCACTGAACGGACCGATCCGGAGGGTGAGTCGCTGGCCACCGATCTCCGAGCCGAACACGAACGTGAGCAGCAGCAGTCCGATGCCGATCGCCGCCCATGTGTACTTGTAGCGCCGCAGCCACGTGTCCGAGCGCACGACGATCCCGAGCGTCGTGGCCACCGCGATCGCCAGCACGAGCCAGATGAGCTGGACCTCCCCGAGGCCGAGGGTGGAGTCGCCGACGTCCATGGTCACGAGACCCTGCGGCAGTCGCTGCATGAGCAGGAGCGAGAGACCGCCCAGCATGCCCATCACCGGCAGCAGGACCTGGTCCGAGCGACGACCGGCGAGGATCTGGGCGAGGTGGGCGATCCCCAGGGCGCCGAGGTAGATGGCGAGGCCACGGACCTCGTATGGCGCGAGTTCGCCGGTCACGGTCAGCCCGAGGGACACACTGCCCACGACCAGGGTGACCGCCACGAGAACGAGGAGTCGGGTCTCCGTCCACCGCGCGCGGGGGCGGATGGGTCCAAGGATCCGCGGCAACGCCAACGATGGTGCGCCGGTCCCTCCGGCGGTCATGCCGGGCGGGCTCGCTCGAGCCGCAATCGAACCTGCCCGATGGCGAGCTCGTCACCGAACCCCAACGGCGCGACCGCGGCGACGACGCGTCCGTTCACGTACGTCCCGTTCGTGCTCCCGAGATCCTCGATGAACCAGCCCCGGCCGCGGTAGGTCAGGACCGCGTGATCCGATGACGCGAACGGATCGTCGATCACGATCGCGTTGTTGACGTCTCGACCCAGCGTCGTGATCGCGTCGAGGTCGAAGGAGCGACCCGCTGCCGGCTCCCCGGCCGGGGACGCCACGACGACCAGCCGGCCCAGGGACGTTCCCGGCTCGCGCGCCGCCGAGCGCAGGTCGCGCAGCAACGACCGGACGACACGGAACAGGAAGACATACAGGAGCCCGAGGAACAGGAGGCGGAGGATCCAGACGATCAGCAGGAAGCCGTCCATCGTCAGGTCCCGTCCCCGGCCACCTCGACGACGACGGTCGTGTCGCCCAGCTCGATGCGATCGCCCGCGCCCAGCACGAGCTCACCGACGGCGACGCCGTTGACCCGCGAACCGTTCGTGCTCCCGAGGTCCGAATAGACCAGCGTCCCGCGGCGCCCGCTGATCCGGGCATGGTGGCGCGACACCCGGCCATCTGGCAGGACCAGGTCGTTGTCGGTCGCCCGCCCGATCGTCAGCGCCGTCCCGTCGAACTCGACGATGCGCTGGCCTCCGGCCGGTTCGACGACCCGCAGGCGCGCTGTCGGTGCGGTCGGTCGGGGGATCGTGAAGACCATGGTGTCGGTCGGCCCGCCGAGGCCGGCGGGTTCGCCGTCGGCCGGTTCGGTGCCGCCGCCATGCGCGGGAGGGCGCAGGTCACGGCGCTCATGGCCGGCGATGGGGTCGGCGAATCGGGCCGTGACCCGGATGTCGGCGCGCTCGACCGTGGGGTCGCCGAGCAGGTCCACACGGGGTCGGTCCACGAGCGTGTAGTGGCGCGACCGGGCGAAGACCAGGGCGCCGTCGGCGAGTTCGGAGGCGAGCGACGTCGTCATGTCCCCGAACGCGGTCAGGTCGGCCGGATGGAGATGGACGACGAAGCGGTTCGGGACGAGGGTCCGGTCGGCGGCCGCCAAGCGCTCCGATTCCATCGCCCGCTCGATTCGGCGCTGCAGCTGGACCGGTTGAAGGCGTGCGCGAAAGAGGCGCGCGGACGGTCGCTCGAAGAGTCGTTCGAAGAACCGCTCGATGGCGGTCAGCGGCGGCATGGTCGGTCGGGGAGTCTAGCAGAGGTCCCGCGGAACCCATTTCGGGGCCCCGGACCATCCGCGGGCGGCACGCGGTACCCCCGTCCGAGGGGCGCCCGAATGGCGAGGGTATAATCTCGCACCTGTTCGGGGGTGACTGCCTCCGAACATGTCCTGTTGTGCGGCGGGGGCCCGATGCCCGAGATCCTGACCGAATCCTTCTGCGAACGGTGTGGCACGCGCTACACCTTCGAATCGGCTGCGCCCAAGGGTGCGCGACTGAAGGGCATCAAGGTCCTCTCGCGTGGCTTGAAGAACTTCGTGCTGTCCGACGACTCGTCGATCGACGAGGCCATGGCCGCCGCGCGCAGCGAGACCGACCGCGAGCTCACGTCGTTCCAGCTCGATGCGTTCCACAAGACGTTCAACTTCTGCATGACGTGTCGGCAGTACACGTGCGGGAACTGCTGGAACGAAGCCGAAGGCAGCTGCCTGTCGTGCAACCCCCACCTCGGACAGGAGATCCTCCCGGCCCCGTTCCCCGACCTCGACCGCAACGCCGGGTTGCTGGCACTCAACGGGACGAACGGCGCCAACGGGACGAACGGCGCGCACGGCGCCAATGGCCATGCGCCGGTCGAGGAGCAGGTCCCCATGTCGTGGCCGACATCGGACCTGATGCAGGAGGCCGAGACCGCCGAACCGACGACCGCGTCAGCCGAACCGGTCGTCGACGACACCGCGCCGATCGAGCCCATCGACATGGCGACGCGCCTCGCATCCCTCGGGGGATTCGCGGATGCGCCGGTCGAGCCGCCGGCGGACGTCCCGACACCCGAGGCGGCGGGGCCCGACGCGCTCGTGACGGACCAGATCGCGCCCGAGGTCCCCGCGGGTACCGTCGTCGGCATCCACGAGGCCATCGGCAGCGCCGCCCAGGTCGAACCCATGCCGGCCGAGCCGCCGCTCGCCGAGCCGGAGGAGTCGCAGGCCTTCGGCGACCTCGGCGACCTGCCGGTCGAGTCGACCACGAGTCCGGTCGAGGAGACGCCTGCGGCCCCGGAAACCAGTGCGCCCGATGCCGCCGTCGCAGCCGATGATGTCGCCCAGCGCGCGGCCACAGCGGCCGGCCAGACGAACGCGCTGCTCCATCGATTCCGGCCCGGCCAGAGTCTCGACGACGAGATCGCCGCGTACGAGCGCGAGCATCCCGCCGCAGCGCCGGTCGAGGAGGCGTCGATCGCCGCCGCCGCGGATACCGCCACCCCGCCCGTCGACGTGCCGCCGGTGACCGCCGAACAGGCGACCCCTGTCGAGGCCGTCGACGTCTCGGTCGCGGACGTCGCCTCGATCGCCGCCGGCGCCGCCGTCGCCGCGGTCGAGGAGCCCGCTTCGGAGATCGCCGCGGTCGAGGAGCCGGTCGCTGCTGCGGTCGAGGAGCCCGCTCCGGAGATCGCCGCGGTCGAGGAGCCGATCGCTGCGGTCGAGGAGCCGATCGCTGCGGTCGAGGAGCCGATCGCTGCGGTCGAGGAGC
>CAYVJP010000096.1:0-9733 GCA_964451745.1 uncultured Anaerolineaceae bacterium | reverse complement strand
ACCCCATGACATCGCGGTAGAAGTCGACGAACCGGTCCATCTCGCCCAGTCCGACGTTGCCGACGCAGTGATCGACTTCGAGCAGCCTGAGGCCGGCGGCGGCCCGCGCCGGCGAGGTCACCTTGCGATAGCCAGGGGCGAAGACGCCGTGATAGTCCGAGCGGTCCACGAACGAATGCAGCGTCTCGCCGTAGGTCCGGATGGACGCCCAGCGCAGGACCCCGTCGTCGCCATCAGCGGACTCGGTCGGCTCCTGCGCGGAGACGGCTCCACGGGCCGTGGTCTCGCGCCATGCCCCCTCCACATCGGCGACGCGGAAGGCGATGTCATGGACGCCGTCCCCGTGAGCGCGGACGTGGTCCGCGATCTCGCCGTCGGGGGTGAGGGGGGCGGTGAACACGAACCGGATGTCGTTCTGGACCATCACGTAGCTCGCCCGGTCGCGGACCTTCGTCTCGAGACCGCTGAAGGCCACCGGCGTGAACCCCCAGAGGGCGCGGTAGTAGGCGGCCGCCTGGCGGGCATTGCCGACCCAGAACTCCACGTGGTCGATGCCGTCGAGCGGCAGGAAGTCGGCCGCCTTCGCATACGCATCCGCGTCCACCCGGGCGCCCGCCTGGTTGGCGGCACCTCGGGACACCGTCTCGGTCATGGATACGACTCCGCTGCGTGCGTTCTGGCCGCGGGCCCGTGGAGCGCCCCGACGGCGATCCCGGCCCGAGGCGTTGGCAAGTGGCGCCATGCTACGCCCCGCATGCGACACTGGCGACCATGTCGAACCATCCGCCATCCGAGCTCGACCGGCTCGCGGACGTCCGCGCCGCATACGCGTCGATGGCCCCGCGCGTCAGATCCCTGGAGCCGTGGCCGCTGGCCACCGCCTTCGGGACGGAGCCCGAGGCAACGTGGGGTCCCCGTGAGCTGGTGGCGCACGTCGCCGAGATGCTCCCGTTCTGGCTCGGCGAACTGGAGCGCATCGTGGACGGACCGCCGCCAGGGCCGACCCCGTTCGGACGGACCGCGGACGACCCGTCGCGGGTCGGGCTGATCGAGCGGGACCGGACATTGCCGCTCCGTGTCCTGTTCGCCCGCGTCGACGCCGGGCTGCACGACTGGTCCGAGCGACTCGCGACGCTGACCGCCGATGAGCGCGCCCGGGTAGGGCTCCACCCGCGCCTTGGCGAGGTCACCGTCGCCGGGATGCTGGAGCGGTTCATCCTCGGTCACGCGGAGGACCATATCGAGCAGCTCGAGGGCATCCTCGCCGAGCGGTCCGCCGGCTGAGCGGCGGTCCGACATCGTGTTCATCCTGTATGCGATCCCGATCGGGATCGTGGCCGGCTACCTGCTCGGCGGGCGACTGGATCGGCTCGGCGACCTGCAGTTCCGCTGGGCCTGGCTCGCCGTCGCGGGCCTCGTCGTCCAGGTCGGCCTCTTCTCGCCGGTGTTGGCGCCGCTCGTCGGCGACCTGGGACCCGCGATCTACGTCGCGTCGACCGCGGCGGTCTTCATCGCGGTCCTCCGCAACTGGCGGATCCCGGGGTTGGCCATCGTCGCCGTGGGGGCGGCCTCCAACCTGCTGGCGATCGCGGCGAACGGCGGCGTGATGCCGGCGTCGCCGGAGGCGGTGGCAGCACTCGGGCTGGGCGCGACGGAGGGCTTCTCGAACAGCGTCGTGATGACCGACCCGGCGCTGCGCCCCCTGACCGACATCTTTGCGCTCCCGACGTGGCTGCCCGCGGCGAACGTCTTCAGCATCGGGGACGTGCTGATCGGCGTCGGGGTCGCGGTGGCCATCGCCACCGGGATGCGCGGTCGGCGGAGGGCCGAGAGGGCCACCTGACGTCCCGAAGACCACGGTGGTGCGTCGCGGAACCTCCCCCCACGGGATGGTGCGCCTGGTACTGATGGTCCATGGCCGCCTGGTCCGAACGGTCGTTAGGTTGCCTCCCTGGGGATCCACCCCAGTGTCCATGCAACCTACGAGGGGACCGCGATGCGGGAATTCTTCAAGTCGCAGACCTTCCGGGCCGTGATGCTCCTGTCCGCCCTCGCCAGCTCCAGCCTCGTGCTGATGGCGGGGCGCCGCTGGGGCCCGTAACGAACCGGGATCCAGAACGCCGATCGAACGGCCGTCCACCGGGCGGCCGTTCTTTCATGTCCGGGCAGGTCCGGACTACAGTCCGTGGACCATGCCCGTCGTGCTCTCGATCCTCATCCTGGCCGTCCTCGCCGGATGCGTCCCGGGTCCGGCCACGACCGAGGCCCGGCGATCGGTCCGCGTCGGCGGCGCGGCGTGGACCGTCCTGGTGGCCGGTGCCGACGGGATGCGTCACCGCGACGACTTCGACGGCGCCGACGGCATGCTGTTCGACCTGGGCGGGAACGTGGACCCGGGGTCCGTGGTGTTCGTGATGGACGGCGTCCGGCTCCCGCTCGACATCGCCTGGTTCGACGAGGCGGGGGCGCTCGTCGGGACGGCGTCGATGGCGCTCTGCCCGGAGGAGCCGTGCCCGACCTACGCGGCTCCCGGACCGTACCGCTGGGCGATCGAAGCACCCCCGGGAGCCTTCGACGATCTGGACCCTGCCGGTCGCCTCGAGATCGGCCCGTCAGGCGCCGGCGGCTGACCCATCGGGCGGAACGTGGGTCCGCAGGAACCGGAGGATCCGCTCGTACGAATCGCGACGGTTCTCCCGCCCCTCCCAGCCATGACCCTCGTCGTCGTACCAGTGCACCTCGTGCACCTTGCTCTCGATCTCGAGGGCCTCGACCATCTTCTCGGTCATCAGCGGGACGACCCGCTTGTCCTTGCGCCCGTGGAGGATCAGCAGCGGGGCCTCGATCCGCTCCGCACGGTAGACCGGGGAGCCGCGCCGATACGCGGCGGTCCGGGCCGGATCGTCGGGCGTGCCCATCATCTTGTGCAGGTCCAGGCGCCCCAATCGATCCCCGTGGCGATAGCTCTCGGCGATCTCCGAGTCGCCGTACAGGTCCACCCCGGCGGACCACAGCGACGGCTCCTCCACCAGGGCGCACAACACCATGTAGCCACCGTACGAGCCACCGAAGATCGCCAGGCGACCATCGGACCACGGCTGCGCCTGCGCCCATCGTCCGGCATCGATGAGGTCCTGGACGTCGGCGTGGCCCCACTCGTCGTGGTTGGCCTGGCGGAAGTCCCGGCCGTAGCCCGTGGATCCGCGGAAGTCGACGTCGATGAACGCGTAGCCCTCGTTGGCGAGGAGCAGCCGGAAGGGTGCGAACGACCGATACGACTGCCACGTCGGCCCACCGTGGGGGTTGATGATGGCCGGCACGCGCCGGCCCCCGCGCTTGCCGGTCGCGGTCGCCGGTCGCCACAGCGTGCCTTCGATGCGCAGACCGTCGCGGGCCGTGACGGCGATGCGTTCCCCGCTGGCGACCTTGCCCGGCCCGAGCGCAGCCGCCAACACGGCCGGTCGCGAGTCCGTGACCTGTCGCGGGCGCGCACCATCGGGAGCGACGCCCGGCACCGGCAGCAGCCACAGGTCCTGTGGGCGCGTCTCGCTCTCGCCGATCGCCGCGATCCACGCCCCGTCGGGCATCCAGCCGACGGCCCGCCAGACCCCGTCCCATGGCGTGATCCGCTGCGCCGTCGCGGCACCCGTCACGGTGATCGTGCGCGGCGACTTCGGCGGCCGGCCGCGACCGCGCTTGGGCGGCGGCCCGTCCCCCGACCCGCGCACGATGAGGTCGATGAGGCCGTCATGGACCTCGATATGGACGACCCGCCCCCCATCGGGGGATGGCAACGGGGCGTAGCCGTAGCCCCCGGATGGCTCGCCGTGCTCGCGCGCGCCGTCGGTCAGGACGACGCGATCGCGCCCGTCCGCGGAGCGGCGCACGACCTGGAACCAGCCCGAAGCATCGGACACGTACAGGAGCGAACCGTCCGCCAGCCACTGGGCGCCGACGTCGTGACTCGCCTCGCCGGCCACGACCTCCTGGGCACCGGTGGCGACATCCACGATCGCGAGCTGCCACGTGTCGAGCCGTTCGGGTGCCTGCTGGGCGGACACGACCAGCCGCGAGCCATCGGGTGACCACGCGAAGGCATCGACGTCCACGGCCGCCTTCGTCACCGCCGTCGGGACCGGTGGCCTCGGGTCGCGTTGCGGGCGTCCACGACGAGGCACGGGCGCATCGATCACCCACACCTGGGACCAGCCGCGCCGGCGCGACAGGAAGGCGAGCCGATGCCCGTCCGGCGACCAGCGCGGGTTGGTCCCGCCGCCCGGCTTCGCCACCACGCGCGTCAGGCGCGTCCCGTCCGCGTCCACGATCCAGATCTCCCCATCGCGGACGAAGGCGAGTCGCCGCCCGTCGGGCGACCATTGCGGGTCGCTGATCGGGAGCTCGGACGCCGTGATCTGCACCGGCGTGCCTGCGACGCCACGGACGGACATGGTGAACAGCTGGCGGGCACCGGCCGCCTCGGCCGTGTAGGCGACGACGCGATCGCGCGGATGGACCCGGAATTCGCGGGGGGAGTCGACCGCGACGATCGACTCGATGGTCAGGCCGGATGCGCCCGAGCGGGCCGCCCGGACATCGTCGTCGATCCGCGTCATCTGGCCGCGGCGGGATCCGGCCAGCCGAGCGAGGCGCACCAGGGACCGAGCATCGCGAGGTGCTTGCGGGTATGGCCGTACAAGCAGTCGTACGCCCAGGACCAACCGTCCGGCGAGCGCAGATCGACGACGCTCAACGTGTCGACGGCGTCGAGGAGCGCTGCCCGTGCGGACCGGAACCGCGCCAACGTGGTCGCGGGATCCTCGCCGCGAGCGGCCACGACGTGGCGCTCGTTCCACGGGTCGATGCCCTCATCGGGATCCGCGAGCCAGTGCCCGCGCCGTTGATACACCTCGATGGCCCGCACGCCCTCGGCGGCCCAGTCCGCGAGGTGACCGACATGGTCCCGCAGCGTCCAGCCGGGGGTCACGGCATCGACGTCCCAACGGGGCGCCGGCACGGCGCGAAGCGAGGCCTCGAACCGCGCCGTGACCGCGTCGTCCTGCGCACGGAAGTCGGCATGATCGATCGCTCGCGGATCGTCGACGAACGGATCGCCATCGATCTGGCGGACCCGGAGCGCATCCGCCCATGGTTCGATGATGGAGAGGTGATCCAGGTAATGGCCGTGGAGGGTCATGTAGACCCAGCCCCAGGGCGCATCCTGCCGGATCTCGGCGGGCGAGAAGCGGCGGGCCCCATCGAGCAGGCGCGGGCGGGCGAGCGCCAGCCGTTGCAGGATCTCGTCCATCGGCATCGTCGTCCACGGCGAGCGGCGCCGTTCGTTGAACCGGTCGAAATCGCCTCCGTCGTAGTCATCGTCGCTCGGCCACCGCCCGGTCTCCCGAGCCGTCGCGACATAGTCGATGGCGAGCTCCTGCCAGTCCGCGATGTGGCCCACGTGCTCGGCCAGGGACCAGTCCGGACCGCCGGCGTCGGACGGGGCGGCCCCGGGGAGGTGCCAGGCCGCCTCGTCGAGCCCGGCCCATGATGCGATCAGGCGATCCCAGAGCGCGGCCTCGTCCATCCATGGGTCGCGATCGGGCGCCCGGAAGTCCAGCGCGCGCAGGTCGGCGAGTCCGGCACGCCGCAGGTCCACGACCGCAGGGGCCGTCGGAACGGTCATCTGGGCGTTCGTCCTCCCTTGCCCGTCGCGGATCCATCCACCCCGGCCTCGAGCTGGTCCCCCAGTTCGACCGTCCGCCGGAACGCGGCCCAGACCGCCTCGCTGAGCACGGTCCGGAGGCGACCGCTCTCGAGCTCATGGAGCGCCGCGGCCGACGTCCCACCGGGACTCGTGACCATGTTGCGTAGCTCGGCGGGATGCATCCCCGACTGCTTGGCGAAGAGCGTCGATCCCTCCAGCGTCTCGATCACGAGGTCGTGGGCGATGTGGCGCGGGAAGCCGAGATGGACGGCCGCGTCGATGAGGGCCTCCATGACGAGGAACACGTATGTCGGCCCCGTCCCGCTCACCGCGGTCGCCATCGCGACCATCTTCTCGTCGTCGACCTCGAGCTGGACGCCGAGGGCGCCGAGGAGCGCGGCGGCCTGGGCACGTTGCTCGGGCGTCGTCTGGGGGGTCGCGTACCAGACGGTCATCCCCTTGCCGAGGCGTGCGGGCGTGTTGGGCATGCTGCGCACGACCTGGTCATGGCCCAGGATGCCGATCATCGCGGCCGTCGTGGCGCCGGCCATCACCGAGAGCACCAGCTGGCCGCGGCGCAGGTGCGGCCCGATCTCGCGACCGACACGATTGAGCATCTGGGGCTTGATCCCCAACAGGATGACGTCGGCGTCGGCCACGGCATCAACGTTCGCGCTCACGGTCCGGATGCCGTACTCGCGCTCGAGCGCCTCGCGCCGTTCGGCGCGCGGATGACTGGCCACGACCTGGCCCGGCGCGACGAGCTCACCGCGCAGCATCCCGGCGATCATGGCCTCGGCCATGACGCCGGAGCCGACGGTCGCGATGGTCGCGTTCGACAGGGGGGACATCGGCCGGAGTATAGCGATGCGCCACTGCGCGCCGATGCGGCTCGCGCGGCGGTCAGGCCGCCCGGGCCGTGCCGACCAGGAAGAAGCGTCCGGTGGTCGTGAGCTCGATGTCGTCGAACCCGGCCGCCACCAGCGCCGCTCGCAGCTCGTCCGGCTCGTAGTAGACCTTGACGATGTCGAACTCGCGACCGTCGTCCAGGCGGCGTAGCGAGCGGTCGTCGGCAGGTGCCGGGTGGTCCAGGGCGCCCGATGCGGGGTCCTGGAGCGAATCGATGAACGCGAACCGGCCCCCGGGCCTGAGCCAGGCCCGCGCCACCGCCAGGAACGACCCGAGACGCTCCCGGGAGACGTGACTCAGCCAGAACCCGGTGAACAGCGCGTCGACGGCCCGATCCGGCGGCGCCCACGCGTCGCGGACATGGAGGTGGGCCCGCAAGCGATGCGCGAGCAACCGCTCGCGCGCGAGATCGAGGGGCGCGGCGGCCGCGTCGTACATCGAGAGCTCGCCCTTCGACGCGAGGAGCGGCGACCACCAGCCCGTCCCGGCCGCGAGCTCGACGATCTCCCCGGAGAGCGGGAGGGCATCCAGCCACCGCCCAGCCGCGTCGAGCTCCGCGTTCCACGCGGCATCGTGGATGGCGCCGCGCGCATAGCGCCCCCTCCGCAGGTACCAGTCGTCGTACTCGGATGCCCGCGCCTCGTAGTACTCCACCATCGTGCGCTCGGGGTCGTCCGGCGATGGCGTCTCCGGGGCGGCCTCGCGCGTGGCGGCGCCGCGTTCGGTCAGGGCCTGTCGCAGGCGGAACCGGAGGAACCCGTTGTCGCCAGCCTTGCCGACGCAGTCGGGGCACAGGTGCGCCCAGCCCTCCAGGTCGTCGGGGCCACGACAGACGTGCGCGGCCCCGCACCACAGGCAATCGAACGTCGCGCGGTACGGCACCCGGCGCCTACGGCAATCCGACCGGTGACCAGCCGTCGGGGGGCGCGATGTCCCGGAAGCCCTCGGGGTCCATCACCTCGGCGAGCAGCTCGATCCCGTCGATGATCCGTGGACCGGGGCGGCTGTAGTAGGACGATCCGTCCAGCGCGATGATCGCGCCACGCGAGACCGCCGGGATGTCGGCGACCCACGGTGGCAGGCGGGTCCGTCCCCACTCCGCGATCGTGTCGGCCAGGTGGAACCCGCAGGGCATCAGGAACAGCATCTCGGGGTCCATCTCGGAGACGGCGTCCCAGGTGGTCTGCACGGCTTTGCCGCCGTCAACGCCGAGCAGGTCCCAGCCGCCGGCGCGCCGGATCTGCTCGGGAACCCAATGCCCCACCGCGAACGGCGGGTCCAGCCACTCGACCGCGACCACCCGTGGCGCCCGATGCCCGGCGGCGCGCCGCTCCGCGACCCTCGTCTCGATGACGCTGAGGCGCTCCCGCAGCGACGCGACCAGGTCCATGGCCGCGTCCTCGGCCTCGGTCATGGCCCCGATCGTCGAGATGGTGTTGAGGATCCCCTCGATCGACGTGGGCTCCAGCGAGACGACGGTGATGTCCGCGTCGATCCGGCGGACGGCCTCGCTGACGTCCTCGTAGCTGACCGCGCAGACACGACACAGTTCCTGGGTGAGCACCAGGTCGGGTTCGGCCGCGGCCAGGGCATCGGCGTCCAGCGCATAGATCGACGAGCCGCCGTGCAGCGCATCGGTGACGCGATCGTGGATGTCGCGCGACCGGGCGCCGACGTCGTCGAACACGTTGCGGGTCACGACCGGTCGGCCGATCACGGACCGTGGGAAGTCGCACTCATGCGTGACGGCGACGAGCTCGTCTTCGAGACCGATGGCGCAGACGATCTCGGTGGCCGAGGGAAGGAGGGAGACGATGCGCATCGCGGGCGGTGCAGCCTGGCGTCAGCCTGACCGACCCGGTGCCCGCGGGTCGATGGCGAGCCTAGACGGGCTTGAGCTCGTCGAGGGCGGCCCGGGCCGCGGCCTTGTCGGTGAACCAGGTGGCATCGATCGTCGTGTACTGCGCCCATTCGGGCGGCAGCGACTCCTCCGGGAAGATGGCGTTGACCGGGCACTCCGGCTCGCACGCGCCGCAATCGATGCACTCGTTGGGATCGATGAACAACTTGCGATCCGTGCCCTCATCGAAATGGATGCAGTCGACAGGGCACACCGACACACATGACTGGTCGAGCACGTCGACGCACGGCTCGGCGATCACGTAGGTCATTCGAGATCCTCCTCGAGGGTTCGCTGACGGTGGGTGCAAGAGGCGGAAACGCGCCGGTGGCGCGGGTCCAGAGCGTACCACCGCAGGGTCAGCTGTCGCCCACCCACCGAACGGGGATCTGCATCCCTTTCTCCCAATGGCCGGGGATGTGGCACCCCACCACGAACGGCGTCGACGTGGTCGGGACGGTCCACACGATGTCGACGCGCTCCCCGGACCGCACGACGATGCGCAGGCCCGAGACCTCGGGCGGGACACTCACGACGGGCGTCGGTCCGGGCGGCGACCCGACCGTGGCGGCTTCCGCCACCTCCCACGCGTCCTGGACCGCGGCGTCACCGATGATGGCCTCGTGGATCTCCAGACCACCGTTGATGACGTGGAGGAGGACCGTCTCGCCCGGGACGAGGTCCAGGACGTCCGGCAGGAACGCGTAGTCCTTGGCGATCAGGTTCACCTCCCGCGGCGCGTCCGATCCGCCCGGCACGATGGGTGGCGTCGCGACCGGGGTGGCCGCCCCACAGGCCACCAGGAGGAGGACACAGACGGCGGCCAGCCCGACGAGGGCAGGGACGCGGGCGTCGGGGTCGGGCCGCCGGCGGCGGCGTATCGCGTGGTGCACGCCGCGGAGTCTATGGCGCGGTGACCGGAACGTCGCTGGAACGGCCTTGACATGGTCCCGAGGGCGTCGCATCGTTCGCGCGACCCGGATGACGTCACCCCGCACGCGACCGTCCTTCCCAGATCGAGGACCTGCTTGACCCTTCCGCTCCACACCGCGGACCCCACCGCGCCGGTCACCCCCGTCGCGACGCGCGAGGCCGCGCCTCCGCGGAACGTGGCCGTCCGCCTGGAGAGCGTCGTGAAGCGCTTCGGCGACGTAGCCGCGGTCGACGGCGTGGACCTCGACATCCTCGACGGCGAGTTCTTCTCGATGCTCGGGCCCTCGGTA
>CAYVJP010000095.1:0-9816 GCA_964451745.1 uncultured Anaerolineaceae bacterium | reverse complement strand
TGGACGACGTGCTCGCGGCCGCGTTCGAGCGCGTCGCCACGCAGGATCTGGCGGTGTCGGCCGGCCTCATGGCCGAGGCCCCGTCCGCGGTGGCCGCGCTCCGCGCGTTCTTCCAGACGTACACGCCGGCCGACAAGGACTGGGCGTTCCAGCTCTGGCTCGACGCCTGGGCGGAGGCAGCTCGGCGCCCGGCCATCCAGGCGACCTCGCGACGGCTCAACCTGGCGTGGCAGGGGTTGCTGGAAGGGACGATCCGCGACGGCGTGGCGTCCGGCGATCTCACATGCGCCGATCCGCGGGGTGCGGCATGGCGGATCCTGTCCCTGCTCGACGGTCTCGCGCTCCAGGTCGTCGCTCACGGGACCACGATCTCGCGCGCCGACGTCGTCGACTGGGCGACACGATCGGCCGAGGCGGAGCTGGGCCTCCCGGCAGGCGCGCTCGGCGGCGTCTAGCCGCGCCGACGTCGAGCGTGCGGACGGCTCGGGCGTCCGGGTGGCCAGCCGGCTGGTCACCGCCATTCCGGGTCGATCCCGATGACCACCTTCGGATCACGCCATACGTCCGCGATGGACCCGTGGGACTGGGCGACCGAGCGTTTCGGGTGTCGATCGGCACGCAAACGGACCCATCCGACCGCCGACGCGGGTTCGCACGATGGTTACCGCCGGCGCCGCACGGGTGCGACCAAGCCCCACAGGCCGTGCCCGGGTGCAGCCAGGGCGTTGTGCATCACAGCACACGTTCCAGCGTCAGGTCAGCGTGGACGACCTGCGAATCCGACCGTCACGGCCCGATTCGGGGCCAGTCCACGCGGGTTCGAGCCGACCTTGTGTGGTGACACGCACATCCGTCCGCGCCGCACATCCGCCGGGATCGTCGCCGGGATCGCCAGGGCTCGACGTCGATGTCGGACCGGGGCTAGGCGCGGACCTCCTGGCGCATGAACATCACGTACGCCAGCGCGAAGCAGGCCACCGTGAGCGCCACCAACCCGACGACCTGCGGCCAGACGAGGATGAAGCTCTGGTCGAGCGACAACAGGGACGGGATGCGCTGCTGGGCCTGCTCGTACCCCCCGATCGTCGCCGGCGTGGACACCGTCGTGACCTGCGGGTTGAGCAGGGAGAGCGAGGCCTCGCGATACAGCGTGTCGGGGAGGAACCGCCGGAGCGTTTCCTGGATCCCGATGCTGCGCAGCTGCTCCTCAGCCGTTCCGGCGACCGGCGCGATGACGCCGCTCACCAGCGACACGATCAGGCCGCCGAAGAAGGTCAGCAGCAACCACGCACCGAACCCGATGAGGGCGGACGTCGCCGCCCGGCGAACCACGACCGACAGGAGCATGCCGAACGCGAGCCACAGCGACACGTAGATGAACGTGAGGAGGACCCAGAGCACGATCCGCAGGACCTCGGCTGCGGCCGGCACGATCCCGAGCCGGATGAGCCCGAACGCCGCGATCGCCCCGATCACGGACACGACGACCAGACCGATGACCGCGAGCCCGGCGATGAACTTGCCGTTGATCACGTCGTCACGATGGATGGGCTGGGACAGGAGTCGGGGCAACGTGCCTTCCGCGCGCTCACCGTTGATGGCATCGAACGCGAAGGCGAGCCCCAGCAGCGGCGCCACGTAGGCGAGGAACCCCGACACCGATGGCAGGGTGAACTGGTCGCCGATGTCGGGGGCGAGCCAGAACAGCGCGATGAAGACGGCCTGCGCGTCCGTCACGGACGAGGCCACGTCGCGGATCGCGCCGGCCGCGAAGTACAGCGGGATCGCGGCGGCCAGGCCCAGGACGAGCACGAGCACGACGAAGCGGGCGGAGAGCAGGTGGTCGCCGAACTCCTTGGCCCCGATGATCATCCACCCTGCACCCGGCACCGACCGCTCGGTGCGGGCCGCTGTCGCAGGATCGACCGGCGCCGCGCTCTGGGGCACCGGGACGGATGGGGCGGTCATGCGGCACCTCCATCTGGGGCGGGGCCATGGCCGGCGACGGCGGCGCTGGCGTGCGCCCCGGCGGACGGTCGCGAGACCGCCTTGCGGTAGATGTCTTCGAGTGACGGGACGACCGCACGGATCGAAGCGAGCGGGAGCCCGTGCTGGGCGACCGCGGCGAGGATCGCCGTCCGCGTGCGGACCGGGTCGACACCAGGGGTGACGACGACGTTCCACGGATCGCCGGCCCGGGGACCCGCGGTGACGCTCGCGACGCCCTCGACGGCGGCCAGCACGCCCCGCGCTCGCTCGGCGTCGCCGTCACCGTCCAGATCGAGGCCGACCTCGAGATGCGATGCCCCGTCCCCGAACCGGGCGGCGAGCTGATCCATGCTGCCCTGCCCGATGAGCCGGCCCGCGGCGAAGATCCCGATCCGGTCGCAGACCGACTGGACCTGGTTGAGCAGGTGGCTCGACAGCAGGATGGCCATGCCGCGCTCGTTCACGAGCCGCCGGAGCAGGTCCAGGACCTCGACGACCCCGAGCGGGTCGATCGCGGTGGTCGGCTCGTCGAGGATGAGGACGTCCGGGTCCTTCACCAACGCGTCGGCGATCCCGAGGCGCTGGAGCATGCCCCGCGAGTACGTCTCGACCGGGTCGTCGGCACGCGCCGTGAGCCCGACCTGGTCGAGGACCTCGTCGATGGTGACCTCCGCCTCCGTGCGGTCGATGCGGTTGAGCTTCGCCGTATAGCGGAGGTTCTGACGGCCGGTCATGTCGCCGTAGAACCCGACGCTGTCGGGCATGTATCCCACGCGACGCTTGACCTCGAGCGGGCCGCGCGACGGATCGAGGCCCATGACCCGGGCCTCACCGGACGTCGGCTCGGTCAGGCCCAGGAGCATGAGGATCGTGGTGGTCTTGCCGGCGCCGTTCTGGCCCAGCAGTCCGAAGATCTCGCCGGCATGCACGTCGAGATCGAGATGGTCCACGGCGACCAGGTCGTCGTACCGCTTGGTCAGACCCCTGGTCCGGATCCGGATGGTGTCGGATGGCGCATCGATCCCACCGGCGGCGCCGGGCGCGGCCGCCGCGGCCAGGCGGCGTCCCGGACGACGCTTCGGGGCGACTCGCTCGCGCGGACCGGCGGTCATCGGCGTCCGTAGGTGCGGAAGACGTAGAACAGGCCGGCCAGGATCAGCCCGATGATGGCGAGGCCGACGAACGCCCAGAGCGGCGACGTCTCGACCGTGAATCGGATCGCGGCCGACGCATCGGCGGCCGATTCCGCCGCCTCCACGCTGAAGTTCACGACATAGTCGCCAGCGACCGCCTCGCTCGACGGCGTGATGGACGCGGTGACGGTGGCGGAATCGTTCGGTGCGATCGCCGCAATGGCCTCCGGGTCGAGCGTGACCTCCCAGCCGGTGGGCGGGGTCGCGGTCAGCTTGACATCGGTCAGCGGCGCGGTGCCGGTATTGGTGATGGTGAACGACTGCGTCGTGACCGCGCCGGCAGAACCGCTCGCCGAGAGGAGGTCCCCAGGCGTGGAGAGGTCGACGGAATACGACCCGGTGATCTCGATCCCGAGGTCGGTGGTGACCGTGCGCTCCCCGGCCGTGGCCGTGACCGAGATCGGGTACTGGCCCGCGGCGGCGTCCGGGGCGGCAGTCACCGCGACGGTCACGTTCTGGGTCGCACCTGCCTCGACGACCGTGGATGCGGCCTGCGTCTCGCCGGTCAGGGTGGCGTCCACCAGCCAGCCGGCGGGCCCGGTCCCGGCGACCGACAGGGTCACGTCCTGGGGCGTGTCGTTGCTGAACTGCAGGTCGAAGGAGAAGGACGCGTCGGAGGCGCCGGTCAGCACCGGTGTGGACGTGGTGAGCGACACATCACCGGCGGCTTCGGCATCCACGCGGACGGTGACGGGCAGCACGTCCGCTGCCCCACCACCGTTGGCGGTGATGCGGATGGTCTTGGTCCCGGCGGGCTCGGTGGCCGGGACTTCGACATCGAGTCGCACCTCGCCCGGCTCATCGGGCGTGACCGACACGGCGGCGACGACGTTGCCGCCACCGCGCAGGCTGGCCGTCCAGCCCTGCGGGACACCGGCGACGTCGAGGTCGACGACCGCCGTCCGCACTGACGAGACCGTCAGGTCGAAGGCGACGCTGGATCCCGGGGCGACGACGACCGTGGGGAACGGTGTCGTGACCTCGAGGCCGTTGTCGGCCGACGCCGCTGGCACGGTGGCCAGCAGGACCGAAAACGCGAACATGAACGCGGCCGTGGCTCGGACGTGCCGCGCGACCCTCCTCCGCAAGGTGACCCTCCTGTGTCGATGGGCACGACCCCGTCGGGTGCGTGCGTGCAGGCTCGAATGCGTCGCGGAATCTGCCAAATCCGGCCGCCGTCGGCAACCGAGGATTGATTGGCAGTCGATTCAGAAATCTGAATCCACCCGGTCGGGTACCTGGCGCAGGGTACATCGACCGACGCATTTCGTCGGGAACGCTGCTCGCCGGAGGCGGAGCGGTTCCCCGCGTATCCTTGCGCGGTGAGCCTGTATGCCCTGAGCGGACCCGGCACCCCCGGCGATCCGGGTGACCTGATCGCCCCGACGATGGTGGGCGCCTTCGATGGCTGGGTCGATGCGGGCAGCGCGGCGACGGCTGCCTTGGCCGAGCTCGTCGCCGACGCCCCGGTCGTGGCGACCTTCGATGCCGATGCGCTCTTCGACTACCGCGCGCGGCGGCCGACGCTCCAGATCGTGGACGGGCGCCTGGCCGAGCTGACCTGGCCCGAACTCGTCGTTCGGCGCGTGACCGTCGGCGAGCGCGACCTGCTGATCCTTGCCGGGGCGGAACCCGACGACCGCTGGCAGGCGTTCAGCACGGCCGTGGTGGAGATGGCGCACCAGCTCGGGGTGGCCGAGTGGGTCAGCCTCGGGTCCATCCCGGCCGCCGTGCCGCATACCCGGTCCGTTCCGATCATCGGGACGACCTCCGAGCCCGGACGCCTCCGCGGCGATGTCCGGCCCGGGCCGGCGGGCCTTCTGCGCGTCCCGGCCGCGGCGATCTCCGTGCTGGAGATGGCGATGGCCGCCGGAGGCATCCCGGCCGTGGGGTACTTCGCCCAGGTCCCCCACTACGTGTCCGGGCCGTATCCGGGCGCATCGGTCGAGCTGTTGAGCGCCCTCGGGCGCCACCTCGGGGTGATCCTGCCGTCCGGGGACCTCGTGGAGGAGGCCCGCCAGCTGCGCACCCGCCTGGACACGGCCACCGCCCTCGAGGAGACGACCCGGGCCTATGTCGAGCGCCTCGAGGCCATGGTGGACGAGGAGCGCCTGCCGTCGGGCGACGACCTGATCGGCGAGATCGAACGCTTCCTGCGCGAGGGCGGCACCGAGAGCGGCCCACGCAACTGACGGGGAGCGCGGCGGTCGCCGCGTTCGATACATGACAACTATCGGCAACTACGGGCGTACGATGCCGTCGTGCGTGCCAGCCGCCTGGTCAACCTGCTGCTCCTGCTCCAGGCCCGAGGCGGGCTGACCGCCGCAGAGCTCTCCCGCGAGCTCGAAGTCTCGGTCCGGACGATCCATCGCGACGTCGAGGAGCTGTCGGCCGCCGGCGTCCCGATCTTCGCCGAGCGCGGGCCGCATGGCGGGATCCGCCTGGTGGACGGCTATCGGACGCGGCTCACCGGGATGACCGCCGACGAGGCTGAAGCCCTGTTCCTGTCCGGACTGCCCGGACCGGCCGCGCAGCTCGGGCTCGGAACGGTGGTGGCGGCAGCCCAGCTCAAGGTGATGGCGGCGCTGCCGCCCGAGCTGCGCTCGCGCGCGTCGCGCATCGTGGAGCGCTTCCACCTTGACGCGGCCGGCTGGTTCCAGGCCGATGAACCGGTGCCGCACCTCGCGACCCTGTCGGCCGCGGTGTGGGACGGCTCCCAGGTCGTCATCACCTATGACCGAGGACACGGTGGCGTGGAACGCACGGTCGCGCCGCTGGGGCTCGTGCTCAAGGGCGGCGTCTGGTACGTGGTCGCGCTCGTCGATGGTCAGATCCGGACGTATCGGGGATCGAGGATCCTGGACGCCGTGCCACGCGCCGAACCCGTGGCGCGGCCACCGGACTTCGACCTGGCCGCGTACTGGGCCGAGACCAGTGCGGCCTACGAGCGCGAGGCCCCCACGGTCGACGTCATCGTCCGTGTCCGGGACTCCCATCTCGAGCGGCTGCGCACCGTCGTGGGGGAACAGGCCGTCGCGAGCGCCGACCGACTCGACGAACCCGACGCCGGATGGCTCCGGTTCCGGCTCCGCTTGCCGTGGCCGGACGAGGTCCCAGGCCAGCTGCTCGGGGTGGGATCCGGGCTGGAAGTGGTCGATCCCGCCGCGATCCGCGATCGACTGATCGCGACCGCGGAGCGGGTGGTCGCGAGCTACCGCGACGCCGGTCGCGACACCACGGGCCTCGGCGGCAGCGGAGGCGTGGACGCCTCGGCCGACGGACCGGGTTCGGCGGCTGATGCGGGACGGCCCGCCAAGAGGCGTCGACGACGACCGGCCTCCTCGATCTGACGTTCTCGATCTGCCTGGACGACGCGGGCGAACTCGAAGTTGAACATGTCGCCAGTGTGGCCGTCGTACGTGACAGATCCCGTCATGTTTGATCTCGAGACCGGTCGCTGGACGCCCAAACGGCCGTCCACTCCCCATGCGGACGGCCGTTCTGGCTATGCGATTGTTCTTCGGTTGTTCTTCAGTTGTGGACGAAGCTGGACCGCCGTCCGGTCAGGATGCCGGCTCCGCCGTCGCCCGGCATCCCGCCGGAGGATCGACGCGCCGCCGGGCGAAGGTCTCGTTGTCCGGCGGTCCGTGTTCGTGTTGGTCATACCGTAGGCCGCGGGCCTGCCCACGCCACCCGGCGGAGGTACGTGATATGGCATGGACATCCGTCCATACGCCCGACGATTGCGAGGCTGTCACGTCGAATCCGTAGACTCGACGACGCCATGACCCGCCCGACGCCACCTGCGCCGCTCACGCTCACGACGGCCGCCTGATGGCGCGCCCGGTCCAGGGCGAGGTCGTCGGCGCCAGTCGGGCCGAGCGGTTCCGCGCGGTCGAGGCCCGGATCTCGCGCGTGACCCACGTGCTCGACGAGCTCGTCCCGGTTCCCGGGACGAATCAGCGCGTCGGCCTGGACCCGTTCATCGGTCTCATCCCGGTGGCCGGCGACGTCGTGGCGGCGCTGGTCGGGTCGTGGGTGATCGCGGAAGCTGCGCGGTTCGGCGTGCCCCGGATCGCGCTGGCGCGGATGGTGGTCAACCTCCTCGTGGACCTGGCCGTCGGCCTCGTCCCGTTCCTCGGCGACCTGATCGACTTCGTCTCGCGCTCGAATTCCGCCAACCTGGAGCTGTTCCGCCGCCACGCCCTCGACCCGGATGCCACCACGAGCGGCCACTGGGCCTTCTTCGCGGGCCTCGTCCTCATGCTGGTGGGCGCGATCTGGCTGGTCGCGGCCCTGACCGCCCGCCTGCTCGACGCGTTCCTCGATCTCGTCCGCTAGGAGCTACCCGGCAGACGCGATCCGCTTCGCGTCCGATGCCGCGACCCGGGTCTCGAACCGCTGCGCCGCGAGCTCCAGCTTGTCGAGGTGGTCGGCGAGCCGACGTCGAGCTTCCTCCGCTGCCGCGTCCAGGCCTTCGAGCTCGAAGAATCGCCAGTGCTGGAGGATCGGCAGCAGGACCTCGTCGCGATGGACGCGGAGGTCGTAGATCCCCGCCTTGGCGATCTGGGCCGCCTTGCGGACGAATCCCGGGATGCCGGCTCCCGGCATCTCGAAGGCCAGGATCTCGTCCACGATCGCGCGGACCGCCGCGGAGGGCTGGATCTTGAGCGCGGCGCCCAGGATGTCGCGGTAGAACACCATGTGCAGGTTCTCGTCGGCGGCGATGCGGACCATGATCCGGTCCGCCACCGGGTCGTCCGAGTACCGTCCGGTGTTGCGGTGCGAGATCCGGGTGGCCAGCTCCTGGAACGCGACGTAGGCCAGGCCGCGCAACGTCGAGGGCGAATCGTGGTCGTAACCCTGCTGGAGCTGGGTCATCCGGCCGCGCTCCAGCAACACCGGGTCGATGTTGCGCGTGACCGTGAGGTAGTCGCGCAGGACGATCGCGTGCCGGCCCTCTTCGGCGGTCCAGCGACCGACCCAGTTGATCCACGCGCCATCGCCCTTGCCGAACATCCCGTGGATCAGCCGGTGGTACGAGGGCAGGTTGTCCTCGGTCAGCAGGCCGATCTCGAACGCCGTCTGGGCGACCCCGGTGAGTCGCGGCTGGTCCGGGGTCCACGGATCCTTGTCGAAGTCCCGACCCAGCCGGTACGGGATGTACTCGTGGGGGAACCATTCCTGGGCGACGCGCGCGTGACGGTCGTACAGGCGCCCGGCCTCGGGCTCGAGTTCGTGGAGCAGGGCCCGGTCCTGCCGGAGCGCCTCCTCGGGCGTGAGCTGCGCATCGGGGTCGAGGCGGCGTTCGGACTCGGTCATCGGTCTCCTTCGGTCGGGCGAGGGCAGCGTAATCGGGGCGTGCGTGATCCGCGCGTAGGACGCGTGCGCCCCTGCACGCGAATGCCGGGCGGAGGGTCGGGTAGGCTCTCGCCATGCCAACTGCCGTGCAGCCGACGCTCGTCACCGCCACGCGCTACGTGACGCCGCTGCGCGAAGGCGGATCGTTGCCGGGTCTGGTCGAAGCCGACGACGACGGGCTCTACGTGGTGAAGTTCCGTGGCGCCGGGCAGGGTCCCCGCGCGCTCGTCGCTGAGTGGCTGGCCGGCGAGATCGCCCGCGCCGTCGGACTGCCGGTCCCGGACCTCGCGCTCGTGGAGGTGGACCCGTCGCTCGGCGACGCCGAACCCGACGAGGAGATCCACGATCTCGTCAGTGCCAGCGGCGGCATCAACCTCGGTCTCGACTTCCTCCCGGGCGCGCTGTCGTTCAATCCGGCCACGCACCCGCTGGTCGATCCCGCGTTCGCGGCCGACGTCGTGTGGCTCGATGGTCTGGTCACGAACCCCGACCGCACCATCGCGAACCCCAATCTGCTCGTGTGGCACGGTCGGATCTGGCTCATCGATCACGGTGCGGCGCTGTACGTCCACCACACGTGGCGTGAGCCGGACGCGCACGCGCGACGTCCGTTCGAACGCCTGCGCGACCATGTCCTGCTGCCGTTCGCGGGTTCCATCGAGGACGCGGACGCCCGCTTGGCGCCACGCATCGATGGCGACCTGATCGACGGCCTGGTGGCGTCGATCCCGGCAACGTGGCTGCCGGACGATCCCACCATCGGCGACGCCGCAGCGCAGCGAGCGGCCTACCGCCGCTACCTCGACGTTCGGCTGACCGAGCCGCGTCCGTTCGTCGACGAGGTGGAACGTGCCCGACGCGCCGCGTAGCCCGTACCTCTACGCGATCATCCGGGTCGTGCCCCGGGTGGAGCGCGGCGAATCGATCAACGCGGGCGTCGTCCTGTTGTGCCGGCCTCGGCGCTTCCTCGGGGCGTCGATGGCGCTCGACGAGGCACGACTGCAGGCGCTCGCTCCCGACTGCGATCTCTCGGGCGTGCGCGAGCACCTGGCCGCCATCGAAGCGGTCGCCCGTGGTGACGATGCGGCCGGCCCGATGGCCCGCCTGACGATCGCCGAGCGCTTCCATTGGCTCGTCGCCCCGTCGAGCACGATCATCCAGCCGTCGGCGGTCCATACCGGCTTGACCGCAGACCCCGCCGCGGAACTCGCGCACCTCGTGGCCACGCTCGTCGCCTGATCCCCGGCCGCCCGGGCCGTCGGGTCAGGCGTGA
>CAYVJP010000094.1:0-9878 GCA_964451745.1 uncultured Anaerolineaceae bacterium | reverse complement strand
AGAAGCGATGGCTCGGCGGGATGCTCACCAACTTCACGACGATCAAGAAGCGCATCGGCCTGCTCGAGCAGCTCGAGGCGCGCCAGCAGGCCGGCGAGTTCGAGCGCCTGGCGAAGAAGGAAGCCGCCAAGCTGACCGAGGAGATGGTCAAGCTCCAGGGCACCGTGGGCGGGATGCGCAAGATGAAGCGCCTGCCCGGTCTGGTCTTCATCGTGGACCCGCACCGCGAGCGGATCGCGGTCACCGAGGCGAACAAGCTCGAGATCCCGGTCGTGGGCACCGGCGACACGAACGTCGACCCCGACGAGCTCGACTTCATCATCCCGGCCAACGACGATGCTATCCGCGCCATCCGCAGCATCCGGCTCCTTTGCGCGCTCGTCGCGGAGGCCGCCATCGAGGGTGCCCAGGAGCGCTCGACGCGCGCGGCCAGCGAACCCGACGTGATCGATACCGCGCCGATGCCGCAGACGGGCGAAGAGGAAGAGGTTCCCGGGGCGTCCGACGAACTCGTGGCCGCCCTGGCCGGCGGGGCCGCGCTCACCTTCGAGCCCGATGCGGACGACGACGACCTCCTGCCCGGCGACCGCGTCGCCCGGGCCGAAGCTGCCGTCGCCGAACCCGCCGAAGCGACGCCCGAGGAGATCGCGGCCGAGCTCGCGCGCGAGGCGGCCGAAAAGGCCGAAGACGAACCGACCGCCTGACGGTCGACCGACACGACGAATGGGGCGCCGGCGCGCCCCGCACGAACGACGCAACGAACAGGAGCCACGCACACATGGCGGACATCTCGGCGGAGCTGGTCAAGGAACTGCGCGAGCGGACCGGCGCCGGGTTCATGGATTGCAAGAAGGCGCTGACCGAGACCGGCGGCGACCTCGAAGCGGCGGTCACGCTCCTTCGCGAGAAGGGCCTGGCCGCGGCGGCGAAGAAGGCCGGTCGCGATGCGCGCGAGGGACTCGTCTCGAGCTACATCCACACCGGCGGTCGCGTCGGCGTGTTGATCGAGGTCAACTGCGAGACGGACTTCGTCGCGCGGACGGACGAGTTCCAGAAGCTCGTGCGCGACCTCGCCGTCCAGGTCGCCGGTCTGGCCCCGCTGTACGTGGACCAGGAGCGGATCCCGGCCGCGGACCTCGAGGCGAAGAAGGCCGAGCTGCTCGCCGACGAGGCGACCCAGAAGAAGCCGGAGGCGATCCGGCCGCAGATCGTCGAGGGTCAGCTCAAGAAGTGGTACAGCCAGGTCTGTCTCTACGACCAGCCGTTCCGCGACGAGGAGCGGGCCGTGAGCGACCTCATCAACGAGAAGATCGCGACCATCGGCGAGAACATCCGCGTGCGCCGCTTCACCCGCTACGCGCTCGGGGAGGACCTGTGAGCGATCCGGTGGCCGCCACGGCCGCCGGGGGTCCGTCGGTCGGATTCCGGCGGATCCTGCTCAAGCTGTCCGGCGAGGCGCTCCTCGGCGATCGGCCCTACGGCGTGGACCCGGCGTTCTGTGCGTTCATCGCGCGCCAGGTCGGTGAGGTCCATCGCCTCGGTGTCCAGGTGGGGATCGTCGTCGGCGGCGGCAACATCTTCCGAGGCATGGCGGCGGCCGCTCGCGGCATGGACCGAGCCACCGGCGACTACATCGGCATGCTCGCGACGGTCATGAACGGTCTCGCCCTCCAGGACGCCCTGGAGAAGGAAGGCATCCCGACCCGGGTCATGACGGCGATCGCCATGAATGAGGTCGCGGAGCCGTACATCCGACGGCGTGCGATCCGGCACCTGGAAAAGGGTCGCGTCGCCATCTTCGTGGCCGGCACGGGCAACCCGTACTTCACGACCGACACCGCCGCCGCACTGCGCGCCGTCGAGATCAATGCCGAGGTCCTCCTCAAGGCCACCAAGGTGGATGGCGTCTACGACAGCGATCCCATGACGAACCCGAGCGCGCAGCGGTACGCTCAATTGAGCTATGCCGATCTGCTCCGCGACCAGCTCAAGGTCATGGACGCAGCCGCGATCAGCCTGTGCATGGAAAACGAGCTCCCGATCGTCGTCTTCGACCTCAACCATCCTGACAACATCACGCGGGTCGCGGCCGGCGAGCCCGTCGGGACCCGTATCTCGAGCGCCGTCGAGGCGCCGATCGCAGCCGGAGGTGCGCCAGCATGAGTAGCGAGATCCTCGCCGACGCTGACCACAAGATGGCGCGTGCCGTCGACGCCATGGAGCGCGACTTCCAGGGCGTCCGAACGGGTCGGGCGTCGACTCAGCTGGTCGAACGCATCCTTGTCGACTACTACGGCACGCAGACGCCGCTCAACCAGCTCGCCGGGATCAGCGTCCCGGAGCCGCATCAGATCGTCATCCAGCCATGGGATCGCGGGGTCCTGGGCGCCATCGAGAAGGCCATCACGAAGAGCGATATCGGGCTGATGCCCAACGTCGATGGCACGGTCGTGCGCCTGAACATCCCGCCGCTCACCGAGGAGCGTCGCAAGGACCTCGTCAAGGTCGTCCACAAGCGGATGGAGGAAGCGCGCGTCGAGATCCGCAATCTTCGTCGCGACGCGGCCGACCATCTCAAGAAGGAAGAGCGCGACGGAAGCGTCGGCGCGGACGAGTCCCATCGCCAGCTGGAGCTGCTCCAGCGCACGACCGACCGTCACATCGCCGATGTCGACCAGCGTGGTAGCGCGAAGGAACAGGAGGTCCTCGAGGTCTAGTGGCCCGGACACCGCTCGCCCGTCCGACCGACGCCCCGCCCGCGGCGCACGAGTCGCCGGTGTCGTCCGACGCCACCCACGAGGTGTCCGTCGCGACAAGCAGTCCGACGCCCGATCCGCCTGCGCCAGCGCTCGACGACCTGCCGCGCCACGTCGCCATCATCATGGATGGCAATCGCCGCTGGGCTCGGCAACACGACCTTCCCGAGCTCGACGGACATGCCGCCGGCGTGGAAGCCATCCGCGCGCTGCTGCGCCACGCGGTCCGGCGCGGTATCCCCGTCCTGACCCTGTACGCATTCAGCCGCGAGAACTGGGCCCGCTCCGATGACGAGGTCACCGGCCTGTTCGGCCTCCTCGAGAGCGCCATCCGCAGCGAGACGGATGAGCTGCGAGCGCAAGGGGTCCGCATCCGCCTGCTGGGACGCCTCGACGAGCTCCCCGACGAGACCCGTCGATCGATCGGCGAGGCGCTCGCCGCCACGGAGGAGGGGACCCGGCTCCTGCTCAATATCGCCTTCAACTATGCGGGACGGACGGAACTCGTCGATGCCGTGCGGCACCTGGTGTCCACGGGGGTCGCACCCGAGGAGATCGACGAATCGGCGGTCAACGCCGCGCTCTACACGGCCGGTCTGCCCGATCCCGACCTGGTCATCCGGACCGGCGGCGAGCAGCGCCTGTCCAACTTCCTGATCTGGCAGTCGGCCTACGCCGAGTTCTACTTCTGCGAGACGCTCTGGCC
This sequence comes from uncultured Anaerolineaceae bacterium, assembly GCA_964451745.1. Taxonomy (GTDB): domain Bacteria; phylum Chloroflexota; class Limnocylindria; order Limnocylindrales; family CSP1-4; genus SPCO01. The sequence continues at coordinate 6,416 of CAYVJP010000094.1, read as the reverse complement.
CGACTTCGGCCCCGAGGCCTTCGATGAGGCCCTCGGGGAGTACGCCCGCCGGCAGCGCCGGTTCGGGCGCTAGGCAGCCGCGAGCGTGCGCCAGCGCGCGATCACCGCCGCCGTCCTCGTCCCGGTCCTGCTGGTCGTCCTTGCCCTGGGCGGTGTCGTCCTGGCCGCGGCGATCGCCATCATCACGGTCCTCGCGGCACGCGAGGTGTTCGCGCTGTTGCGGATGGCGGGCCACCCGACGCTTCCGCTCCTGGGTGCGGTCCTCGCGCTGCTGGTCATCGTCGACGCCACGTTCCCCGACGTCCTCGAGGGCAGCGGCCTTCTGCTGATGGCGGTCGGGATCGTCGTGGTCGCCGTCGCGTCGTTCCCGATCCCGGATCCCCGCGACGGGCTCGCCACGTGGGTCGCGACCGTGTTCGGGGCGCTCTACGTCAGCCTCCTGGCATTCGTGGTCCGCCTCGGGCACGCGGCCCCCGCGGTCTCCGACGACGCGCTCTTCGCGCCACTGGGCGCGGATCGCGGCTGGATCCTCCTCCTGATCCTTGCTGTGTGGTCGTACGACACGGGCGCGTACCTGGTGGGCAAGCAGTTCGGCCGAGAGAAGTTCCTGACCCACATCTCGCCCTCGAAGACGTACGCGGGCCTCATCGGCGGCGTGGTCGCCACGACGGTGGTCGTGGCCGTGTTCCTGTGGGGGCTGGGCCAGAACCCGCTCCACGCCCTGGCCCTCGGACCGCTCGCGGCGTTGGCCGCCCAGGCCGGCGACCTCGCGGAGTCGATGCTCAAACGGGCCGCCGGCGCGAAGGACTCCAGCGACCTCATCCCGGGGCACGGCGGGATGCTGGACCGCGTGGACTCGTTCCTCTTCGCCGCTCCGGTCGTGACCCTGTATGTCGTCGCCATCCTCAGCTGAGCCGCGCGGCGTCGCACTCCTGGGGTCCACCGGCTCGATCGGACGCCAGACCGTGGACGTGCTCGCCGCGCACCCGGACGCGTTCCGCGTCGTGGCGCTGGCGGCCGGCTCGAACAAGGATCTCCTCGCCGAACAGGCAGAGCGACTGGGGCCGAGGGTGACGGCCCTGGGGGCATCCGACGACGCGCTGGCCGAGCTCGCGACGCGTGATGACGTGGACATCGTCGTGATCGGGACCGGCGGCGTCGTGAGCCTGCGTTCCGTCCTCGCGGCGCTCCGCGCGGGCAAGGTGGTCGCGACCGCCAACAAGGAGACCCTCGTCGCGGGCGGGCACCTCGTGATGCCCGAGGCGCGCCGCCTGGCCGCGACGACCGCGCAGCGGCATCCCGCCGATCCCTTCGCGAGTCCGCTGGCCTGGCTGCGGCCCATCGATTCGGAACATTCCGCGATCTGGCAGTGTCTGGTGGGGGAATCCATGTCCACGGTCGCGGCCCTCATCCTGACCGCGTCCGGGGGTCCGTTCCTCGACGCGACCGCGCAGGACATGGCGACGATCACCCCGGAGCAGGCCCTCAAGCACCCCACCTGGACCATGGGAGCCAAGATCACCATCGATTCGGCGACGCTCGCCAACAAGGGCCTGGAAGTCATCGAGGCGCACTGGCTGTACGATGTCGACTACGACGCGATCGAGGTGGTGATCCACCCGCAGAGCGTCGTCCACTCCGCCGTCCGGTTCACGGACGGCTCCCTCAAGGCCCAGCTGGGCACCCCCGACATGAGGCTCCCGATCCAGTACGCCATGACGTATCCCGAGCGCCGACCCTCACCGGCGACCCCGGCCGATCTCGTCGCCTCGGCGCGGCTCGGCTTCCGTGCACCGGACGAGGCGCGGTTCCCGGCCCTGCGCATCGCCCGCGAGGCGGGACGCGCAGGCCCACGGGCCTCCGCCGCGCTCATCGCGGCCGATGACGTGGCCGTCGCCCGGTTCCTCGATGGGACGCTCGATTTTCCGGGGATCCCGCGACTGCTCGCGGCTGCCGTGGAGCGGTTCGGCGAGGCCGGCGCTGCCGAACCTGACGTGGACGGGCTGGTCGCCCTCGACGCCGAGGTCCGCGCTGCGTTCGCCAGCGGCTCCACCGGGGCCCACGCATGACCGGGTTCCTCCAGTCGGTCGTCACGATCGTCCTGTTCATCGCCATCCTCGGGATCCTCGTCGTCATCCACGAGATCGGCCACTTCGTGACCGCGCGACTGGCGAATGTCCGGGTCCTGGAGTTCGGTGTGGGGTTCCCGCCGCGGGCCAAGGTCCTGCGCAACAAGGGCGAGACGATCTACACGCTCAACTGGCTCCCCATCGGCGGGTTCGTCAAGCTCGAGGGTGAGGATGGCGACGGCGCCGAAGACCCACGCTCGTTCGCGGCGCAACGCTGGATCACCAAGATGGTCATCCTCATCGCGGGCGTCGCGATGAACGTGCTGCTCGCCTTCGTGATCTTCACCGGCATCGCATTGGCGGCGTCCCCATACATGGGCCTCCGGTTCTTCGAGATCGACGCGGGATCGCCGGCCGAGGCCGCCGGGCTGCAGCCCGGGGACGCCCTCGTCGCCGTCGATGGCGAGCGATACCAGTTCTTCGTCGGCCCCACCATCCTCGATGGTCTGCGCGAGCGGGCCGGGGAGACCGTCGTCCTCACCGTCGACGCCGAGGATGGGACGCGCCGGGAGGTCACCGTCACGCTCCGTGACGCCGCGGCCGTCGCCGCTGGGCAGGGTGCGCTCGGCATTCGGAGCGAGGAGCGGCCGTGGGAGGGGTACTTCGACGGCACCTCGACGACCAACCCGCTGCCCGCGGCCGTGGAGGCCGGGGTGGACCAGACGGTCCGAGCGCTCGGACTGATCGTCAACGGCCTGGGCAGCCTTGTCTCATCGGTCGCCGCCGACCCGACCAGTGCGCCCCCGGTCTCCGGACCGGTGGGGATCGCGACGCAGATCGGCGACGTGTTCTGGAACGAGGGCCTCGTCCTGACCCTGTACATCGCGGCGATCCTCTCGGCCAACCTCGCGGTGGTGAACATCCTGCCGTTCCCCCCACTCGACGGGGGGCGGATGCTGATGATCACCCTGAAGCGGTTCTTCGGGGCACGACTGAGCCTGCGGGCCGAGCAGCTGACCTACATGGTCGGGTTCGTGTTCCTGTTCGGGTTCCTCATCTGGGTCACCGGGTTCGACATCATCCGGAGCATCTCGGGAGGCTCCTGACCCATGGTCTCGCCCGATCGATCGCGGCCGCAGCGACGGCCGTCGGTCAGCGTCGATGTCGGCGGCGTCCTGGTAGGGAGCGCCCATCCGGTCGTCGTCCAATCCATGACCAACACCGACACCGCGGACGCCGACGGCACCGCGATCCAGGTCGCGCGGCTCGCGCACGCCGGTTCGCAGCTGGTCCGTGTGACGGTCAACACGGAGGAAGCCGCCGCCGCCGTGCCGGAGATGGTGCGCAAGGTGCGCGGTCTCGGCGTGGACGTCCCGATCATCGGCGACTTCCACTACAACGGCCACAAGCTGCTGGTGGAGTACCCCGAGACGGCCGCGCTGCTCGCGAAGTACCGGATCAATCCCGGCAACGTGGGGGCCAAGCGCCACGACGAGCATTTCGCGACGATCGTGCGGGTGGCCATCGACAACGACAAGCCGGTCCGCATCGGGGTCAACTGGGGCTCGCTCGACCAGGCGGTCCTGACCGAGCTCATGGATGCGAATGCGCGGCTCGCCGAGCCCCTCGACGCACGCGAGGTGATGATCGAGGCGATGCTCCAGTCCGCCTTGCGTTCCGCGGAGCTTGCCGAGGCGACCGGCCTGCGCCACGACCGGATTATCATCAGCGCCAAGGTCAGCGGCGTCCGCGACCTCGTGGATGTCTATCGGCTGCTCGCGGCGCGCTGCGACTACCCGCTGCATCTGGGCCTGACCGAGGCCGGGATGGGCGACAAAGGGATCATCGCTTCCACGGCGGGGCTCGCGATCCTGCTCAACGAGGGGATCGGCGACACGATCCGCGTCTCGCTCACGCCCGAGCCCGGGGCGCCGCGCGAACGTGAGGTGGAGGTGGCCCAGCAGGTCCTCCAATCGATGGGCTTGCGCTCGTTCCTGCCGCAGGTGTCCGCCTGCCCGGGCTGCGGCCGGACGACCAGCACGTTCTTCCAGGAGATGGCGCAGCAGATCCAGGGCTATCTCAAGGAGCGCATGCCCGAGTGGCGCGAGACGCACCCGGGCGCCGAGGACCTGCGCGTGGCGGTCATGGGCTGTGTCGTGAACGGTCCCGGTGAGAGCAAGCACGCCGATATCGGCATCTCGCTCCCCGGCACGTTCGAGGCGCCCGTCGCGCCCGTCTTCATCGATGGCAAGCTCGACCGAACACTGCGCGGCGACGGCCTGGTCGCGGAGTTCATCGAGATCCTCGAGGACTACGTCGCCCGACGCTATCCCACCCCAGCTGTCTCCGCCTGACCCCCTGGTCCCGGCTCTTCAGGCGTCGATCAGTACGCGGACCGCCTTCGGGGAACGGTACTCGTGGCCGCGATACACGGTCTCGTGATCGGGATCGAGGCGCAGGGCAGGGAAGCGCTCGAACAGCATGCCGATGGCGACCCGAAGCTGGGCGCGTGCGAAGTGATGCCCGATGCAGTAATGCGGCCCGGTGGCGAACGACAGGTGGACGCGCCTGGGGCGTCGGATGTCGAACGCGTCCGCGGTGGGGCCCCACACGGCGCGATCGCGGTTGGCCGACGACACGACCAGGATGGCCCGGGCGTCGGGCGGGAACGCGATCCCGCCGAGGCGCGTGTCCGGCGCCACGCCGCGCAGGAGGTTGCCGATCGGCGCCGTCCAGCGCAGGCCTTCCTCGATCGCGACCGGCACGAGGGCGAGGTCGGCGCGGACCGCGTCCAACTGCTCGGGGTGGGCGAGCAGGCAATGGGCGATCGTGGCGCCACCATGCGCAGGCTCCTGGAGGCCACCGAGGAGCACCAGCTTGAGGGACGGCATCGCCAGCGCCAGCCGGTCGTCGAGCGAGCCTTCGAATGCCTGGACAAGGTCCGAGATGAGGTCCGCTTCGGGTTGGGCGAGACGCGCCTCGAAGCGCGGCAGGAGCACGGAATCGATCTCGGCGGAGACCGCATCGCAAGCCGCGGTCTTGGCCGGGTCGTCCTCGTAGTTCGACACGCCCGCCGCCAGCCCCGCGAACCAGTGGATGAGGGTCGGCGCATCGACGAGGTCGGCGATACCCATGGCATGGGCCAGCGACAGGACGGACACCGGCTCGAAGTAGTCCGTGAGCAGGTCGGCACGGCCAGCCGACGCGATGACGTCGAGTCGCTCGCGACAGAGCCGCGCGAACACCTCGGGCATCCGGGCCTCGACGGTCCGCGGGCGCAGCGTGGGATCGAACGGGCGTCGACGGCGCTTGGCCGGCTCGCCGTCAGTGGTCATCATCGAGATGCCGCCGAGGGCCCGATCCGTCGGGGAGTGCTCGACGTGCGCCGGGAACGCGACCGGATCCGTGCAGGCCGCCTCGACGTCCGCCCAGCGCGTGACCATCCACGTGTCCAGGCACGGCATGTACGCGACGGGAGCGTGATCGCGCAGCTCGGCGTAGATCGGGTAGGGGTCGCGTTCGAGCTCCTCGACCGTGACCGCCGCGAGATCGATCACCCCTCCACCTCGATGCGGTCGCCGTTCACGCGGACCGGGAACGTCCGGATCGGCTCACGGGCGGGCGGGCGGAGCACCTGGCCCGACCGGACATCGAACTCGGAGCCGTGGCAGTTGCAGATCGCGTGGTACCCGTCGATCTCGCCATCGTCGATGAACGAGCAGCCCGCGTGGCTGCAGCGGTCCTCGATGGCGTACCAGCGCTGATCCCAGGCCACCAGCACGATGGACGTGTCTCCGACCGCGACCGGAACGACCGCAGGCGATCGATCCGTGTCGGCAGGAAGGGCGGTGTCGTGCCACGGCATGATGGGTCGGAGGCTAGCATCCTGGCTGTCCACCCATCCGGGTGTATACTCGCGCCAACTGAACGGCCGCTCCGTGACGTGGGTGACCCCCACGTCTCTTTATGAGCGGCGGTTCGTCGACCGTTGGACATCAGCATGGAGGGCCGATCATGAGTCGAGACTTCGTGGGCGCCCTCCTGCAGCTCAATGCCGAGAAGCAGGTCTCGCGCGAGCAGCTCATCGGCGCGGTGGAGGACGGGATCCAGTCCGCCTACCGGCGGGTCGCAGGCGACGAGGACATCCACGTCCAGATCGATGCCGAGTCCGGGAAGATCCGTGTCTTTCGTGCCCGACTGGTCGTCGAGGAGATCGAGGACGAGCTGACCCAGATCACGCTCGAGGATGCTCGCGCTCACGACGCCGACGCGAAGGTGGGCGACCTCGTCGAGACCGAGCAGCTCGATGGCGACGTCTTCGGCCGGATCGGCGCCCAGACCGCCAAG
>CAYVJP010000093.1:0-9933 GCA_964451745.1 uncultured Anaerolineaceae bacterium | reverse complement strand
GGGACGTCAAGGGTCGGGTCGGTCGGATGCGTCTGTGGATGGTAGGGGAGCCAGGACTCGAACCTGGAACCAGCGGGATATAAGCCCGCCGCTCTGACCGATTGAGCTACTCCCCCGTGGAGGGAGCCAATCTACACCCGCCGGGGAAGGACGCCAGCAGGCGGCTCACTCGCCCCCGAGAAGACGCCCGGCGATCGACTTGAGCTTGAGCGGCCGAGGCCGCAGCTTGGCGGCCGGCTCGGACTTCCCGTTCGGGTCGCTGTCACCCGCCACGTCGAGAGGATCGATGATCGTGCCCCCCGGGGCCCAGGCCCGTGCCGGCAGGTTCGAGGCCAGCTCACGCTCATCCTCGGTCTGGAACGCCTCGATCGGCAGGTCGTCGGGGTCGAACGGGCGCGGCCCGATGTCGACGACCGGGGCGGGGCGGGCGTACGCGGGGGCTCCGTAGAGCTTCGGCAGCGCGATGTGCTGCTCGTCGATGGACACGCGCAGACCTCAGAGGATCGGATGACGCCGATGTGCCGGGATGCCCGAACACACCGAGATGATAGCCATCAGAGAGTACCGCGGAATGGTACGGATGGCCCATGCCCGAGTCGCCGGTCCGCCTCGAACCGGTGCGCGGACGCCACACTCCGACGAGACGCGCGGTCCGCTCTCCACGGTGGTGTTCATCCGAGCCACGGCCGGACGATCTGCAGCGCGACGACCATCACGAGGTAGGCGATCGGCACCGCGGCGAAGAAGCCCAATGCGGCGCTCCACGCACTCCGACGACGGACCGAGCCCGCGCCGCTGGGCTGGGGCACGACGAGATACGTCACCACGCTCCCGATCACGAGCACCGCGATCACGTAGAGCGCCATCGCGAGGACTCGCAGGTCGCCGCCGGGAAGGTCGGCCCCGCGAGCCAGGGCGACGTCATAGACGAGGTACCCGAGGGCGAGGATCCCTGCGACGATCAGGCTCGACGCCACCGCCCGGACCACGGGACGCGGGGGGTTGCGGAACTGGCGCCAGCGAACCTGCGCCCACGACCGGTGCGCGACCGGCTCGCGGACGGGGTCGGTCGCCGGACCGGTCGGCGTCCCGCTCACCCCTCACCCAGGATCGCAAGCGTCCGGCGGGCGGGGATCGTGTCGGGTGTATGCGCAGCGAGCAGCTCGACCGCACCAGCGAAGCGCTCGAGCTCCTCCTCCGAGTTGTAGAAGCCGACGCTGATCCGGACGGCGTCCACCAGCGGGATCGTCCGGGCCACCGCGAAGACGCGCGCGCCAAGCTCGGCGCACGCCTCGTCCGGGGTCCAGCCCGCGATCCGGAACGTGACGAGCGTCGCCATGTGCTCGCGCGGCGTGAGGACCTCGACGCCCGGGATGGCGGCGAGCCGATCCGCCATCGCGCGGGCCAGTCGGATGCCGCGTTCATAGATCCAGGCCAGCCCGACGAACATGCTCAGCCAGCCCACTGACCGCGCCAGTCCCACGACCGAGGGCCGGTGGAATCCGGTCCCCTCGAACCGCCGGGCACTGGCCCAGAACCGGGCATCGCCCGCTCCGTCGATCCGCTCGAATGACAGGTAGCCGGCGAACGTCGGCTGCAGCCGCGCCCGGGCAGCCCGCGTCAGCGCGACCGCCCCGGTCCCTTCGGGTCCGAGCAACCACTTCTGGCCCGGGACCGCGTAGACGTCCGCTCCGGTCGCCTCGACGTTGATCGGGATCGCGCCGGCGCTCTGCGCGCCATCGATGACGACCAGCGCCCCACGGGCGTGGGCGAGGTCCGCGATCGCGCGGACCGGCATCACCGCCCCGGTCGCCCACAGGACGTGGCTGATGACCACCGCCTTCGTCCGGTCATCGATCGCCGCCTCGAAGGCGGCGACCGTCCGCTCGTGGTCGCCGCCATGCCCGATGTCGAGGTAGTCCACCTCGATGCCGTGGCGGACGCGCTGCACATACAGAGGCCCGGTCACGCCCGGATGCTCGAGCCTCGTCGTGACCGCCCGGTCACCCGCTGACCAGTCCATCCCCGCGAGGGCGATGTTCACCCCGTCGCTGGTTCCGTGGGTGAGCGCGATGTCGTCGGTATCGGCGGTCAACAGCGCGGCGATCGTCGCCCGGGCCTCCTCCATGCGCTGGAGGAACTCGAGGAAGCCGTCCGGATGACTCCGCCCGACGTTGAGTTCGTAGTCCGCCATCTGGGCCAGGACCGCGGCCGTCTCCGCCGGCAGCGGACCGCTGGATCCGGCATTGAGATAGATGCCCGCCCCAAGCGCGGGCATGGCCGCACGGACCGACGCGAGCCGTTCGGCCTCGGTGGAGTCGGGGGGAAGCACGGCCGTATGATACCGACGATGTCCGCCCTCCCCCGTCCCGAACTGCTCGCCACGACCGAGTGGCTGGGTGAGCAGCTGGGCCGTCCGGGGATCCGGATCCTCGATGCGCGCTGGCGGCCCGACGGGACCGGCGCCGACGTGCACCGTGCCGGACGTATCCCAGGGGCGGTGTACGTCGACTGGCGCAGCGAGCTCGTGGAGCCGGACGACGAGGGGGGCGCGCTGCGCCTGGCTGGTCCGGAACGGGTCGCGGCCGTCGCCGCGCGGGCCGGGATCGGGGATGGGACCAGCGTCGTGATCTACGACGACACGCAGTCGCTCTACGCGTCGCGCGTCTGGTGGACGCTGCGGGCCTACGGGCTCGAGTCGGTCCGGATCCTCGATGGCGGCTTCCCGACCTGGGAAGCGGAGGGTCGCCCCGTGACGCGGACCGTGATGGAGGCCCTGCCCGGGTCACTCGCACCCGTATCGCCGTTCACGCCGCGAGGGCCCACGAGGCTCCAGTTGACGACGGCGGACGTCCGCGGCCTGCTCGGCGCACCGGACGTGACCCTGCTGGACGCCCGGGCTCCGGCCGAGTACCGCGGGTTCGAGGGCAATACCCGGCGCCTGGGGCACATCCCGGGTGCCATCAACATGCCGGTGGGCGGGATGCACGACGCTGGATCCCAGCGCCTTCGGACCGGTGCGGCCCTGCGCGACCGGTTGCACGCCGCCAACATCAGCCGCGGCAACCGGATGGTGACCTACGACGGGTCCGGGATCGCGGCGGCGAAGCTCGCCTTCGTCCTGACCCTCCTGGGACATGAGGACGTCGCGGTCTACGACGGCGGATGGGCGGAGTGGGGCAACCGCCTGGACCTGCCCGTCGACCGCTAACGACCAGGAGCTAGGGCGCGAGGGTCACCAACCGCTGGGTGCGGCGTCGGGCGGCGCCGCCGGCATCCCTTCCCACGGGTCCAGTTCGCGGTGCGGCGCCAGGATCTGGGCGAGCGAATGATTGACGACCACGAGCTCCGCGGTCTCGCGGGCTTCGCCGAGCGTGTCGGACCAGTACGTCGCGTCGGTGACGGGTACGAACTGCCCGTGGAGCTCGTTCAGGGCGTCGCGCAGGCTGCGTTCCGGCATCAGGTGGATCCGCCCCGTGATCTTGAATGGCGGGACCGAGATGATCGCTTCCTCGGCCGTCTTCGGCGTGCGCAGCTCGGGCAGCGGTTCGACGTGCTCGTCGGAGACCACGAACAGCACCGACGCGAGATTGATCTGCGCGTAGGCCGCCTGGATGGGCGTGCCGCTCGAGCCGAACTCATCGAAGGTCACGTCGGCCAGGACGACGAACGAGTCGTCGGACAGGTTCAGGATGTCCGAGATCCGGCGCTGCCTGGTCTCGACCATGCCACGGATCATGAACGCATCGGTGTAGAGGAGCAGGCTGACCGATTGGGGCGGCCCGCCGATGGCGTCGAACATGCCCGAAGCATACGGCGCCGGTCTAGCCCCCGGTAACCGGTCCGCCGCCTGCATCCACCGACCGGGCGCTCGCGGTCACCAACAACTCGGCGCCGTGTTGCAGACCCTCGTACAGCGCCGTCACGGTCGCGACGGTGTCGATCTCGTCGACGGACTTGTCCGGCCGGAGCGCATGGATGCGCGGGAAGCGAAGGCTGAAGCCGCTGCCGTGGCGCTTGCTGCGGACGATGACATCGAACGCGATCTCCACGACGACGGTGGGCTCCACCTGGCGATAGCGCCCGAACCGCGCGATCGTGTGCGCCTCGAACCAGGCCGTCATCTCGGCGATCTCGGCGTCGGTGAGCCCGCTGTAGGCCTTGCCGATGTTGACGAGCTTGCCCGATTCGTCGTCGCGGACCGCGAAGGTGTAGTCGGAGAGCACGCCGTGCCGCTTGCCGTGGCCGACCTCGACGCCGACGACGACGCAATCGATGGTCGCGAGCGCCTTCTTCATCTTGAGCCAGCCCAGTCCGCGCCGGCCGGGCGAGTAGATGCTGGTCGGATCCTTGACCATGAGGCCCTCGTTGCGTCGGGCGCGCGCGCCATCGAAGGCGCGCTCCAGCGCATCCGTATCGGCGGCGACCGACAGGTGCGAGCGGAGGAATCGACCGCCATCGCTCACAAGGGGCAGCGGGATGGCATCCAGGCGGGCGCGCCGGACCGTCAGCGGTTCGCGGAGCAGGGGTTCGACGGTCCTGTCGCCGGCGTCGTCGTCCCCTGTCCCTTCCGCGAGCAGGTCGAAGGCGACGTAGATGACCGGCACCTCCGCCTGGATCCGTTGCGACGGGTCCTTGCGCCCGAGGCGTGCCTGCAGGCTGATGAACGGCAGCACGAGTCCATCCTTCCAACCGAGGATCTCCCCGTCGAGGACGCCACTCCACGCCAGGGGGCGGGCGGCCTCGACGATCTCGGGGAACTGGGCGCTCACGTCGTGGAGGTCGCGCGAGTAGAAACGGACGTCCGACCCGCGTTTGTGGAGCTGCGCGCGGATGCCGTCGTACTTATCCTCGACCCAGACCTCCGGGCCGAGCCGCCGGATGATCTCCGAGGCGTCCTCGGCGGGCGAGGCGAGCATGAACTTGAGCGGATGGAAGAGGGCGAGTTCCGCGGTCGCGAGACGATCGTCACGGGCGAGGGTCGCCGTCCGACCGATGTCGCCGGTCAGCATGCCGGCCCACTTGACGGCCTCGAGCGGGCGCTCGAAGGCGCGCGCGATCGCGGCCTCCACGAGCCCTTCGCGAAGACCGATCCGCAGGTCCCCTCCCAGGACCTTGACGATGCTTCGGGCCGTGTGCGGATCCGATCGGGCGATGAGGTCGCGCAGCAGGGCGGTCTTGCGGGCGGGGCCGGAGGCGGCCTCCATCGCCGCGAACGTGGCCGCCACCTCGGGGAGGGTCGGGCTCGCCGCGGGGTCCGGGGCGTGCAGCGCGCCGTCGAGCACGTCCTGCACGGCGAGGCCCAGGTCGGAATGGCGGTCGTAGGCCGCACCCAAGTCCTGCCGGGTCACCCCGGCGACCTCGGCCACGGCCGTCGCGATGGCCGCCCACCCCAGGCCCGTGGCACGCTGGTCCGCCTCCGGGAACGGTCGTCCGGTGAGGAAGACGGCCGCGATCGGCAGCTCATCGGCATCGAGACCGGACAGGTACTCGGCGAGCAGCGCGGTCTTCTCGGTGGTCCGGGTCGTGGCCGCGACGCGCTCGGCGAGGTCGCTCCAGCGGCGCATGGCGGGGATGGTATACGGTTCCGCCGATGGCGCCGCGAGCGTGGTTTCCGGATGCGATATGGGGCTCGCGGGTCGTGCTCCGACGGCACGTCCCGGAGAACCTGGCGCGGTTTCGCGCGTGGTATGCGGACCCCGAGATCGCCCGACTCGCGCGCTACCAGGAGGCGCCGATGCGCCCCGAGGAGATCGAGCGGTTCTTCGCCTCGCGCGTCGTGGGGCAGGAGGCGCTCGCCATGGCGATCCACGAACGCGACGGGGACCGGCTCATCGGGACGTGCGCGTTCAGCCAGTTCGACGGCGACAACGGGTCGGCCCTGTACCACATCACGATCGGCGAGAAGGACGCCTGGGGGCGCGGTTACGGGACGGAGGCGACGCGGCTCATGCTGGACCATGCCTTCGACGTCCTGGGGATGCACCGGGTCGCGCTGTACGTCTTCGAGTTCAACAAGCGAGCGATCCGTGCGTATCAGCGCTGCGGGTTCGTCATCGAGGGCCGGTCACGCGAGTCCATCTACCGGGACGGGCGATGGTGGGACGAGCTCGCCATGAGCGTGCTCGAATCGGATCGGCGACGGGCCCCGGGGGTCGACCCGCTCCCGCGCGTCGACGATCGGGCGAGCGGCGCCGATCGAGCCGCGCCCGAGTCGGCCGGGCCAGACGCCGCCATATCCGATGTCGGCATGGTGCGGCGCACCATCAGGAGGTTCACGTGAGCAGCGAAGGGATCGCCGCCGACGACGCCCGGTCCGATGTCCGGGAGCTCATCGCGGCCAAGGGGCACGTGGTCGACAACGCCCGCGAGGCCGTGGCCAGGCTGGAAGAGGCGTTCGCCGACGGTTCGCTGGAACGGACGCCGGCGATGGACCAGTACCTCGCCGATCTCGAGCAGGCACTCGAGCAGGAGGCCGGCTCGAAGCTGGGTGGCAAGAGCGCCGAGGCCGCGCGGTTCATCCTGCGCGCGATCGACCGGGAGCTGGATCGGGCGTGAGCGTGCTGCCGGCCGGGGCTGCTCGGCCGGGGCGGGGGGCGGGGCAGCGGTGGCTGCTCGGGGGACGCCTGCGGTTGCGGTAGCGTCATATGCCCGCCCGGGGAGTGTTGGGCGGACGAGATGGCCGCCGCGTCCGTCAGATGCCCGCGGGGTGAGCATCCGACGGATCATGTCGTAGCGCTCGCGCCATACGCCCGCGTGGCGAGCATTCGACTGGTTCGTGGCCGGGAAACGCACCGGCGCGCCGCCCAATGCCCCCTGGGCGGGCGTCTGGCGTATCAACGTGCGGCCCGGGGGCAGGCCGTCGGGCGCCGACCGCGAGACAGACTTGACTCTCGGGTAGGCCGAGGGTCCACGATGGCCGCCATGGATCCGAACCTGCTCGTGATCGGCCGTTTCGCCCGATTGTCGGGCCTGTCGGTCGGCGCGCTCCGGCACTACGACGAGGTCGACCTCCTTCGGCCGGCCCGGGTCGATCCCACGACCGGCTATCGATCGTATCGCCGTGAGCAGCTGGAACCCGCCCGAACCATCGTGCGGCTGCGCGACCTGGAGGTCCCGCTCGAGGTGATCCGCGCCTACCTCGGGACCGACGATCCCGCCGAACGTCGTCGTCTCCTCTCCGACCACCACCGACGCCTCGAGGCCCGGACGTTCCGGCTGCAACGGATCCTCCACGTCGTCGGTCAGCTCGCGCTCGCCCCTGCCGCCGCTGCCACCACCTCGCCCGATCAGGAGGCCACGACCATGTCCACCGCCACGACGGACCCACTGACCGACCTCGACGGTGCGACCCACCGGGCGCTCGGCGCAGCATTCTTCAACCACACGTGGACCCTGCTCGAGCAACCCGATCGGACGCCCGCCGAGACCGACGAGATGATCCACGCGGCGCACGCCTCGCGGTTCCACTGGAGCCGGGCCGACGGCGTCGAGGTCGTCAATCTGGCCCGCGGCGAGTGGCAGTGCTCGCGGGTCTACGCCGTGCTCGGTCGCGGGGAACCTGCGCTGTGGCACGCGCGGCGCTGCCTCGACCTCAACGAGGCTGCCGGGACCGGCGACTGGGACCTCGCGTCCGCGTACGAAGCGATGGCCCGGGCCTCGGCCGTCATCGGCGACCCAGTGGCCGCCGCCGACTGGAAGGCGCGAGCGACGGCCGCGCTGGACGGCATCACCGACCCGGACGACCGCGTCCTCATCGAAGGCGACATCGCGACCCTCTCGGTCTGAGGGGCCCTCGGGCGCAAGCCGTCAGCCATGCGCATCGATGGCCCGCATCGCTCCGGAGACCCCATGCTCACCGTCGGCGGAGAGACCGTCGATGACCCCGGCGATGTCTGCTGTGGACCGGTTCTGGCTCAGCTTCGACTTCGCCTCCAAGCGGTCGATGAGCAACTCCAGGCCCACGATCGCGCGGAGCTGCCCGGCGATGTACGCCTCGGGTGCGTCGTCGACCGACCACGGTTCCGCGCGTGCGGCTTCGTGCTGTTCCACCAATCGCCGCACGTTCGCTTCGAGCCACCCGGGCTCCTCGTGCACGACGAGCCGGCCGTAGGCGTGGATCACGACGTAGTTCCAGGTCGGGACCACCCGGCCATGCTCTCGCTTGGTGGCGTACCACGACGGGGTGATGTAGGCGTCCGGCCCCCGGATGATCGCCAAGGCCTCGCCGACGGCCGGTTCGCGCCATTGATCGTTCTTGCGGGCGACGTGGCCAAGGAGGGCGCCGAACGCACCGATGCCGGGCCGCGAGCCGGGCGCGTCCCAGGCCATCGGGAGCATCGTTGCGAGCAGACCACGAGCCGTGGCCGTGATCAGGTCCACCGCCCCGTGATGTCGGAGGAGATCGTCGATCTCGTCCGGCGTCGGTCGGAAATGATCCGGCACATACATCGCCGCAGTATGCCCGAGGCGTGCCGGCCCTAGAATCGGGAACCTTCCCGCCCTTCCGGAGACGCCTTACCCATGACCGACCTCAAGACCGGCATCCTGCTGTGGAGCCAGGCCGCGACCTGGCCCGAGATGACCGAGGCCGCGATCCGCGTGGATCGCCTCGGCTACGACCACCTCTGGACGTGGGACCACCTGTACGCGATCTTCGGCGACCCCTACCAGGACTTCTTCGAGGGCTACGCGGCCCTCGCGGGATGGGCGCCCCAGACCGAGCGCACGAAGCTCGGCCTGCTCGTGGGTGCGAACACGTTCCGGAACCCGGGCATCGTCGCGAAGGCGATCGCGACCATCGACCACATCAGCGGCGGCCGCGCGATCTGCGGCATCGGTGGTGCCTGGATGGAGCTGGAGCACCGGGCGCACGGCATCGATTTCGGCACGGGCTTCGGGCAGCGCCTCGACTGGCTCGATGAATCGGCCGCCGCGATCCGAGCGCTCCTCGACGGCGAGACCGTGACCTCCGAACCGGGTGCCCACTACGCGTTCGATGGGCTCGTCCACCACCCGACCCCGATCCAGCGGCGCGTGCCGATCATGATCGGTGGCAGCGGTGAGAAGAAGACCCTTCGGACCGTCGCCAAGTACGCCGACATGTGGAACGCGATGGGTCCGCTCGACGTGATGGCCCACAAGATCGAAGTCCTGCGCGGCCATTGCGACGCCGTCGGGCGCGACATCGCCGATATCGAGTTCACACTCGGCGTCAAGTTCACGATCCGCGACTCCAAGGCCGAAGCCAACCGCGTCTGGGAGGCCGCGATGGCCCACAACCGGACGCCATTGAGCGAGGTCGCCGATGACGACACGTTCTGGAACGGCACGCCGGAGGAGCTCGCGGACAAGCTCCGGCCGTACGTGGATCTCGGGTTCACGACGGTCATCTCGGAGCAGCCCGCACCGTACGACCAGGAGACGTTCGAGCGCTTCATCGGCGAGGTGAAGCCGCTCATCGACGCCGGGTAGCGGTTCCGCCGGCTCCGAGGACCCATCGCGATGACAACCCGCCGCATCTGCGGCCGATCGCCATCAAGGAGGCAACCTCGCCGCGAGCGCACCGCAGATGCCGTCGATGGGCGGCGGCCTGGGCAGTGGCCGTCCGGCGACGGGCGCGCCGATGGGCGGACGCGGGGGCCGCGGCGGCTCGTCCAGCAGCGGCTGGGGCGGCAGCGCCGACACCTGGGCGAAGGCCGGCCTCGGCGGCCGCGACGGTGGCTGGGTCGGTCAGGGCAAGGGCAACGGCAAGGGTTGGGCGAACTCCGGCAACTGGTCCGGCGGCGGCAAAGGCAAAGCCTGGGCGACCGCCGGCAAGGGCGGCACCGGCGGGTGGGCCCGTCCGGGCAACCGCAGCTGAGCGCGGCGCGCGGCTACGGCAGGATGCGGAGCCTCGGATGGCGTCGCCAGAGCACGGCGACCATCGCGAGC
>CAYVJP010000092.1:0-10028 GCA_964451745.1 uncultured Anaerolineaceae bacterium | reverse complement strand
CGTCGTCGCCCCGGTCTCGATCGGGATCCACCGCGCGCGGCCGCGGGCACGGTCCCGCCAGTGGCCCGCCCCACGATCGCTCCCCCCAGAAGTAGGCCGTCCTCGAGTCCAGGTCACCGCGCACACCCGTGCCCGCGCGCGCCCGTCGCAACCAGTCAGCGACATCGACGCGCCAGGACTTGGGGCCGGGTTCAGCAGCGACGGGGTCGACGCGCCAGGAACCGCACATGGGTCGATACAGGAGGCCGTCAGGGTCGACAGCGCCTCGCCGACCTGGCTCCGTCCCCTTGATGAACCAATCGGTCGTCGTTGCCCGGGTCCATGGGCCTGGACGCCCACCAGACCAGGCATCGATCCGCGCCGACGCGATGTCCTTGGGACGCTTGAATGTCGTGATCGGCCACCCGTCGGTGTAGTCGCGCACGAACGCCCGCCACAGGGGAGCGGCAGCCGTCAGCGACGTCGCCGGGGCCTTCGCTCGCGGATTCGAGTGGTCGCTGTTCCCGAGCCAGATGCCCACGGTCAGGCCGGGACCGCCATCCGGCTGATCCGGCAGATAGCCATACGTGCCGAGGTCGCGAGCGTCGTTGGTCGTCCCGGTCTTGACGGCTGCGGGACGACGCTCGCCGTCGGGGCCATTGCGGATCGCCAGCTGCTTCGCCCAGATGGGATTCTCTCGGGGGTCGGAGTTGCCGGCGAGGATGTCGGTGACGAGGTAGGCGGCTTCCGCCGAGATCGCCCGCGCGCCTTCGACGTCGGGTGCCGACCAGAGGACGGAGCCGTCGGGTCGGAGGATCGTCAGGATCATCCTCGGAGCGACGCGGACGCCACCGTTGCCGAGCGTCGCGTACGCGGTCGTGAGATCGAGGGGGGTCGTCTCGACCGTACCCAGCGCGCCGGCGAGGCCCGCACTCAGGAACGCATCGCGGCCGCCGAGGAAATCCACGCCCATGTCGGCGGCGGTATCCGCGACGGCCTCGCTTCCGACCCGGTGCAGGGCACGGATGGCTGGGACGTTGAGGGAGTACTGCAGCGCTCGGCGGACCAGGACGGGACCCCGGTCCAGCTGGTCCGCATCCCGAGGTGCCCAGTCAGCCCCGCGGTCGAAGGTCGTGGTGATATCGAGCAGGAGGCTGCCCGGTGTGAGCCGGTGCTGGTCGAAGGCGGTGGCGTAGAGGATGGGCTTGAACGCGGAGCCTGGCTGTCGGGCGCCGTCACCAGCCGCGTCGTACTTGGGTTCGAATCGGCGGCTCGCGAGGTCGTCGCGACCATATCCCGCACTCCCGACGTAGGCGAGGATGTCGCCGTTGCGGTGGTCCATCGCGACCAGCGACCCATTGTGCAGGTCCTTCCCGCGCAAGGCTCGGATCCAGCGTCGGTCACGATCCGGGATCTCCAGATCGTCCAGGAGCTTGGTCGCGTTCGAACGCGACAGGTTCGGGGCGATCACCGCCGCAGCCAACCACGATTCCGCCAGCTGCTGCGCGCGCCGATCGAGGGTCGTGATGACCCGATACCCCGCCGTGTCGAGGTCGACATCGGGGCCGAGGATCGCGGCCAGCTGGCGCCGCACCTGCCACGTGAAGTGGCCCCCTCGATTGCGCATCGGCACTTCCTCGGCCAGCACGACCGGTTCGGCGAGCGCCGCCTCGAGCTCGCTCGGCGTGAGCCGCGTCCACCGCGCCGAGGCGGCCATGCCTCGGAGGATCCAATCGCGTCGGACCACGGGGTCGCTCGTGGGCGCCACGCGGAGGACGCCGTCCTCGTCACGCTCGGCGAATCGGAACGGGTCGAGCGTGGACGGCGACTTGACCAACCCTGCCAACAGGGCTGCCTGGGCGACGGTCAGCTCCTCGACCTCGACACCGAAGTACGTCCTGGCGGCGGCGGCGACCCCGTACGCCCCGTGGCCATAGAAGACCTCGTTCAGGTAGGCCGTGATGATCCGTCGCTTCCCCTCCTCGCCGGGGAAGGCATCGGTCAAGCGCAGGGCCTGGATGATCTCCTTGGCCTTGCGCAGATAGCGGTCCGATCCCGGCGCGACGACATCGTCCGGCAGGAGGCGCGCCCGAACGAGCTGCTGGGTGATGGTGGATCCGCCGCGTTCTCCCAGGCCGCTCGCCGTCTCGACGCCGGCCGCAAGCAACGCCGCGGGATCGATCCCGACGTTCTGCCAGAACGTTCGATCCTCGGCGCTCGTGGTCGCGTCGAGGACATGCTTCGGGACGTCCGTGAAGGCGACGACCTCGCGTCGCTCCCGTTCGAAGCGGGCGAGTTCGACGGACTCCTCGCGGTCGAACAGGATCGTCGGCTGGGCGTACGAAAGGCCGGCGAGGGCCGCTGGATCCGGCAAGCCCCTGGAGATCACCCCAAGGGCCGAGACCGAGGCCAGTGACGCGATCACGATGCTGAGCACGGAGACGAGCGCGATGCCACCGACCACCCCGCGCGCCCCCGACGACCGACGGTCGAGCGCTCGCCGGCGGCGGCGCGATCCGTGTCGCAGGGCCACGATGCGCAGCGCGTGACTCATCCGACGGATCTGACCGGCGGCATCTGCATGTCGACCATCCGACCATCGTCACCATCGGCGCTCGCGAACCCGACAGTCGGACACCGGACGGCCTTGCAGCCCTATCGCAGGGTCACCCGATGGGCCTTCCCCCAAGTTCTCGTAGGATGCTGTCGGGCGAGCGGTGGATGCCGCGCCCGCGTGAGGAGGATCCATGTCCGAACAGGTCCCGACGGCTCCCGATCCAGGCTCGATCGTCGTGAGCGGCACCGGGCGCGTCGCGGTCGTGCCCGACGTGGCCGATCTCCGACTTGGCGTCGCCGTCACGCGCCCGACCGTGGATGCGGCCCGGGCCGAGGCCGCCGCGACGATGGCGGCCATCCTTGCCTCGGTGGACGCGGCCGACGTCCCGCGCCGCGATGTCCGCACGGCCCTGCTGTCGGTCCAGCCGCGGTACGACTATCGCGACGGCAAGCCACCCACCCTGACCGGCTATGAGCTCGCCAACGTCGTCGAGGTCACGGTCCGCGATCTGGCCCGGCTTGGCGACGTGGTGGACGGCACGCTGGGTGCCGGCGCCTCGAGCCTGGACGGGCTCTCGTTCCGGGTGGCCAATCCAGCGCCGGCCGAACGTGAGGCACGGATCCTGGCGATGGCCGAGGCACGCGCTCGCGCCGACGTCCTTGCCGAAGCGGCGGGCCTGACTATCGATGGGGTGCTCGGGATCGTCGAAGGCGCCGCCGTCCCCCCGCCTGGGCCGCGCCTGAAGGCCGAGCGGATGATGCTGGCGGCCGATGTGGCGACGCCCGTCGAGGCCGGCAGCCTGGAGGTGTCGGTCACCGTGACGGTGTCGTACCGGACGCGCTGACGCGGGTCGTCAGCCGGGTCCGACCACCACGCGCAGGATCTCGCCCGAGGACAGGTCGGTCACGAACAGCTCGCCCGCGGCGTCCTCCGCGATCGCGCTGATGTTGCGCCCGGAGTCGAGTGCGACGAGGGGCTGCTGGAGGCCATCCGCCGCCGCGGCGGCGGCGTCAACCACCCAGAACCGCCCGGAGCAGTAGTCGCTCAGGACGTACCACCCCACGAGGTCCGTTTGCGCCTCGCCGCGATACACGGTCCCGCCGGTGACGGAGCACCCTTCATCGTGGCCGTACTCGGCGACCGGCAGCGTGAGCCCGGTCGGGTCGCACTCCGGCCCGGCGCCGTAGCAGTGCGTCCCTTCCATGATGTTCCACCCGAAATCCAGGCCACCGACGCCGGCCGGCGCCCGGTCGATCTCCTCCCACTGGCCCTGGCCCACGTCACCGATCCAGAGGTCGCCGGTGGCGCGATCGAACCGGAAGCGCCACGGATTGCGCAGGCCGGTATGCCAGATCTCGGGCAGTGCGCCGGCTTCATCCGCGAATGGGTTGTCGCCCGGGATCCCGTACGGGCCTCCGG
Organism: uncultured Anaerolineaceae bacterium; assembly: GCA_964451745.1. Classification (GTDB taxonomy): domain Bacteria; phylum Chloroflexota; class Limnocylindria; order Limnocylindrales; family CSP1-4; genus SPCO01. Next base: position 6,073 of record CAYVJP010000092.1, on the reverse strand, counting down.
CGGCGTCCTCGCCATCGACGTCGATGCGCAGGATCTTGGCGAGGAGCGTGTCGAGTCGCCGACCGGCACCGAGCGGATCGCCGCCTCCGCCTCCGTCCCCGGTCCCGATGTAGAGGTACCCGTCCGGCCCGAACGCGAGCGAGCCGCCGTTGTGGTTGCCGAACGGGTCGTCCATCTCGAGGAGCGTGACCTCGCTGTCGGGCAGGGCCATGTCCCGCGCATCCGGGTCGAGCCGGAACGACGACACGACCTGGTCACCGTCGAGCGCGGTGTAGTAGACGAAGAGGCGCCCATCGTCGGGATCGGGATGGAAGGCCAGGCCAAGGAGCCCCGACTCCCCGCCGGCGGACACGATGCCGGCGATATCGAGGACGGGGGTGTCGACGAGCACTCCGTCGCGGACGACGCGGACGCGCCCCACCTGCTCCAGGACGTACATGGCATCGGCGTCCTCGGGGCGGATCGCGATGTCCAGCGGTCCATCGAGCCCGCCGACCACGAGGTCCAGGGCCAGGGTCCGGTCCCAGGCGGGCGGTGTCGAGGCCTCGACGGTCGGCCGCGGGGTCGGTGTCGCGGTCGGGCTGGGGGGCGGCGCGGTGGCGGAGGGCAGCGTCGAGGTCCCCACGCCGCTGGGCGCCGGTCCAGCGCACGCCACGAGGGCCACGGCGGCCAGAAGACTCCCGACGAGGGAGGATCGGTGCAGGCGGGGCATGATCACCGCGCGATCGTAGCGGGGATGGCTCGGATGGGCGGTGCACCACCGATGCACCTCCCACGCCGGCCGTCGCCCGACCGCGGATGACCCGCGCTATCCCGATCCTCCCGTCAGGTTCAGCGCCGCGTGCCGGTGGGCGCCACGTCCGAGGAGTCGGGTCGGATCTCATCGCCATGGATCTCGCCTCGCCAGCCCTCGACCCCGGCGCCCGTTCGCTCGACGAGGTCCTTGAAGCGCTCGAGGTCGCCTTCGACCCGCCGCTCGAGGAAGCCCAGCGCGTCGCCCGTCGACTCCACGATCCCCTCCGGTTCGGCGTCGATCCGGAGCGTGATCCGGGTCCGGCCCGCGCCTTCGGGCTCGAACAGGACGGCTCCGGCATGCTCGGCCCCCTCGACACTCTTCCAGGCGACTCGGGTATCCGGGGTCTGGTCGACGATCCTGGCCGTCCAGGACCGCGACACGCCGGCGATGGACGCGGTCCAGCGCAGCGTCTTGTCGTCGAGCTGCTTGACGGATTCCACGCCCTCCATGAACGAGGGGAAGTCCTCGAATCGGGTCCAGCGGTCGTACGCGACGCGGACGGGGACATCGACGGTGATGGTCTTCTCGAATCTGGACATGTCGGCTCCTGCTGTAGCGGCCGTCAGCGATCCGCGCGACTCGCGCGGCCAACGGCGATGGCCTGCGACCATAGGGACCGTCACGTCATCTCGGCGACGGTTCGACCGAGGTCGGCATTACGACGGGCTCGCAGGTCGGCGGAGGGGGCGCAGCGAGGGACGACGGCATCACGAAAACCCGCACGCTTCTGCAACGTGTGCCGACCATTCGATACGATGCGACGTATGGGCCAGCGGGCACGGTTCGGTCATGTTTGACGAGACGATCACCTCGGCAGACCTGCTGGTCGCCTGGCGAGAGGCGCAACGGGCGGCGGAGCTGGCGGAGCGGCTTGCCAAGATCGCCTTGGAGGCTTCGGGCCAAGCCGACCTCAATGCCGCCGCTGCCGAGGATGTCGCGCGATTGGCCGACGCGGCCGCCGCCTCCGCCGCTGCGGCCGCTGAACGGGCGCGGATCGCGTCCGAAGAGGCCCGGCGGATCGCACAGCGCGAGCGCGAGGCACACAGCGGCGCCGAGGCGAACGAGCGCGTGGCGCGGGAGGAAGCCGAGAAGGCGCACGAGGCGTACCGTTCGGGCGGGGGTTCGGAGACCGCGGGGTAGGCAGCGTCGATCGAGGGACGCCACGGCGGCGATCGCAGGGCGCGGGACCCGCGAGAGAACGAGGAGCGCGACCGATGCAAGCCTGGGATGTGACGACGCTCGATGCGGCCCGCTCGGCCGCCGGCCAGCTCTATCACGAGTTCCTGTCCGTGCCCGATATCTCAGGCGGGTTGTACGTCCTGGAGGCCGGGGCGACCGATCCGCAATCGCCCCACACCGAAGACGAGCTCTATGTCGTGATGTCGGGGAGTGCGCGGGTCATCGTGGGCGATGACGATGCTCCGATCGGGCCGGGGTCCGTCGTCTTCGTCGGCGCGCACGTGCCCCATCGGTTCGTGGACATCACCGAGCGGCTCGTGCTCGTCGTCGTCTTCGGCCCGGCGGAGTACTCACGGCGCGGCTGATCAGCCGGCGAGGGCCGTGAGTTCGAGGGCCAGTTCCGCGCCACGGCCTACGTCGTCGTGACGGAAGTACACGTAGACGTCGTCCCCGGCCGACAGGAACGGCTCCAGTCGATCGAGCCAGGTCGTGAGCTCCGCGGTCGTGTAGTCGTGCCGGCGGAGCCGCAGATACAGGAATGACCCGGTCCGGTGGAGCGTCGGTGGTTCGGGAGCGTCCGGCAGGTCGGTCGTGCACAGGACCGCACCGGCGGCGGCGAGCGCGGCGAGCGTCTCGTCCACGTGCCACGTGGGATCCTGGAACTCGAGGGTGAGCGGCACGTCCGCCGGCCACGCGGCCAGGAGTGCGTCGAGGCGTTCGCCGTCACGCCGGACATTGGCGGGCACGCGGAACAGGACCGTGCCCAGCCGCTCCCCGAATGCGCGGTACGGTCCGGTCAGCCAGGGCATACCGGGCTCCGGTGTCCCGGCGAATGCCCGGAACGATCCGCCCCGCTGGGCCTTGACGCTGAAGCGGAAGTCCTCGGGGGTGGCGGCCAGCCACGCCGCGACCTTTGCGGCGCTCGGCTGCTGGTAGAAGGTGTTGTTCAGCTCGACGGTCCCGAGTCGGGCGGCGTACGACGGCAGCAGGCCCGTCGCGCGGGTGCCGGGTGGGTAGAACCGCGGGATCCAGCCCGGATACGCGAACCCGCTCGTGCCGGCACGGAGCCGGCCGGGCCGCCGCTCAGCGATCGCGGCGCGCGGCCGTCTCGCCGCAGGCGTCTTCGGCACGCTCCGCACGCTGGGCCACCGCGTGCATCGCACGCTCGATCGCCGGGAGGTCGTCCGGATCGACGGCCGCAAGGAAGTGGGCGTCGATCCCGCGCAGATGCGTCCGCGAAGCGGCGCGCAGTCGGTCGAGACCGGCATCGGTGAGGACGGCCTCGGCGCCGCGCGCATCGGAGAGGCAGGCGGATCGTTCGACCAGTCCGTCGGCCACGAGCCGATCGATGAGTCGCGTCACGCCGGATTTGCTCAGGAAGATGGAGTCGGCCAGCGTGCGCATGCGCATGCGCCGGTCCGGCGCCCAGGCGAGGCTGAGCAACGTGTCATATTCGGCGAGCGAGAGATCGTGCTCAGCGCGCAGCTCCTCGTCCAATCGGCGGGTCACCAGCAGATGGGCACCGAGGAACGCTCGCCACGGGGCGAGACGTGCGTCGCGGGCGGAGAGTGGTCGGCGGGCGACCGGCTCGGAGACGGCCATGGCGGGATGCTACACCGTGCGCTTCTAGTTGACAACGCAACGATATCGAGATATGGTTGCTGTGTCAACCACAACAGCGGACCCGCCAACGAGCGGGTCGTTCCCCCGCGGAGGACCAACGTTCCCATGACCACCTGGAAGCTCGATAGCGCGCATACCCAGATCAACTTCTCGGCCAAGCACATGATGGTGACGACCGTGCGCGGCACGTTCCACGATGTTGACGGCACGATCGAGCTCGACGAGAGCGATCCGACGCGATCGCGAGGCGAGTTCCGGGTCGCGACCGCGAGTGTCGACACGAACTTCGCCGCTCGCGACGCCCACCTGCGCTCGGCCGACTTCTTCGACGCCGAGAGCTATCCGTACATCTCCTTCACCTCGACGGCGATCCGCCAGGTCAGGGACGATGCGTTCGAAGTCACCGGCGACCTGACCATCCGCGACGTCACCAAGCCCGCGACGTTCACCGTCGAGCTGGAAGGCATCGTTCCCGGCATGGGAGGCGGACGCCACGCGGGCCTGTCCGCGTCCACCAAGCTCGAACGCGACGCCTGGGGGCTCAACTGGAACGTCGCCCTCGAGCAGGGTGGCTGGCTGGTCGGCAAGGAGATCAAGCTCGAGATCGCCATCGCGGCCGACGAGGTCGCCTCGACCGAGCGGGAGCTGACCACGGCTAGCGCCTCCTGATCCTCGGCGCACCGCCGCCCGGACCGCCTCGACGCATCACGGTCGAGGCGGTCTCTTCATGTCTGCGGCATGCCATCATCGGATCATGGCCAGCTCGCCCAGTCCCACCCGCCCGCCCGATGTCGTGGTCATCGGTGGCGGGATCATCGGCGTCGCGGCCGCCGCCCATCTGGCCGAGTCCGGTCGCCGCGTCCTGCTGCTCGAGCGCGATGAGCTCGCCGCCGGCGCATCCGGCCGCAACTCCGGCGTGGTCCAGCATCCGTTCGACCCCGTTCTGATCGACCTCCACCTCGAGACCGTCGGCCTGTACCGGCGCCTCGAGGCGAGCGTCGGCGACGAGACGGGGTTCCGCCTCCCGCGACGCCCGAGCGGCCTACTCAACGTGACGCCGGATGCCGACGTGGCGCGCGAGCTTGCGGATCGGCTTCGCGATGCGTTCCCCGCGCTGGCGCCGACCTTCCTCGACGCGGATGACGTCCGACGACTCGAGCCCGGCATCGCCCGCGGGATCTCGGCGTGTCGACTGGAGATCGGCTACCCGGTGGGACCGGCGCGCGCCACGCACGCCTACGCAGCGCTGGCCCGCTCGCTGGGCGTCGAGATCCGCGTCGGGGCGGCCGCACTGCCGGTCGTGGTGCAGCGACGCGTCGCCGGAGTCCGGCTCGACGACGGCTCCGTCGTCGCCACCGGGTCGGTGGTCGTCGCGGCCGGTCCCTGGTCGCCGGAGCTCATCGATCCCAGCCGGCGCTGGCGCCCGATCACGCCCGTGTGGGGCGTGGTCGTCGCCGTGGGACTCGCGGAGCCACCGGGCCACGTCCTCGAGCAGGCCGACATCCGGATCGAACCGGCGGATGTCGCCACTGGCGGCCCGGACGACGTCGAGCCCGACCACGCGACATCGTTCAGCCTCGTCACCGCCGAAGGCTCGAGTTCGGTGGGTTCGACGTTCCTGGACCGGCAGCCCGATCCGCTGGCGTTCGTGGAGCAGATCGTGGACCGCGGTGCGCGGTTCGTCCCGGCGATCGCGACGGCGCCACGTGGCGGCCATCGCGTCTGTGCGCGACCGTTGAGCCGCGACGGCCGGCCGCTCGTCGGGCGCGTCCCCGGCGTCGACGGCCTGTGGATCGCTGCCGGACACGGACCCTGGGGGATCTCGACGGGGCCCGCATCGGGGCGGATGATCGCCGACCTGGTGGACGGCCGGCTGGGCGCCCCGCCGATGAGCCTGGACCCCGCGCGATTCGGATCGCCGCTCGGCTGATTCAGCGCCAGCTGTCGGGGTCGAACAGGAAGAACGTCATCTGGCCGCATGCCTCGCGGATCCGCATCCAGCGCTCCGCGACCATGTCGCCCAGTGGGCGCCCGACGAGGTCCACGGGCGCGGATCCCGGCTCGACCTCGGCCGGCGTCGTGGGGAAGCGCGCGGTCGGGCGTCCGGCGGTCGCCGGGGAGCGCGTCGGCCGCACCCCCTCGATGCGCATGTGCACGGCGTAGGTGGCCATCGTGGCCGCAGGGTACTCCGTCAAGGGGGCCCGCGGCTATCCTTCGCGGATGACGATGACCCACCGGCGCTACGGCGCCCAGAGCATGTCCGCGCCCTTGCGCGAGGTGTTGGTCAAGCGACCGGGACCGGCCTTCGGCCGTGCCTTCGACGATCCGGCCCACGGGTTCCTGTCCCCGGTCGACCTCCAGGTGGCCCAGCGCGAACATGACGCGTTCGTGGCGGTGCTCGCCGCGCTGGGGCCGCGCGTCCACGCGATCGAGGATGAGCCGGAGACCGACCCAGACCTCGTGTACACGTTCGAC
>CAYVJP010000091.1:0-10029 GCA_964451745.1 uncultured Anaerolineaceae bacterium | reverse complement strand
GCCTCGAGACCCTGCGCGAGGCCGACTGGATCGTCATCGACGAGATCAAGGGCGCGGGGCTGTATCGCTCGCTGTGGCAATCGTTCGCCATCCTCACACCGGTCCGATCCGTCGGCGTCATGGGCGATGGGCGGACCTACGCCAACGTGGTCGCGATCCGGGCGGTCACCAGCGAGGATGGGATGACCGCCGACTGGGCCAAGCTCCCGTACGACGTCCTGGGCAAGATCTCGTCGCGGATCGTGAACGAGGTCCCGGGCGTCAACCGCGTCGTCTACGACATCTCATCCAAACCGCCCGCGACCATCGAATGGGAGTGACCGCCGGGTAGCCCGAGCGGTACCGGTACCCCGGACCTGTGGGGTATTCCGGACCATATGCGGCGCGGTAGCATTCCGCCCATGGTCGAACAAACGCTGCCCGGTGGCGAGTCGAGCGCCCCTGTCTGTCCATGGTGCTCCGCCACGTACACCGGCGATCCCGTCAACTGTCCGTCGTGTGGAGCGACGCTTTCGGGCGACGCCGCCACCGATCCGTCCCTGCCGGGGCTCACGGCGATCGACGCCAATGCGATCAGCCGCGCGAAGGACCAGGTCAAGCGATCCCGCAGCCGTCTGCTGTCGTGGATCAGCGGCGATTACCCTGAGGAACCCCAGACGCCGGACGCGCTCGGGGCACTCGCCCCGCCCGACCTCGACGTCCGGCGCGAGATGCTCCGCATCGAGCTCGAAGCCGAGGTCGCGAACCTGCAGGCCGAGGCCGAGGCGCTGCGCGCCGAGGCCACCGTCGAGGGCAGCAGCGAAGGGGTCTCCCCGGAGGACGCTGCGGCCGCAGCCGCCGTGATCGCCGAGATCGACGCGGTCACCGCCGGGCTGGGTCGGCTGGACAAGAGCCTCGATACGCATCCGCTGGGCGCCGATGTGACCGACGCGCCCGTCCCGGCCCCGGTCGCGACGCCCTCCGAGGCCGACCCGGCGGTCCCGGCCGTCGAGGTGGATGCCGAGGATCCCAAGCCGGCCTGACCGGGACCTCGCGGCTATCCTTCGGCGGTGCCCGACCGCCTGCCACCCCCCGGCCCATCGTTCCTGCGCGAACACGAGGTCCGCATCGGAGACCGCGTGTACCGCGCCGGGATGGCCCGGCCCTCGGAAGCGCCCGACGGTTGGTGGCTCGCCCTGCTCTGGGTCGCCGATGACGAAGGCGTCATCGCCTTCCGCGACGTCGCCCCGCTGGCCGGACCGCCGCCGGACCCGCCGCTGGGACGCCTTGGCCCCGCCCTGTCCGGTGCGCTCAGTGGCCTGATCCTCGAGGATGGCGGCCGGCTCCAGTTGCGGGTCGGTGGTCTCGTCCCGCCCGAGGATCCCACCCGCCCGTGGCGTGCCCCGCTGGCGGTCCGGGCCGCATTCCGGTTCGAGCCGGCGCGTGCGGCGGCCATGCGCCCGAACGAGCTCGCCGACACCGTGCTCGCCGCGTTCCGGCGCGCCGTCGAGGGCCTGGCGCGGCCCTGACGAGGGCGTGACGCGGCCCTGACGAGGGCCTGACGGTGTCGTTCGCCCGAGCCCGCCCGGGCCCCCGGCCCCCAGACCCGCTAGACTCGCCCGACTGATGCGCGACCTGTTCGACGATTTCCTCGAGGAGCTCCGACGTCGCGAGATGCTCGCGCGTGGCGAGGACCCGGACGCCGCCGGATCGAAACGCGCAAAACCGGTCGGTCCCGACGACCCGGACGGCGGTCCCGGTGACGACGACCCGGATGGCGGGGATGCCCAGGACGAGACCGAGCGACGGTCGGCGCCGCCGCGCGAACCGTCGCCGCCGCGACGGCCGCGCGTCCTCGACGACGAGGACCGTGGCGGGGGCCGCGGTCGGCAGATCGGCTGGGTCGTCATGGGCGTGGCCCTGCTCGTCCTCTTCTCGCTGTTCAGCTTCGGCCTCGACCTGTGGACCGACGCGCTCTGGTACGGGAGCGTCGGGTTCGACTCGGTCTTCTGGACGCGACTGGCCGCCCAGGCGGGCCTGTTCCTTGCCGCGGGCGTCGTCAGCCTCGTCGTGCTGCTCGGGAACCTCTGGCTGGCGGGCCGTCTCATGCCGCCGCCGGACCTGTCGCGGCCCGGTGGATCGTTCCGCTCCCTGTTCGAGCGCCTGAACGAGGCGGCACAGCAGGCAGACCAGTCGCGCGGGCCGGGCCGTCGCTTCAACGCCGAGGAGCCGCGGGCCATCGCCTTCGACGCCGACGACATCCCGGACCTGACGCCGATCGCCCGGATGGTCCTGATCATCGTCAGCGTCCTGATCGCGTTGACGGTCGCCGGGTCGGTCGCCTCGTCGTGGGAGACCATCCTGCTGTGGCGCAACCAGGTCCCGTTCTCGCCCGACACGGCCAGCGCCGTCACCGACCCCATCTTCGGTCGTGACATCGGCTACTTCCTCTTCGAGCTGCCGTTCCTGCGCTTCGTCCAGGCCCTCTTCAACGGCATCGTGGTCGCGACCCTGATCGTCGTGCTCGCGCGCTACCTCGTGGGCGCGTCCCGCGGGAGCCTGATCTTCACGACCCCGGTCCGGGTCCATCTCGGCGTGCTCGGCGGCCTGTTCCTCCTGTCGGTCGCCTTCGGATACCAGCTCGACAAGTACGAGCTGGTCTACAGCACGCGCGGGTTCGTCGCCGGCGTCGGCTTCACAGACCAGAACGCGCAGTTCTTCGCGTACGACCTGCTGACGGTGATCTCCGGGCTGGCCGCCGCGTTCCTGGTGGGCGGGGCGTTCACCCGGATGATCTGGCCGCTCGCGCTGACGATCGGCATCTGGGTCCTCGCGTCGCTGATCATCGGGCGCCTGTACCCGGAAGCCATCCAGCGCTTCACCGTCGAGCCCAACCAGTACGCCCAGGAAGAGCGCTACATCAGCAACAACATCACGATGACCCGCAAGGCCTTCGGGCTCGATGTCTGGGAGGACCGTTCCTTCCAGGGCGAGGATCGGCTGGACGCCGCCCAGATCGAAGACGAAGGTGCGACCTTCCGCAATGCGCGCCTGTGGGACTACCGACCGCTCGGTGACACGCTCGATCAGCTCCAGCGGGTCCGGCGCTACTACGACTTCGTGGACGTCGATACCGATCGCTACCAGATCGAGGGCGTGCAGCGCCAGGTGATGCTGTCCGCGCGCGAGCTGGCCCTCGACCAGAACCCGGGCGCGACCGGGTTCGTGAACCAGCACATCGTCTACACCCATGGCATCGGCGCCGCGATGGTGCCGGTCAACGAGGTCGCGAACGAGGGCCAGCCGCGGCTGTTCATCCGCAACCTCCCGCCGGTCTCGACCGATGGCGCCCCGGAGATCACCGAGCCGCGGATCTACTTCGGCGAGCGCGCCAGCGAGTACATCGTGACCGGCGCCCGCCAGGCCGAGTTCGACTTCCCGACCGGCGAGGGCGAAGGCGGTGGTGATCCGGGCACCGAGACGCGATGGACCGGAAAGACCGGGATCCCGATCGGCGGCACGCTCAACCGGCTCCTGTTCGCCCTGCGCTTCCGCGACCTGGACCTGATGATCAGCGACCAGATCACCGCCGAGAGCCAGCTGGTCTTCCATCGATCGCTGAGCGACCGACTCCAGCGCATCGCGCCGTTCCTGCTGTACGACAAGGACCCCTACCTCGTCATCGACGATGGCGGGCGCCTCGTCTACGTCCAGGATGCCTACACGGTGTCAGACCGATTCCCGCACGCGCAGTGGTTCGACCCGAGCACGTTGGACGCGACCGCGCTGGGGACCCGTCCGTTCAACTACATCCGCAACAGCGTCAAGATCACGATGGACGCCTACGACGGGACCATGAAGTTCTACACCGCGGATCCGTCCGATCCGATCCTGCGGGCGTGGTCCGGGATCTTCCCGACCCTCTTCCAGCCGCTCGACCAGATCCCCCAGGACCTCGTGCCGCACGTGCGCGTCCCCGAGGAGCTGTTCAACGTCCAGACGCGGATGTTCGGGCGGTACCACGTGACGAACCCGCTGCGGTTCTTCCAGAGCGACGATCTGTGGACCGTCCCGCAGTCGCAGGGGAGCACCCAGAGCCTGCCGTCCGAGGCGTACTACGTGATCATGCGCATGCCGGGCGAAGCCGAGGCCGAGTTCCTGCTGCTCCAGCCGATGGTGCCCATCAACCGCCCGAACATGATCGCCTGGGTCGCGGCGCGCATGGATCCACCCAACTACGGCGCGACGCGGGTCTACCGGTTCCCGGCCGACACCACGATCTTCGGCCCGGCCCAGATCGAGGCCCGCATCGTCCAGGATCCGCAGATCAGCCAGCAATTCACGCTGTGGAGCCAGGGCGGCAGCACGGTCATCCAGGGCAACCTCATCGTGGTCCCGGTGGGGGAGTCCCTGCTCTACCTGCAGCCGGTCTACCTGCAGTCCCAGCAGTCGGCGTTCCCCGAGTTCCAGCGGATCATCGTCGCCTCGCCCCGACAGGTGGTCTGGGCGGAGACCCTCGGTGAGGCGCTGACCCTGCTGCTGGACGCCGAAGGGAACCCGGCGCCGAGCCCCAGTCCGTCGCCCGGTCCGACCCCGACACCCGGGCCGACCCCGACACCCGGACCCGAGGAACCGTTGCCGGCCGACGTGGCGGGTCTCATCGCCTACGCGAACACGCACTTCGAGCTCGCCCAGGCCGCGCTCCGGGACGGCGACTTCGCCACGTACGGCGAGGAGATCGCCAAGGTGGAACTCGCCCTGCAGCGGCTTGATGAGCTGGCTCCGGGGCTGGGCATCCCCTCGGCATCGCCCGGAGCGACGACCAGCCCGGCGCCATGAGCCTCGGGGCGACGCTGACGGCGTCGTTCCTGGTCACCCTCGTCCGACCAGCCACCTGGCCGCTCGCGCTGGTCGCGTTCCTGCTGCGTGGTGGCCTCGTCGTCGTGCTCGCCCCGGTCGTGGCGATCCCGAGCGCGGTCGGGGTCGGGAACGTCGTGGCCCCGGGCATCACGGCGATCGTCTTCGGGCGGCTGACGGTGCTGGAAGTGGCCCTCACCGCCGGGGTCACCCTGGCCTGCCTCGTGGTCCTCGTCCTCGGGGCGCTCGTGGCCGCCGTGGCCGAGGCCGAACTCACGAGGATCGTCGCCGACGACGAGGAGGTCGTTGCGGTCGCGGGGCAGCGCCACGTCACCGACGACCCGCGCCCGCCCGCGGCCCGGGGCGTGGCCGGCCGGATCCTTGCCGTCCGCCTCATCGCGTTCCTGCCCCTCGGGTTCACGCTCGTGTGGGGCTCCGTCCGGATCGTGGCCATCGCCTATCGCGAACTGACCGTGCCGTCGGACACTGCGACCCCGATCGTGGTCCGCGTGCTGACCGGGGCGCCGGATGTGGTCGCGCTGGTGCTGATCACGTGGTCGCTGGGCCAGGCGATCGGGGCGATCGGGGCGCGACGCGTGGTCCTCGGCGGCGCCTCCGTCCCCGCGGCGCTGGTCGCCGCCATCGGGCGTCTGCTTCGTCACCCGGGGCGGACGATCGTCCTGCAGATCCTGCCGCTGGTCGCGCTCGTGCTGGTGCTGGTGCCATCGGCGGCCGCGGCCGTCACGGCCTGGGACGCGGTGCGCGCCTCGCTGTCGACCGGCGGCAGCGCCATCGCCAGTCTTGGTCTCGTGGTCCTGTTCGTCGGGCTGTGGCTCGGCGGGCTCCTGCTCGCGGCCGTGGTCTCGGCCTGGCGCGCCGCCGCGTGGACCGTAGACACGGCCGGGACGTTCGGTGCACCCCGGAGCGGCTAAGAGGGGGATTGGAACGCCCACCCGTCGTCTGCCACGCTGCACGACCCGCGACCCTGCGGGATGGATGACGGACACGAGGTGACCGATGGCGCAGCCGATCGTCTGCGGTGAGTGCGGGAACGTGGTGCCCTACGGGCGCCTGTCCTGCCCCGAGTGTGGCGAGCTGCTCGCATCCGTGGCTGGCGCCGGCCGCCGCGCCTCGACGAACGGTGTCGCCGCGGCCGACGTGGCGATGGCCGCCCCACCGCCATCGACCTGGCCCACGCCGGTCGATGAGCTGGCCGACGGGCTCGCGTTCGACGACGATGACAACGACGTCGTGTTCGACGACGACGTCCACGATCCGAGCGCTGGTGCGACCGTCGCTGCCGCGCCCACCGCGACCGTCGGATCGATGCCGACGACCGCCGGCGTGGGCCCGGCCGTCGGTGCGTCGTCGGGCGTCGTGGCGGCGTCGTACACATCGCCCGGCGCCTACGTCCCGCCCGTCATCCAGCCTGCCGGACCCGCCGCACCGGCCCGTGCCTGGGCCGGACACGCCGGTGAGGCCGGGACGAACGGCCTCAACGGGACCGGCGTCGCGGTCGCGACGGGAGCCAGTGGCGCGGACCCGGCAACCGAACGCGATGGCGCATCGTCGCTGATCGATTCCGCGGCCGCCGTCGAGTTCGTCGGCTGGCTGGCCATCGCCGGTGCCGCGCTCGCGACGGCCGGGTTCCTCCTGCCCTGGTCGACGAGCGTGATCGGCGCCAGCGGCGTCGGCTACTTCGACCGATGGGGGTTCGCCGGGCCGGGCCACATCCTGATGGTCGCGGGCCTGCTCGGCGTCCTCGCGGCGGCGATCCTGCGCGACCGCGTGCCGATCTGGCTGGGGATCGGCGTGCCCGGCCTCGGCCTGGGTGCGTTGCTGCTGGGCCTCATCTGGCCGTACGCCATCGGGCCGCTCGGGGCACAGCTCGGGGCGCTCGCGGTGGGTCTGGGAGCCGTGATGCTGGTCGTCGCGGGGATCGCGGCGCTCATCGTCGACCGTCACCTCGAGGGCGACGAGGTCGTCTGAGGCTGGTCGGCGGTTGCCGACCAGCGGGCAGGACTCGCAAGGTCCCCTGCTACACTGCGCCCGACGCCGCCCGTGATGGGGCGAACATGAGCGGCTGACGCGAACGAGACCCACGGAGGCAAGCGCCAGCGCATGGATCAGATCCTCGCCGGGATCGGCGACACGATCGGCGACATCATCGGGAGCCCGGTCGTCCAGTTCGGACTCCGGATGATCGGGATCTACCTCGTGATCCTGTGGATCGCCACCGCGTACTGGGCCTTCCGCGACATGCAGCAGCGCTCGGACAACGCGATCCTGCCGTACCTGGTCGCCGCCAGCATCATCCTGTTCACCCCCGTCTTCTTCATCTTCGCCGTGTGGGTCTACAAGATCGTCCGCCCGCACGAGAAGATCGGCGAGGTGTGGGAGCGGAACCTCGCGGAGTAGGCCCTGCTCGCGGAGGTCGAGGCGAGCCGCCCCTGCCCCACCTGCGAGCGGCGCGTCAACGAGGAGTGGATCATCTGCCCGTCCTGTCGGACGCGCCTGAACCGGGTCTGCCCCAACTGCTCGCGGTTGGTCGGCCTCGACTGGTCGCTGTGCGCGTGGTGCGGCAAGGACTTCGAACGCCGTGAGGTCGCAGCGGCCGCGAAGATCGAACCGCTGCCGTCCGGCCTGGAGCCGACCGGACGCATCGGGGCGCCCGCGGCATCGGCGATCCCGGCGAGCATCCCGACGACGGTCCGCACGGGTCGTGCCTCCTCGCGGGGCAGCAGCCGGTCGGCGACCGCGCAGGATCCGCTCCCCGAGCGTTGATCCCACCCGACCCGGCGACTCCGGGTCCGGACGAGGACCGCTCGCCCGACGACCGCGCCGGCGACGAGGCGCCGCAGCGATCCTCGGGTGCCCGACCCGGTGCCGGGACCTTCACCATCGAGGGCCGCCAGGCGCCCGCCCTGTTCGTGGTCGGCTGGCTCGCGACCCTCATCGGGGGTGGCACCATCGCGGTCGCCCTCCTCTCCGGTGGCGGCAGCGCGGCGTCGATCCTGCTCATCGTCGGGATGCTGGCGTTGGGCGTGGGGCTCATCGCGGGTGCCGGCTCGCAGGCCGTGGAGCGGCGGGCGCGCGGTGGTCGCGCCTACACCGGTCCGTCGCCGCTCCTCGTGTTCGCGGCCTCGGTGCCCTTGTCGGTCGTCGCGATCGTCGGAGTCGGGATCCCGCTGGCGCTCATCGGGATCGCGGTCGATGGTCCGGCCGGGCGTCTGGCGTCGGTGGCGGTCCAGGCCCTCATCTACATCGGGCTCATCCGGCTGCTCGTCGTCGACGCGGGAGCATTGTCGTGGCGGGCGATGGGGATCCGCCGCCCCGACGGGCGCGCCCTCCGCGAGGTAGCAGAGGGCGCCATCTGGGCCGTGCCGGTGATCTTCATCACGATCCCGGTGGCGGCATTGCTGTCCGCCCTGTTCCCGGTCACGCCCGTGAGTCCCCTGCCACCGGCCGGGGAGACGACGGGGTTCCTGATCAACCTGTTGGCCGGCGCCATCGTGGCCCCGATCGGCGAGGAGATCCTCTTTCGTGGGTTCGCGACGACGGCCTGGGCCGCCGACCTCGGCCCGCGTCGCGCCCTGGTGCGAGGCGCGCTCTTCTTTGCGATCGCGCACGTCCTGACGATCTCCGGCGGGTCGTTCGGGGAGGCCCTCGCCCTGGCCGTGATCGGATTCGCATCGAGGGTCCCGGTCGCCCTGGCCCTCGGCTGGCTGTTCCTTCGAAGCGGTTCGATCTGGGTGCCGATCGGGCTCCATGCGGCGTTCAACGCCATCCTCCTGACCCTCGGGGAGGTCGCCGCGCGCAGTGGCGTCGGGTGAGTCACGGCGAAGCCGCCGTTGAGTGCCGGGTGAGCCCGTCCCGATAGGCTCCGTCGTGTCCTCGGGGTCCGGATGGCGGGGGGAATCGGCGGGCTCTCGTCGTCCGGGTCCCGGGGGCGCCTGGACCGCTGCTGCGTCACATGGAGGTCCGCGGTGCCCAGCCTTCCTTCTGCCAGGCCCGCCGCTCGCGGCCACGCGATCCGCGAGATCCCGGTCGCGGAACGGCCGCGCGAGCGGCTCGCCCAGCGCGGGCCCGGCGGCCTGACCGCGGCCGAGCTCATCGCCCTCCTGTGGGGCAGCGGCACGCGCGGCCGATCGGCCGTGGACCTGGCCACCGACGCGCTCGCCGCGCACGATGGCCTCACCGCGCTCGCGACCGCGACGGAACTCGAACTCGCCGCCCTGCCCGGTGTCGGCGCCGCGAAGGCGGCGCAACACCTCGCGGCGTTCGATCTCGGGCGACGGCTCATGGCGGATTGGCCGTCCGGCCGCTGGTCGATCCGCGGTCCGGGCGATGTGGCCGACCGGCTCATCCTCCAGATGGGTCGCCTGGAGCGCGAGGAGCTGCGCGTCGTCATCCTCGATACCAAGAACCACGTCCTGCGCGTGCAGACCGTGTACCTGGGCAACGTCTCGTCATCGCTCGTCCGGGTGGGCGAGCTGTTCCGCGACGCCGTTCGCCTCAACGCGGCGAGCGTGATCCTGGTCCACAACCACCCGTCGGGGGACCCCACCCCATCGCCCGACGACCTGCACCTCACGGCCGAGGCGCTGGCGGCGGGTCGGCTGCTCGACATCGGCCTGCTGGACCACCTCGTGATCGGCCACGACGCCTACGTCTCCTTGCGGGATCGGGGCATCGCGTTCGACCGGCCCGGCCCCGCCGCCGTCGGCCGCGCGGCCGACCGCCCGCCCGCATCGGTGGCCTGAAAGCGACCACGCCAGGCCGGCTCGGCGGGGCCCGTTCGGGGGCCTCGGGTATACTGCGCGGGCCTCACGGCCATCCTGACTGCCATCCGGCGCGATCCGGCCCCCACCCCGGCCCGGCCCATCCGCCCTGCGACGACCCGCGAACGACGAGGATCCCGCCCCATCATGCTCGACCGCCTGCTCGGCCTCTTCTCCCGCGACATCGGCATCGACCTTGGCACCGCGAACACGCTGGTCCATGTGCGCGACCGCGGGATCGTGATGAGCGAGCCGTCCGTCGTCGCCATCGATGCCAAGACCAAGCGGGTGCTCGCCATCGGTGCGGAGGCCAAGCGCATGGTGGGCCGGACGCCCGCCAACATCATCGCGGTCCGCCCCCTGCGCGACGGCGTCATCAGCGACTTCGACGTCACCGAGCAGATGATCAAGT
>CAYVJP010000090.1:0-10080 GCA_964451745.1 uncultured Anaerolineaceae bacterium | reverse complement strand
CATCTACGGCGCGATCGTGGCGCTCGTCCAGCCCGACCTCACGCGCCTGGTGGCCTACTCGTCGGTCAGCCACATGGGCTTCGTGACCCTGGGCGTCTTCGTCTTCACCGAGCAGGGCGTCCAGGGTGCCGTGCTCCAGATGATCAACCATGGCCTCATCACCGGTGCCCTCTTCCTCCTGGTCGGGGTCATCTACGAACGAACGCACGACCGGACCATCGCGAAGATGGGTGGGCTCGCGGCCCGGACGCCGGTCTATGCCGCGCTGTTCGGATTCTTCGTGTTCGCGTCCGCCGGTCTCCCCGGCCTGTCCGGGTTCGTCGGGGAGTTCCTGACCCTCGTCGGGACGTTCGCGGTCAGCCCGTGGTCGGCAGCGGGCGCGGCGACCGTGATGGTCCTTGCTGCGGGCTACCTGCTCTACATGTACGGACGCATCGTGTTCGGCGAGGTCTCCGAGTTCTTCAAGGGCCTCGGCGACCACCTCACCGACATCGAGCCGGTCGAGATCCTCACGCTCGTGCCGCTGGCCACACTGGTGGTCGTGTTCGGCATCCAGCCGGGCCTCCTGCTGGACCTCGTCCAGGGCACGGTCGACGCGACCGTCGAGGCCGCCGCGAGCGGCACGGTGATCGCCATCGGGAGCGAGGTCACGCTGCTGCTCATCGGGCTGCTCGTGGTGGGGATCCTCGCGCGCGTCCTGTGGGCACTCATGCGCGGTGAGACCGGGTCGGCGGGCACGGCCGCGCCCTCGTCGCCGGCGGAAGGCGGGGCGCATTGAACGCCCAGGATCTGTTCACGATCGCCCCGCTCATCGCGGGCGTCCTGACCGCGGCGGCGGTGCTCATCGTCGACCTCATCTGGCCGGGCCGTTCGCCGATCGCCGCGGCCACGGCGCTCGTGGGCCTGGGCGTCAGCGCGGCCATCACCATCGTCGTCGGCGCCACGCCGGCGACGGCGTTCGATGGGGCCTACACGGTGGACGCGCTGACGACGTTCCTCGACATCCTGTTCATCTCGATCGTGGTCCTGACCATCCTGTTCGCACCGGATTACCTGCTGCCGAGGAACCTGCCGATCGCCGAGTTCGCGATCATCCTCATCTTCGCGATGACCGGCGCGATGCTCATCGCGGGCTCCACGGACCTGTTGCTGCTCTTCCTGGGCCTCGAGCTCATGGTCCTGCCGGGCTACCTGCTGGCCGGCTATCACAAGTCCGACTCGTACTCCACCGAAGGCGCGATCAAGTACTTCCTCCTGGGCTCGTTCAGCTCGGCGATCTTCCTGTTCGGGCTCGCGTTCGTGTGGGGCATCACCGGGACCACGCGCGTCGACGGCGTGGCCACGGCGCTCGCGGAGATCGTGGCCGGCGCGGCGCCGCTCTCACCGGGCCTCGCCATGGGCCTCGCCTTCCTGACCACGGGCGTCGCGTTCAAGATCGCGGCGGTCCCGTTCCACTACTGGACACCGGACGCCTACCAGGGCTCGCCGACGCCCATCACCGGCTACCTCTCGGTCGGACCCAAGATCGGCGCGTTCGCCCTGATCCTGCGCCTGTTCGTGGAGGCACTCGGGCCGCTGGCCGACGTGTGGCTCCCGATCATGATCGTCCTCGCCGCGCTCACGATGACCGTGGGCAACCTCATCGCGCTCACCCAGGACAACGTCAAGCGCATGCTGGCGTACAGCTCCATCGCCCACACCGGGTACATGCTCGTCGGTCTCGCCGCCTGGGCCGGCGGCGAACAGGACGGGCTCGAGGGCCTGCTCTACTACGGCGCGGCCTACACGTTCATGAACCTCGGCGCATTTGCCGTGATCGCCGCCCTCCAGAAGCGATCGGGCGTGACGTCGTCGCTGAACACGTTCGCCGGCCTGGGTCGCAAGGAACCCATCCTGGGCATCCTCATGACGCTGTTCCTGCTGTCGCTGACGGGCATCCCGCCGACCGCAGGGTTCTTCGGCAAGGCGTACGTGATCCTGGCCGCGGTCGAGGCCGGCGGACCCTTGACGATCCTCGCCGTCATCGCCGTCCTCAACGCCGCAGCCGCCGCGTTCTACTACCTGCGGGTCGTGGTCTACATGTTCATGCGGGATCCGAGCAGCGATGCGCCGGGGCTCCGGCACGGCGCCCTGCTGTGGGGCGGGTTGGCCGCGGCCGCCACCCTGACCGTCGTGTTCGGCCTCTTCCCCAACGCGCTGCTCGACATCGTCGCCGAGGCCGCGGCGGCCATCGCCACGACTCCGTAGGCCCGGGGGCGGAGGCAGTCCCAGGCCGGCCGCGAGTCAGGCGCTAGCCGGCCGCGAGTCGGGCGCCCAGGGCCACGATGACGTGCGCGACGGAGCGCGCGGAGGCGACATGGATGTCGGCCAGGGCGCTGAGCACGGCCGGCGCCGGTCGCGCCCCATGGACGGCCACGGTCACCCCGACCAGGGGTGGCGCCGCCGCGTCCGGCCCGGTCCGGGCGGCGATGACGGCCTCGAACGCGTCCACGTCGCTCAGCTCGTCGCCGAGAGCCACGATCGCCCCGGGCCGCAGGCGCGCGAGGAGTCGCTCCACCGCCTCGCGTTTCCCGCCCGCATCGCGTGGCCGCAGGTCCACGACGGACCGACCGCGGTAGTGCTCCAGCCCGTGGCCCTCCAGGCCCTCGCGCCGCTCGACGACCTCGAGCGCAGCCAGCACGCTGGCACGAGCGACGGCCACGTCATCCGCCTGGCGGACGTGGAAGGCGACGGACGGTCCCTTTCGTTCCACGAAGAGCCACGCCGGCCGGCCGAGCTCCTCGGCGACGCCGACCGCCAGCCGCTCCGCCGGAGCGCCGTGGGCTTCGAAGCCGGGCTCGATCCCCACGTCCATCGCGGACACGCGGCCGCCCCGTGGCAGCCAGCCGCGTTGCAGGCCGTGATCGCCGAGGTACTCGACGCCACCGACGCGCACGCGCGAGGCGACGTCGCGGACGGTTCGCCCGGTCAGCACCGCGACGTGGACGCGACCCGGACGCTCGGCGCCGATCCGCGCGAGGGTCCGCAGACCGCGCTGCGCCACGGGATCGATGCGCGCCGCCCCCGGGTCGCGCGATCCCGGGGCGAGCGTGCCGTCGAAGTCGACGACGAGGAGGAGCGGCGGGTCCGCCGCGACCGAACGATCCAGTGCTGCGGCCACCGCGGCCGGGCTCGAGACCTCGTGGACCGTCGCTGTCACCGCCGGTCGGTCACGGTGTGACGGTGATGTCCGGCATGATCGATTGCACGCCGCGAGCCATGATGTCCGGGCCGATCCCGCCGAGCGCCGCGTCGCGCACGATGCCGTCCTTGTCGATCCAGAAGTGGACGGGGAGCGCCAGCGCAGCGCCCCACCGATCGGCGGCCGATCCGTCACTGTCGAGGCCCAGCGGAAAGGTGGTCCCGAGCTGGTCCGCGAATGCGGCTACGATGCCCTCCTCCTCCTTGACGTCGATCGCGAGGACGACGAGGCCGTCGTCCGCGTAGCGGGCAGCGAACCCGTTCATCAGCGGGAACTCGTCGACACACGGCGGGCAGTACGTGCCCATGAAGTTGACCCAGACGGGCTGGCCGCGCAGGTTCGCCAGATCGATCGTCCCACCACCGACCTGCGGGACGACCAGGGCGGGGGCCGGCTCCCCGACGCCGAAGAGCGCACCCGAGCCTCCGGACGGCCCCGCCGACGCGTCCGGCGACCTGCTGGCCGCGGGGTCCGTCGAGGGTCCGGCGCCCGCGGACGGCGACGCCACGCCGACCGACGGTTGCGGGGCAGGCGTGACGACCGGCACCGGCTCGGGGGCGAAGGCGAGGATCCCCCCGAGGACCAGCGCCGCCGCCGCGATGCCGGCGATCAACCCGGCGACGATGGAAAGGCGAGCCCACATGCTGGCGCGGAGGGTACCAGTACGAGCGGCCCGGAGCGTGCCTGTGAGGCTCGCGCTAGCATTCCGTTCCCATGACCGATGTCCCGGAGCGCATCCGCACGCGTTTCCTGCCCGCGCTCCTGACCGCGGCCGGCGTCACGATGCTGGCTGCCGGCCTCCTCACCTACACGTCCTCGGTCACGGCCGAGCCGGGTCCGACGCCGCGTGCCACGAACGGGGCGAGCTCGGCCCCCACGCCGTCACCCCTGATGACGCTCCCGACCGGCAGCTCGACCGCGGCGCCGAGCGCGACGTCCTCCGGCGACCCGGACCGGGTCGCCACGCGCGTCCGGATCGCGGCCCTCGACATCGATCTGCCGGTCATCCCGGGCCCCGCCGGGTACCCGTACTGCGATGTCGCGATGTACCTCAAGGAGCTCGGCCAGCCCGGACAGGATCGTGCCACCTACCTCTTCGCCCACGCACGCGAGGACATGTTCCTCCCGCTGCTCGAGACGCCGGAGCGCGAGCAGCTGGGGATGGTCGTCGAGGTCTGGACGAGCGACGATCTCCGGTTCCTGTACGAGATCGTGGACGTCCGGCGCGACCAGCGCGACCTGGACGATGCGCTCGCCGCCGAGTCCGAGGAGCTGTGGCTCCAGACCTCGGAGGGCCCGCGCGGGACGCCGGGCAAGACCCAGGTCATCGCCGAACCGCTGTCGGTCGAGGTCGCCGATCCGGCAGAAGCGCATCCCGAGGCCGATCCCGTCGAGTGCGGCTGACGCGGGACGGCTAGATCCAGTCGATCCGCCGCAGCACGACCGCGGCGCCCGCGGCGAAGGCCATGATGCCCCCGGTCACGATCCAGAAGTTCCCCGCCTCCACGTTCGCCTCGCTCATCCCGAAGATGCCGGCGACGGCCCCGATCCCGGCGAGGATGACGGTGACGCCGGTGAGCCGCTTCATGATCACCGAGAGGTTGTTGTTGATCTGGGTCAGGTAGACATCGAGCGTGGAGGACGCGAGCTCGCGGTAGTTGTCGAGCTCGTCGGTCAGGCGGATCACGTGGTCGTAGATGTCGCGGAAGTAGACGATCTCCTCGGCATCGATGAGCGGCAGGTCGCGGTTCGTCAGCTGGTTGAAGACCTCGCGTGTGGGGCTCGCCGCGCGACGGACCTCGATCAGCTCGCGCTTGAGTTCGAACAGGTCCTCGAGGACCTCGGGCGTGGCCTTCTCGATGACCCGGTCCTGGACCGCGTCGATCGCGTCGCCGAGGTCATCGACGAACGGGAAGTAGCCGTCCACGATGTCGTCGGAGATCGCCCAGAGGAGATGGTCGGGCCCGTGCCCCATCATCGGGCCGGGGCCGGACCGCAGGTGGTTGCTGGCTCGTGGATCCCAGGTCGCGTCGTGGACGGTGAGCAGGAACCCGAGCCCAAGCACGAGGTCGATCTCGCTCGCGACGAAGTGCTGGCCATGCGTGAGCGCGAACAGCACGAGGTGGATCACGCCGTCCGTGGATTCGATCTTGGCGCGCTGGTTGCCCTCCAGCACGTCCTCGACGATCAACGGGTGCAGTCGCAGCGCCGCGCCGACGGCCTGGACCTGCGCCGGTGACGGGTCGCTGAGGTCCACCCAGAGCGTGGTGGCGGGATCCTCCAGCCATCCCGCGAGCCGGGACAGGGCCACCTCCCCTTCGGTCTCGCGCAGCGTGTCACCGCTCAGGGCAGCCACGCGGATCCGGCCCGGGGTCCCGGAGGTGACCGGCGCCAGCCGCCGCGTCATCGGCTCTCCGGCCCGGCCGGTGGCCCGCTCAGAGGATGAGGTCCGGCTCGCCGTTGTCATCGTCGGCCAGCATACGCTCGCGACCGCCCAGCGCGAGTGCCGGCAGCACGGCTGTGGCGGTCACGACGGCCGCGACCAGGAACAGCCCCACCATGATCGCCGCCGCCTCGCGCGACGCCCACGACTCCAGCGCTTCCACGACCAACGGGTCGCGCAGGGGCCGGTCGCGCAGTTCCTCGGGGATGTACTGGAGGTACGCCTCGGGCGTCGCATAGACCTCGCGCGACAGGCGATCGATGGTCGTTGACCCATACGCCGTAAGGATGGCGAGCCCGACCGCCATCCCCATCATCCGCGCCACCGTGACCACCGAGGAGGCGGCACCGAACGCGCGACGTCCGGCGGCTTCGACGGCGGCCGTCGAACGCGGCGTCACGCTCAGCCCGAACCCGAGACCGAAGACGGCGAGGCCGCCCGCTGCTGCCGTGATCTCCGTCTCGGCCGACCAGCGGGACATCGCGACGAGCCCCGCGATGCTGAGCGCGAGCCCCACGACCGTCACCAGCCGATAGCTCGCGAACCGGACCAGGAACCCGGACACGAACGCACCCACGGCCGTGGCGCCGGCAAGGGCCCCCAGCGCCAGGCGCTGCTCGTCCGGTCCGCCGTAGAGCACGCGATCCACGAACACCGCGCCGCCGATGATGGCCGTCGCGAACGCATACCCCGTCAGCAGCGATACGAGCGCGGCGGCGCTGAACGGGACGCTGCGGAACAACCGCACATCCAGGAACGGGTCCGCCAGGCGGAGCGCGCGAACGACCGAGACGAGCGTCGCCAGGAGGGCGAGCCCGCCGAGGGCCAGCGAGACGACGTCCGGGTCCAGGTCCGTGCCGGCGATCTCGGTCGCCCCGATGAGGGTCAAGGCGAGCAGGCCCGCCGCCAAGGCGAGACCGAAGAGCACGGCCCCCGGGATGTCCACCCGCCCGGATCGACGCGGCGTCTCCCACCCGTCCGATGCAGCCCACGCGAGGGTCATGGCCACGATCCCGATGGGCACGTTCACGTAGAAGATCCAGCGCCAGGCGGGCGCGAGGATGTCCTCCAGGACCGAGCCGCCCAGCCCGACCGCGATCAGCGCGTCCTCCGGGTGGACCGCGCCCAGGATCGCGGCGCCCAGGAACGGCCCGGCGGCCATGCCCAGGAACGTGAGGGCGCCGATGACGCCGAGCGCCCGAGCCCGGGCTGGACCGTCGTAGAGATGCGCCGCGGCCGCCGTCCCGACCGGCACGAGAACGCCGCCGCCCACGGCCTGGACGAGGCGCGCGGCGATGAGCTGGTCGAGATCCTGGGCCGCCCCGGCGAGCGCCGAGCCCACGATGAAGACGGCCAGCGCACCCATGAACAGCCGGCGCGCGCCCCACAGGTCCGCCAGGCGGCCGGCCAGTGGCATCGTGAGGATGTAGACGAGCAGATAGCCGTTGACGATCCAGCTGGCCTTGCGCAGCTCCACCCAGGCCGACGTCCCGCCCGGGTCCACGAGGTCGGCCAGGATGGACGGCAACGCGACGGCCGTGATCATCAGTTCGAGCCCGGCCAGGAACACGCCGGTCCCGAAGACGATGAGCAGCACGAGCCTCGAGCGCTTGTCCACCACGGGAGATTATCCGGTCGCCTTCGCCACGGCTGCGACGCGATTCCTCGTTCAGGCCGTCAGTTGACGCGCCCCTCTGGAGCAAGTACGGTCCTGACCAGCTTGGTCGCGGCCCGCTCCCGTTGACCCGGAAGCGCATAAGGGGCTCAGAATGCGCGTCGGCGGATCCCTAGCAGTTCGTCGAGGACTTGGCGCCGCCGTTCTGGTGGCGGTGCTTGGGTTGGCCGCCACGCCGACGGTGGTCGAGGCCGATCACTCCATCCCGTACCCGATCTACTTCTGGGATCCGAACGATAACGGCGTGCCGGGACCAGATCCCGACTTCGACCCAGACGGTCCGTATTGGTCATCGAGCCACCTGAATCGTTTGAACGAAGCGGTCGCGGAGTGGTCCAACGACACTGACTACGACCCCGGCGTTGCGGATACAACACATGACATCTTTGTTGACGGGCGGGAACCGCCCGAAGCGTGCATGCCAGGATCCTGGAACCAAGGCGGCCTCATCGTCCTAGCCAAGGTCTGCAAGGCACAGCAGATCAGATATCACCCGGCCTACGATCCGTACTACTACCGTCTGACCGACAACGACATCTACTTCAATATGGAAGGCTCGTTGTCCCCGGATTGGTGGGTTGGTTCTGGTGTGCCCCCCGATCCCAATCGCTTCGATTTCGGCGGCATCCTGACGCACGAGTTGGGCCACACGGTCAGGTTGGTTGACCTGTCCGGAAGTACTTGTGTCCTCGGTTCCAGTTCGTGGTTCACGATGTGCATCGGCCTTGGGAACGGCAGCGTCGAGGCTCGATACGTCAGCTATTGGCTCCGCTCGCTTCACGCCGACGACAAAGAGGGGGCCGACTATGTCTACCCGACCTCGTAGAGCGGCGACCGGACCCGCCGAAGGACGTGTGAGAGGCATTCTCGAACTCTCTGTCGTTGTTGTCGTCGGGATCGCAGCCTTGATCGCGTTGATGATCGTTCGGCAGACGGGGGTCATGCCATCGGCCTCGAATCTTGGAGCGGGCGCGCCGACCGCTGCGACCCTTGAAAGCCAACCTGACCCGACCGCGACGGCCCAAGATACGGTCGGCGCAACGCGGGTCCTCGATGCCGAAGACGCAGCCATGCAGCGAATGGCTAAGGACTTCGGCGTCTCGTGTTGGGTCGGTGGCGATGGCTACTACGTCTGGCCACCTGAATCCGCCCGCGAACTCGACGAGAAGATAGACGCCGCCAACCTCGCCGGTGAGGGATGGGTCACGGTGGACGAGTTGTGGCTGGGCAGCGTCGAGGGGGCAGCAAAGGCGTTCGGCGCGTCAGCCCTCTTTGCGGACGGTCATTCATTCTGGATGTATGTCGACCAAGACGGCGCGCCCAGAGCACGGGAGCTCATAGCGGTTCGGTCCGCGAGCGGAAAGGTTGCCTGGATGCCGTTTGCGCAGATTTCGGCGACATCCTGTGACGCAGACCGGCGCGACGGAAGACTAGCCGCACCGTTGACTGTTTGACATGCGACGCGTCCGACCGTAGCATCAACGCCCGTTGATATCAACCATCGTTGATGCGACGAACGCGGCGACCGCCGCGACCCCGGAGATCCCCCACCCCGTGCCGACGCCCGCCCGGTTCCGCTCCACGATCGCCTCGATCGTGCTCCAGCCCGAAGAGCTCCGCGAGCTGCGCGCCTTCCACAAGGCCCTCGCCGACGTGAACCGCCTGCGCATCGTCCGCCGACTCGCGGACGGCGAGGCGAGCGTCGCCGAACTCATCGCCCACGTCGGCCTGAGTCAACCGCTCGTGAGCCACCACCTCAAGCGGCTGCGCGTCGCCGGCTTGGTGGACACCCGGCGGGTCGGTCGCGAGACCGTCGTGACGTTGCGCGCCGAGGCATTCGGCGAGGTCGCGGAGCGCGAACGCGCGATCCTCGGCATCGCGAGCTGACCGCACCCCGATGACGATCTCCAACGATTCGCGCGCCCGCGTCAAGCGCATCTTCGAACCGATCGCCCTGGCGATGGGTCGGCTCGGGCTGACGCCGGACATGCTGACCCTGATCGGGTTCGCCATCACCGTCACCGGCGCCGGCCTGGTCGCCCTCGAGCGCTTCACGATCGGCGGCATCGTCGTCTTCATCGGCGGGGCGTTCGACATGTTCGACGGGACGCTCGCCCGCGCCACGGGCAAGGTCAGTCGCCTGGGCGCCTTCATGGATTCGGTCTTCGACCGCTGGGGCGAGGTGATCGTCTATACCGGGATCATCATCGGCGGCGAGCTGGGCGGCCATACGCGGGTGCCCATCCTGGCCGCGATCGCGATGGGTTCCGCCTTCATGGTCAGCTACGTCCGGGCCAAGTCCGAGGGCCTTGGGTTCACGGCCGGGACCGGCATGGCCGCGGTCGGGATCATGCCGCGGGAGATCCGGCTCGTCATCCTCTCGATCGGGCTCATCCTGACCGATGCGCCGGATATCAAGGCCCTCGAGTGGGCGCTCATCATCATCTCGATCGGTGCCACCCTCACCGTCATCCAGCGGATCCTCCATGTCCGCTCGCAAGCCAACCAGCAGCCATCCACCATCCACGATCAGTCCCCACCAGCCCAGTCCACCGGGAGCAACGGAGAACAGCAGTGAGCAAGAACGGCAACGGCACCAGCAAGAACGGCGCGACGCCGTCCAACACGTGGGCAGGCGCCGGGCGCCGCGGCGACGGCAAGATCCGGGTCGCCATCGTCGGCGTCGGCAACTGCGCGAGCAGCCTCGTCCAGGGGCGCTAC
>CAYVJP010000089.1:0-10155 GCA_964451745.1 uncultured Anaerolineaceae bacterium | reverse complement strand
CCGCCGCGCGACCCGGCCGCTCCCGCCGTCGCCCAAGCCACCCTCCCGATCGCCGGCCACAGCGAGACGCAGCTCGGCTCATGTGCGAAATCGGCATTGACGTGGGTCGATTGCCCGCTAGAATGCATCGAAGTGGTCCAAAGTGGTGGGAAGTGGGGATTCTGCCGGCCTAGCCGCGCACGACGTACCTGACCCTCCCCGCCACGGGTTCGGACCAGGCCCTGGCAGCACCAAGGAGCGCCCTCGGGTGTTCACCGGCGAGTACCGGCACACGGTGGACGAGAAGGGACGGATCGCCGTCCCCGCGAAGTTCCGCGTCCAATTGGGCGCCGGAGCGGTCGTCTCACGCTGGCTCGATGCCTGTCTGGCCATCCATACCCAGGCCGGTTGGGACGAGCTCGCGGCCAAGGTCGCGGCCCTGCCCATCACCGACCAGGCCTCGCGTCGGTTCCAGCGATTCGTGTTCGCCGGCGCCGCGGAGGTCGAACTCGACCGACAGGGCCGGATCCTGCTGCCGGCCTTCCTGCGCGAGTCGATCGCCCTCGGCAACGAAGCCGTGGTCGTCGGCTCGCGCGATCACGCGGAGATCTGGGTCCCGGCGACGTGGGCGACCTACGGCGAGGGACTCGACGACCCGCAGGAGCTGGCGCAGGCCTTCCAGGGCCTGGGGATCTAGCTCCCGACCAGATGCGCTTCCAGGGTCCGCTCGGGATCCGATCGACGAGGTGGAGGAGAGATGGAGGTTGGGCACATCCCGGTGCTCGCGGCCGAGGTCATGTCGATGCTCGCGCCTGCCCCGGGAAGCCTCCAGATCGACGCCACCCTCGGCGGCGGTGGGCACACCGAGCGGATCCTGGAGGCGACCGACCCTGATGGCCGCCTCCTCGGTCTCGACGCCGATGGGGCGGCCATCGCCAGAGTGGCCGGCCGCCTCCGCCCCCGCTTCGGGGATCGCCTCGTCCTGCGCCAGGCCAACTTCCGCGATCTCGCCACCGTCGCGCCCGACGCCGGATTCGCCCGCGTCGACGGCGCACTCTTCGACCTGGGCCTCTCCAGCTACCAGCTCGCGGACACCGAGCGGGGTTTCGGGTTCCGTGCCGGTGGACCGCTGGACATGCGCTTCGATACGAGCCGCGGCGTCCCGGCATCCGAATTGCTGGCGACGCTCGACGCGAACGAACTGACCGCGCTCTTCCGTCGCTATGGCGAAGAACCCAAGGCCGGGCGGATCGCGCGCGCGGTCGTCGACGCCCGTCGCAGCGCGCCGATCACCACCGCCGAGGAATTGGCCGCCCTCGTGGAGCGGGTGGTCCCCGCGAATCCTCGCCAGCCGCGCCGGACGCATCCCGCGACGCGCGTCTTCCAGGCCCTGCGCATCGCCGTCAACGAGGAGATGGAGGCCCTCCACGACGGCCTGGCCGCCGCACTCGATCTGCTGCGACCGGGAGGTCGGCTCGTCGTCCTCAGCTACCACTCCCTCGAGGACCGCATCGTCAAGCGCTTCCTGGCCGCCGAGCGGCGGGGTTGCGTCTGTCCGCCTGAGATCCCGGTCTGCGTCTGTGGCCGGAACCCCCGACTCCGCCTCGTGACCCGGCCGTCGCTGACGCCGTCGGCCGCCGAGATCGAGGCCAATCCTCGCGCCCGGAGCGCCCGTCTGCGGGCCGCCGAGCGTCTCGCCGCCTGAGCACCACGGGATCGGAACGGAAGGAGGAGCCCCCATGAGCAAGCGCCACCAGTCCAGCCGTCGCAAGTCGTATGGCCGTCGCCAGCACGAGGTGCGCGAACGGAACGACCGCGCCACCCACCACGATGCGGCCGCATTCGAGCTCGACGAGTGGGGGGCCGCCGCTCCGTCCGACCCGCTGACCTTCCTCGACCCGCGCTCGCCACGCTACCGCTTCGCACTGGGCGACTGATCCGATGGCCGTCTACGAGGGCGCTCGACCACGCACGATCGCGCTGCCACGCGCCCCGGGGGCGCCACGGGCGGCGGACGCGCCCGCTCTCCCACGTCGTCGCGCCAGGGCGGCGGTCCGGGCACGACGCGGGACCAACCGACCGGCCCTGGTGCTCGGCGGGATCGTCGTCGCGTTCATGCTCGCCTTCTTCTCGCTCGCGCAGGAAGTCCGGGTGTCGGCGACGACCTACGACATCGGGCGGCTCCAGGTGGAGGGCGACCGGCTCACGGCGCGCCTGCAGGAGCTTCGATCCGATGTGAGCCGCCTGGGCCGAGAGCCCGCCATCCGCAAGCTCGCGCTCGACGGCGGCCTCGGCCAGCTCGGCGAGCCCATCGTCCTGCCCGCGCGCTGATCGACGGAGCCTGACGATCGATGCTGGGACGCACCGATTCCCGCCGCCGCCTCCTCGTCCTGTTGATGTTCTTCATCGTGGGATCGATGGCCCTCGTGGCGCGCACCGCGTACTGGCAGATCGTCCGCGGCGCCGAACTCGCCGACCGCGCCCTGGCGCAGACGACCACGACCATCGAAGTGCCCAGCCGCCGCGGCGAGATCTACGATCGATCCGGGACGGTCCTGCTGGCCACGACCGTGGAGCGCGATCGCCTGGTGGCCGCTCCGAACCAGCTGACGCGGGCCGAGCGCATCCAGACGGAGGCCGAGCTCGTCCGGCTCCTTGGCCTCGATGACGCCGCGACGGCGACCCTCCATGAGCGGCTCTCGAGCGACAAGCCCTACGTGATCCTGGCTCGTGGCATCGAGCCGTCGCTCTCCGACCAGATCCGCGCGGCATCCCGCGAGAAGCGCATCTTCGGGATCTCCCTCGAGTCGGAGCCCGAGCGCGTCTACCCGCAGGCCGGCGGCGGCCCCGATTCCTCGCTCGCCGCGCATCTGCTGGGGTTCGTCAACCGGGAGAACGCGGGGCAGTACGGTGTCGAGCAGTTCTACCAGGAGATCCTCGCGGGCTCGCCGCGCGTCCTCGTGGCCCACCGCGACATCAACGGCCGGTCGATGCCCGAGACGGCCGAGGTCAAGGCCCCCGGCGTGATCGGGGAGGACCTCCGGCTCACGATCGACGCGAGCCTGCAGCTGGCGCTCGAGCAGGAGCTGCTGGCAGCGTGGATCGCCGACAAGGCCAAGAGCGTGTCGGCGGTCGTGCTGGACCCGTATACGGGCGAGGTCTACGCCGAGGCTACCTACCCGTCCTACGACGCCAACCAGTACGCCTCGATCGCGTCGTCCGCGCCCGGCCGGTTCATCGACCCCGTGGTCTCGAACGTGTACGAACCGGGCTCGGTCTTCAAGATGATGACGGCCGTCACCGCGCTGGAATCCGGCGCCGTCACGCGCTCCACCAAGATCAAGGACGTCGGGACCCTGCGCCTGGACGGGAAGCGCACCAAGATCGACAACGCGGACCGCAAGGGGATGGGCTGGATCACGTTCGAGGACGGGATCGCCTATTCGCGCAATGTCGTCGCGGCGAAGGTCGCGCTCTCGCTCGCCGACACGGTGGATGAAGCCGGCGCGATGCTCTACGACACGTGGGTCAAGCTGGGCTACGGCCGGCCAACGGGGATCGACGTCGCCGGCGAGGTCCAGGGGATCGTGCGTGACCCCGGCCTGACGCCGTGGCGCGAGATCGATCTCGCGAACGCGTCCTTCGGCCAGGGCGTGGCCGTGACGCCGATCCAGCTTGCGACGGCGTTCGCGGCCCTCGTCAACGGCGGGTCGCTGGTCCAGCCGCACGTGGTCAAGGCGATCGGTGACACCGACATCACGGCGACCTCGCGTGGCCGGGTGGTCGAGCCATCGATCACCCCGGACCTCGTCCGCATGCTCGATCACGTCGTGGAGGAAGTCCCGTTCTACCGGGACCGGACCAAGGTGCCCGGCTACTACGTGGGTGGCAAGACCGGCACGGCCCAGATCTGGGACTCGGAGGCGAACGACGGCCGCGGGAACTGGAAACACAACCTCTTCAACTACTCGTTCGTCGGATACATCGCCCGGGAACCCGGTGTGCCGGACCTCGTCATCGCTGTCCGGATCGAGGAAGGCCGACCCACCGTCGCGCGTGTCGGCCAGCTGGAGATGCCGGTCATGTCGTTCGAACTCTTCCGACGGATCGCGACCAACGCCATCACCACTCCGGACCTGTTGACCGACCGCCCGTCCGAGGTCACCGGCGACGGTTCCGACCGGTGAACGGTGGTCGTGCGACACTGCCGCCCGTGACCGACGCCGACCCCTCGGTCGCGGCGCTTCCCGATCCCGCGGGTCCCGCCCTGACCGCCGACGACCTGGTGCGCCTGACCGGCGGGCGGCTGCTGGCCCGCTCCGACCGTGCCGTACGCGGGGCAGCGGTGGACTCCCGTCTCGTCGGCGCGGGCAATCTCTTCGTGGCGCTTCCGGGCGAGCGGACCGATGGACACGCCCACCTGGGCGAAGCCGTTCGGGCCGGCGCTGCGGCGCTCCTCGTGACCCGTCCGCCCGCCGACCCTGCCGGCCTCGGGGACGTGACGGTCATCCGCGTCACCGACGCCACCGCGGCGCTGGGTGCGGTGGCCGCGGGTTGGCGGACGCGGTTCGCCCCGCTCGCCGTCGGGATCACGGGCAGCATCGCCAAGACATCGGCGAAGGAGGCCGTCGCCGCGGTCCTCGCGACCACGTTCGCGACGCTCAAGAGCGAGGGGAACCAGAACAACGAGATCGGACTGCCGTTGACGGTGCTTCGCCTGGGCCCACAGCACGGGGCGCTCGTGCTCGAGATGGGGATGTACGTCGGCGGTGAGATCGCCGACCTGGCGGCCATCGGACGGCCCTCGATCGGCGTCGTGACGGCGGTCCAGGCCGTGCATCTGTCACGCATCGGCTCGTTGGAAGCCGTGGAGCGCGCCAAGGCGGAACTGGTCGAGGCCCTCCCGGCCGATGGCACGGCCGTGCTCAACGCCGACGATCCGATCGTCGCGCGGATGGACCGCCGGACGGCGGCGCGCATCGTCCGGTACGGGTTCGCCGCTGACGCCGATGTCCGCGCCGACGAGGTCGTGTCCGCCGGTTTCGACGGGATGCGCTTCCGGCTCGTCACCCCACGTGATGAGCGCCGCGTGGCCATCCCGGCGCTGGGTCGCCTGTCGGTCCACAACGCCCTCGCCGCCGCCGCCGTCGGGATCGCCGCCGGGATCGGCCTCGATCGGATCGCGGAAGGGTTGCGAACCGGCTGGCGTGCGCCACACCGCGCCGAGGTCGTCCGACTGCCCGGGGCCACCGTCATCGATGACAGCTACAACGCGTCGCCCGGATCCGTGTTGGCGGCGCTGGACCTCCTGGCCGGCCTGCCGGGCCGCCACGTCGCGGTCCTCGGCGAGATGCTCGAGCTGGGCGAAGGCCACGACGCCGGCCACCTCGCGGTCGGCGAGGCTGCGGCGCGCACCGCCGAGCTGCTCATCGTCGTGGGCCACGACGCCCGCGGGATCGTGGACGGTGCCCTGACCGCGGGGCTCGATCCGACGCGCATCCATCACGTCGCCGATGCCGACGACGCGCTGGAGGTCCTGCGGCCGCGGATGCGCGATGGCGACACGATCCTGGTCAAGGCCTCGCGCGGGATCGCGCTCGATCGGCTCGTCGGCGCGCTCCGCCGCGAACTGGGAGACGAGGCCTCGTGACCGTCGAGCTGATCCAGGGCCTGCTCATGGCGTTCGCGCTCGTGGTCATCCTCATGCCCCCCTACATCCGGTTCCTGCACGCGGTCGGGTTCGGCAAGCGCATCCGGGAAGAAGGCCCCGAAAGCCACTACGCGAAGGAAGGGACGCCGACGATGGGCGGTCTGCTCATCGTCCTGGTGGTCCTGGGGATCTTCTTCTTCCTGCGCGAGCCCGACGCCGCGACCTTCGCGCCACTCGCGGCACTCGCGGGCGTGGGCGCCCTCGGGGCCTTCGATGACTACCTCAACGCCAAGACCGGCGAAGGGATCCGCGCCCGCCAGAAGCTGATCTGGCTGACCGTCGTGGCCTTCGTGGCCGCATGGCAGATCCAGCAGACCTACGCCATCACCGCCATCGCGGTCCCGTTCGTCGGCCCGGTCCAGATCGACCCGTGGTTGTACGTGCTGTTCGGCGCGTTCGCCATCGTGGCCGCCGCCAACGGGGTGAATCTGACCGACGGTCTCGACGGCCTCTCCGGGGGGACGGTCGCGATCGCCTTCGTCGCGTACATGCTGATCGCGCTGCTCAACGTTCCCAACCAGGCCAACCTCGCCCTGTTGTGCGCCCTGATCATCGGCGCCCTGCTGGGCTTCCTCTGGTTCAACGTCCACCCGGCCCAGATCTTCATCGGCGACTCGGGGGCGTTGTCGCTGGGAGCGACGCTCGCGGTGACCGCGCTCATCACCGGCCAGATCCTCGTGCTGCCGCTCATCGGGATCATCTTCGTCGTCGAGACGGTCTCGGTGATCATCCAGGTCGGCTACTTCCGGCTCTCGGGTGGCAAGCGCGTGTTCCGGATGGCCCCCTTGCACCACCACTTCGAGCTGGGTGGGTGGGACGAGGAGAAGATCACGATCCGGTTCTGGATCGTGGGGATCCTCGCGGCACTCCTCGGGGTGACCCTGTTCCTGGCGTCCCTGGACCGGTTGCAGTGACGGTCATGACCACGCCCACGACCGCCCCGATCGATCCCGACCGCCTGACCATGGACGCGATCCGTGCCGGTGCCCTGCGCGACCGACCGGTCACCGTCCTGGGCTTCGCCCGCAGCGGGATCGCGCTGGCCCGATTCCTCGTCGACCAGGGTGCGCGCGTCACGATCCATGACGGGCGACCGGCCGCCGACCTCGCCGCCGCGATCGCGGCCCTCGAGGGTCGCCGCGTGACCCTGGCCCTGGGTCCGGACGTGGATCCGGCGGCGACGTGGGCGGGTGCCGCCCTCGTGACCACGTCGCCATCGATCAATCCCGATTTCCCCACGACCGAACCCCGACTGCGCGCCGCCCTCGCGCGCCTGGTCGCCGACCGCGCCTCGGGTGACCCATCCGCGCCCGCGCTCGTGTCGGAGCCCGACCTGTTCCTGCGCCTGTGCGTCGCGCCGACCGTGGGGGTCACCGGGACCAAGGGCAAGACGACGACCTCGGCGCTGACCGCCGCCATCCTCGCCGCGGATCCCTCACACCCGGTCGTGCTGGGCGGGAACATCGGGGTTCCGATCGTGGAGCGCCTGCCCGAGCTGACACCGGGCCACCGCGTGGTCTACGAGCTCTCCGAGTTGCAGCTGCCCACGCTGTCGCGCGGGACGACGGTCGCGCTCTACACCAACGTCACCTCCGACCATCTCGACCGGCACGGGTCGATGGAAGCGTACCGACGCGTCAAGCGCCGGCTCGCCGAGCTCGTGGATCCCGACGGTGCGCTCATCCTCAACGCCGAGGACCCGGTGGTGGCCGGATATGCGGGTCTCGGGGCAGCGCCGACGGTCATGACCCGGCGCGACCGCCCGATGCCCGGCGGCGTCGGGGTCGTGGACGGCTGGATCGTGGCCGCGGGCGTGCAGCGGCTCCCCATCGCGGGGGGCGGGGTCGCGGCGACCGGCCCGGGCGGCCGCATCATGCCGATCGGCGAGCTGGCCATTCCCGGTGCGCACAACGTGGCGAATGCCCTGGGTGCGATCGCCGCGGGCCTCCTGTTCGGGGTCGCGCCCGATGCGATCCGCGAGGCCGCCGCCACGTTCTCCGGGGTGGAGCACCGCCTCGAATCGGTCGCGCTCATCGATGGCGTCCGCTTCGTCAACGATTCGCAGGGCACGCAGCCCGATGCGGTCATCGCCGCCCTCCGGGCATTCGATGCACCGGTGGTCCTCATCGCCGGGGGCCGGGACAAGGGCGTGGACCTGTCCGGCCTCCCACCGGTCGTCGCCGAGCGGGCCGTCGCGGCGGTGGTCATCGGTGAGAGCGGCCCGGCGCTGGGCCGCTCCTTCGCCGCCGCCGGCCTGGCCCGCGTGGAGCGCGCCGCCACCCTCGAGGAAGCCGTCGACCGCGCCGACGTCATCGCCCGGGAGGCGCTCGCCGCCGCCGGACCCGGCGCCGGCCCCGCGACCGTGCTGCTGAGCCCGGCGGCCGCCAGCTTCGACATGTTCGTGGACTACGCCGCCCGCGGCCGGGCGTTCAAGGAGGCCGTGGCGGGGCTCGCCGCCGCGCGCCAGGGGAGGGACCGATGAACCTCGCGCCCCCGATCGGCCGGTTCGGACGACGGCCGGACCCGGATCCTGGCGTCGAGCCCGTCAAGGGCGTCGATGTGCGGCGGACCGCCAATCGGTCGCCCGCCAAGAACCCGACGCAGGTCCTGCAACGGGAGCGGCACCAGGCGGACTACATGATCCTGGTGGTGGTCGTCGCCCTCTCCGCGATCGGCATCCTGATGGTCTACTCCTCGTCGGCGATGCGCGGCTACCTGTCCGAGGACGACACGTTCGCCACCGTCGGTCCGCAGATCCAGTGGGCGCTGCTGGGGGTCATCGCGATGGTCGCGATGATGCGGGTGGATTACCGCTACCTGCGGCTCATCTCGGTCCCGTTCTTCATCGTGGCGCTGGTCCTGCTGGCCGTGGTGCTCCTGCCGCCGATGGGACCGTTGCGGCCGATCTCGGTGGGCGGATCCGCCCGCTGGCTCCAGCTCGGCCCACTGCCGGCGATCCACCCGGCGGAGGTTGCCAAGCTCGCCCTCGTGATCTATCTCGCCCACTGGATGGCCAAGCGCGGGACCAAGATCCACGGGTTCTGGAGTGGCACCGTGCCGTTCCTGATCATCCTGGCCCCGGTCGCCTTCCTCGTGTTCCGCGAGCCGGACCTCGGGACGACCACGGTCCTCACCCTGACCGGTTTTATGATGTTCTTCGTCGCGGGAGCGAACCTGCTGCACCTCACGGTCCTGTTCTCGGGCGCCGTCATGGGGGCGCTCTTCCTGGGCTTGCGCGGATACCAGATGGAGCGGATCCGGATCTGGCTGAACCCCTGGGTCGATGAGCTGGGCGCAGGCTTCCACACGGTCCAGGGGCTCCTGGCACTGGGTGCGGGCGGGATCGCCGGCCGCGGCCTCGGCCAGAGCATGGTGTCGGTCCCCAACGCCTTCAACGACTTCATCTTCGCCGAGGTCGGGCAGGAGTTCGGCCTCGTCGGGGCGGTCATCGTGATCGCCCTGTTCGCCGGTCTGGCGTACTCTGGCGCTCGGGTCGCACTGGCCGCGCCGGACACGTTCGGTGCCCTCCTGGCCGCCGGGATCACCGGCTGGCTGTGCATCCAGGCCTTCATCAACATCGCCGTCGTCGTCACGCTGGTGCCGATCACCGGCATCACGCTCCCGTTCCTGAGCGCCGGCGGCTCATCGCTCATCATCAGCTTCGCGGCCGTCGGGATCCTCCTGTCGATCTCCCGCGAGACCATCGAAAAGGGGACCTGGAACGACGATGCGACTGCTCATCGCGGCTGGGGGAACGGGCGGACACATCTACCCGGCACTGGCCGTCGCCCGGTCGCTGCGCGCGCGAGCGGACGGCGCTGACGTCCGCTGGATCGGCGGCCATCGCGGATTGGAAGGGGCGATCGTCCCGGCCGCCGGCCTGCCGTTGCGCCGCCTTGCCCTGCGCTCCCTGCGGTCCGTCGAGGCCGACGCCCATGTCGTCCTGGATCCGGTCCGCCTGGGCGCCTCCGTGCCGCAGGCGGCCGCCATCCTCGCCCTCGAGCGCCCGGCCGCGATCTTCACGACCGGTGGGTACGTGGCGGTCCCGGTGCTGATGGCCGCGGCGCCACTCGGCATCCCGGTCGTGCTCTGGGAGGGCAATGTCGTCCCGGGCCGAGCTGTGCGTGCCACCGCGCGCCTCGCCGACGCGCTCGCGGTGTCCTACGAGGCGACCTGCGCGGCGCTGGCCGCGGCCGCGCCCGGTCGTCCGTGCTACACGACCGGGACTCCGATCCGTGAGACCCGTGGGGTGGATCGTGTGGCCGCCCGCGAGCGCCTGGGGATCCCACCCGAGGCCCGCGTCCTCCTGATCTTCGGTGGATCGCAGGCGGTCCGGCGGTTCAACACCGCGGTAGCCGAGGCCCTGCCGCGGCTCGTGGAGCGCGTCACGGTCATCCACGTGACGGGGGACGACGGCTACGCCGCCGCGCTGAGCGGTACACCTCCATGTTCCGCAGGTGCTCGAA